>MHKD01000036.1:4919-21402 GCA_001818775.1 Candidatus Kerfeldbacteria bacterium RIFCSPHIGHO2_12_FULL_48_17
CGAGGGTCTGAGCCGGAAAGGCGGCCCAGAAACGGGTTGACCAAATTTTGTGTTCAGTGGTGATGATGGCGATGTCGATGTCGCTGCTTACGCGGGCGTTGTGCAGGCCGATGGAGTCGGAAATCAGAATGGCCTGGACGTGGGGGAGGGTGGCCAGCCAGCGCAGGTAATGATGCCGTTTGCGCAGTTTGGTTTCGGTGAGGCCGTAGCGGGCCAGGCGCAGGGGGACGAGGTGGGAGCGGTTTTTGAGGTGATAAAAGCCATCGGTGTGAGTGATGTGTGGGTGAGTGGCGAGGGCGGCAGTGAGTTCGGCGGGCGTGGTGGTGTGTTGCCACAGCCAGCGCTGGAGTTCACCGGCGGTCAGCGGAAATTCCATGAGGTCAAAGTAGCTCATGGTGGCGGTGATGGCGTGCTCGAGTTGGGGGCGACAAGCGGGTTTCATGCTCCTATTATAGCAGATTTTCAGAGTTGGATTTTTGCTGTTTTTTCTTGGCCGGAGTACCCGTTTTTTTATTGTTTGAAAAATCAGGGCTTAAAAATTTTAGGTGAGAGTCTTTTTGCTATATCCAAGAAGAAATTTTGCCATATTTTTTGGTCAATTTTTATTTTCATTCTTGGTAGGTCTTTTAATTCGGTCACTTTTAATAGTTGGCTTCCCATTTGTACTGGGTCGATGTGCCAGTCAAATTTTATCTTGGCCTTTTTTATCAGATCATCGAATGTCCATTCTTTTTTTTGGAGAATACAATACAGGTCTATAAAATCCCGTGAACGTGGTTTTTGATACATGGTAAATACTTTGTTGACGGCAATGTCTAACAGGCTGTCAATTTTCAGACCGTTTGTTTTCAAGCCCTTTTGTATAATCGGAAAGGGGTAGTAGGTAAATTCCGTTTTGATAACATCCTTGTCGATATGGATAAAAAACAGATTCCGGTTGAAGCTCTGCTGAAAATCTATCTTTTTAAATTTTACCTTTTTCTGTATTTTTTTGAGTATAGTAAAAATATCCGTAGAATCGAATTCTTTTTCCGAAAAGAAATCCAAATCTTCGGATAACCGATGATGCAGATAAAATTCTGCGAGAGCGGTGCCACCGGAAAGATAAAATTTTTCCCGGATGAGTTTTTCTTGTGATAGCTGCTGAAGGAGAGCGCTTTGGTTGGTTGTCAGGATTGTTGGCCCCATAGGAGAAAAGATAAAAATTTTTTCTTACCTGGGTCGAGGTCCAGCCTATCCCAGTACTTTTTCAGTTGACTTCGCTTGATTTTTTTTCCACCCAAGCCAAAATTTACCATCTGTTCGAGTTTCCAGATAGTGTATTTTTCTTTATTTTTTTTTAGCTCTGTGAGGTCAATATTCCAATTGTACATGGCTGTATTTTAGCATATAGCAGCTTAAATTTCAATTTTATTTTAGCCAAAATAGTAGAATGGTGGCGGTGTTAGATGAATATTTCGTAGTTGTCTTTTGATATCACCTGGAATTTTGCGTCTTGGTAGGCATCGCTGAATGCCTTTGGCGCTCGGGCTGATTTTTTCCCCCATTTGAATTCAAATGCCCTGAGTTTTCCATTTTTTTCTTCCAAGTAATCAATTTCTGCCTTTTGGTGCGTGCGCCAGAAATATCTGTTTACCGAATTTTCAGTATTTTCCAATTTTTTCATTCTTTCTACGAGGAGAAAATTTTCCCAGAGCCCCCCGACATCTTCGCGTAAGGAGAGAGGATTGAGATTATTAATGAGTGCGTTGCGAATGCCGAGATCATAGAAGTAAATTTTCCGCAGTTTTTTGAGTTCGTTGCGAATGTTTCGACTGTATGGTTTCAAAGTAAAAACAATGAAAGCCTTCTCAAGAATGCCTATATAATTAGCCACGGTTTTTTGATCGATATTGAGCAGGTTGGACAGTTCCCGGTAGGAAACTTCTTTACCTATCTGGAGTGCCAGCGCCTGCAGGAGTTTGTCGAGTACTTCAGGATTGCGGATGTTCTGAAATGCCAGAATGTCTTTATATAAATAACTTCTGGTGATATTGCGCAGCAATTCCTCAGCTTCCGATGATTTGAGGACAATTTCCGGATACATACCGAAAATCATTCTTTGTTCCAGTGTTCTTTTTTCTTCCTGTATATTCTGTATCTGCCTGAGTTCTTCCAGTGAAAAGGGATAGAGGATAAATTCATATTTTCTTCCTGTGAGCGGCTCAACGATCTGATTAGCGAGATCAAAAGAAGATGATCCGGTGGCGATAATCTGCATTTCCGGAAAGTTGTCAACAAGTAGTTTCAGTGTCAGTCCGATATTTTTTACTCTTTGCGCCTCGTCAAGGAAGATAATGTTTGCATCTCCCAGATAGGCCTTGAGTTCGGTCGAAGTTTTGTCGGTAAGAGCGGTGCGAACGTCCGGTTCATCACAGTTGAGGTAGCGAGAGGTGTGGCTCGCAAGCTTTTCCTCAAGGGCTTTGAGGATAGTTGTCTTACCTACCTGTCTGGCGCCATAGATAATAATAACCTTTTTTTTGAAAAGGTGTTTTTCAATAATAGGCTGAAGGTCTCTGCTAATCCGCATAGTATATATGATTTAGATGATTATACTCCTCTCATTATATATTAAAATGCGGATTTAGTCAATGCATTCTACTATAAATGCTTTATATTAGCCAAAATGTCAGAAAATTGATATTTTTGACCATTTTTACTATATTTCGGACACCTTATTTTGGTTCTCGATTCATGTATCACTGCCCGCTGTAGGTTGCGGGCCAATTTTTAAAGGAGAATTTTATGATGCCTGTTGTGCTCTTTATAAAATCGTTTTTTTTGATTTTCCATAGTTCTCTCTTGTAGGGACTTGAAATAAAATGTTTTTTATACTACTATAGGCCTAGTTCCTTAACAATATTTTGCTTACTTTAAAGCGAAAATAGGTAAGGCACACCTATACCATAAGGATTTAAAGACTCTTTGGCGACAGCTTTCCACCGACCCTGAGTAGTTAAAGACTGACGTATCATGTCATAACACCAACATTTCTAGATATAAAGACGCGACAGCTTTCAGGCGATACCGACGTTTCTAGACATAAAGACTTTGGATAAACCATAATGCACCGACGTTCCTCGATATAAAGACCCGTTGTGGTCCCAAAATTCACCGACATTTTAAGAGGTAAAGACAAGTGCACCTGAGTCGCTGCACCGACATTCCCGATATAAAGACTGTCGCTCAACCCCAAAACACCGACATTCCCGATATAAAGACTCGCCCTAGATCTTCTTGCACCGACTGTATAAGGAATAAAGACGTCCGACCACGTGCACCACACCGACTCGTGTGAACCTAAAGACTCACCGCCGCACTACCCTCACCGACTATATCAAACCTAAAGATTGGTAACTTGTTTGTCTGACACCGACTGTATCAGAGATAAAGACTGTTTTCCATGCGTTGCGCACCGACGTTCCTAGATATAAAGACTATCATTATCGGGGAAACCGCCGACTGTACTAGATATAAAGACCCGTCGCTTTGTTTGAACGCCGACATTCTTAAGAAATAAAGACGTGGTAAGAGTAGTGTTTCACCGACATTCCTTTATGTAAAGACAATGAATAGTCTTTTTCACACCGACTGTGAATGTATGAAATCTAAAGACCTGAAAGTGCAATGCAAATGCTGACAGTGTTAGTCTAAAGACAAAGTAGGAATCAGGATCCGCCGACTAAATAAAACTTAAAGACAAGCCAGATATCCAGGCCACACCGACGTCCCTAGATGTAAAGACTAGTGACTCCATGCTATGCACCGACATTCCGAGGCCTAAAGACAGAGAGGCTAACATTTGTGCACCGACCCTTCAAGAGGTAAAGACATAGGGAACACGCTGAATCACCGACGTTCCTAGGTATACAGACGAAATGCAATGAAAAACGTCACCGACATTTCAAGACGTAAAGACCCAAGAATCTTTGCCCGTCCCCGACATTCCAAGACGTAAAGACTAGCCAAAACCTCCAGACCCCCGACATTCCAAGACATAAAGACAAGCGCTCCAACATGTGTCACCGACATTATTCCGCCCCAGCATCGATCATTTTGACTTGGAAAGAGACATTCTTCTTTCCAAGTTTTTATTTTGAGCAAAATTTGACTTTTTATTGGTTATCCTTTATTACTATGGGTGCTTAGTGCATCGAAAGGTGGGCTAAGCACAACAAAAGTGTTCTTTTTATCTTAAACTTGAGGTTTTAGACCTCATCAACCCAAAAAGGGTGTAACATCATGAAACATCAGAAACATCAAGAAAATGCAGTCTCTGACGAAACATCTAACCCTTCCGCCGAGCCATGGATTTTTGATTTTGAGAAATGGTGGCCCTACGATACGTATCCCACCATGCATCATAATCAATCCGAGGCTTTCAAATTAATTCGAAGTGTCCTACGGAAAGAAGGTGTGGGTAAAACCATCCTTGAACTTCCTACCGGATCTGGGAAGACGGTCATTGGGATCGTGTATCTCCTTACTTTGCATCACAAGATGCAGGAAGGCGAGATTCCTACAGCTCCGCTGTTTTACATCGTGCCTAATAAGGCGCTGGTAAAGCAGGTGTGTGAAATGTTCCCAGATATCACCTTTGGTGTGTATGGCCGGAATGAATATGATTGTCTGTATTACCAGCCGAAAGAAACGTTTACAGCCGATCAGATTCCCTGTTTGGTTCTACCATGCAAGCATCGGGTGAACCAGGATGATGGAACTACGCAAGAATCTGGTGCTGAGCCATGTCCGTATTATTTGGTGAAGTATAAGGCGAAGCAGCTGACTCAGAAGGCTCGAATCATTGTCTGTACCGCTTCTTTTTATCTTTTCACTCAACTCATTCATGAGTGGCCGCTGCCTGGAGGACTGGTTATTGACGAAACGGATGAGCTGGCTGAAATTTTTCGGCGGGCGCTCTCCACGAAAGTCAGTGATTGGCACCTGAGTCAGTGCGTCACGATGATGCGGCAAAGTGGGATGGATGGTGAAGCGGATCTCATGCAGAAATTTTATGACGCCGTGGTTAGAATTGTCGGAGTCAAGTCTCCTCAAAAGCCTACGCTTTTGAAGAAACACGAAATCAGTGAGCTCCTCGAGGTAGTTCCTCAGTTCGACACCAGAAAACTGAAAAGGCGTATAAATGCCCTCATCAAAGACGGAAAGATTGATGCAGAGAATTCGCGTGAAGTGCTGAATCAGCTGACTGTGGTTGCCAATGATCTGAAACGATACGCCGTTTCGCTTGCCTATGCCTTGCCTGAGGGTGACCGTAGGGCCCTTAATTACCTCTATGCATATTATGAAGGACCGGATGATCTTCCAGGGAAGAAGAAAGTTCGGTGTGTCATTAATATCTGCAATTGGTACATGCCGCCTCTCATTAGGCGGATTCTCTCGCCTCGGACCCTGGCATATACAGCCACTATCGGTGAGTATAGTGACTTTGCCTACGATACCGGAATTGAAGGTTCGTTTTATACCATGAACTCTGATTTTCCGGTGGAGAACTCCCGTATCTTCATGCCCGATGACGTTGCCAACTTGGCTGTGAAATCGGTCAAACCAGGCGACAAAGATCGGATGATGCGTCTGATTGCTAAGTCAGCTCGTGAATTTGCGGATCAAGGTCATCGGAGTCTGGTGGTGGTCATTTCCAATGAGGAGCGTTCAAGGTTTCTGGAAATTGTTGAAGAATACAGTCTCAAAATGCTCACCTATGGAAATGGTGTTTCGGCGCGCGAGGCTATTGCAAGGTTTCAGGCTGGTGAAGGGGAGGTGTTTGTGGGAACGGCAGCCAACTGTTCTCATGGCCTGAACTTCGATAAGCAGACTGCTCCGGTGATTTTTTTTCTGCGGCCTGGTTATCCGGTGCAGGGAGATCCACTCGCAGATTTCGAAGAAGAGCGGATGGGAAATAAGAGGTGGGGTGTTTGGACCTGGCGGGTTATGCGGCAGTTACTTCAGGTGCGTGGCCGGAATATCCGCAGTCCGGAGGATTTGGGAGTTATTTTCCTGATGTCAGGCCAGTTTAAACGTTTCGCAGGGAAGGCGATTCCGGGGTGGCTTATCAAAGCCTATATCTCCGGCAAGAAATTCAGGGCCTGTGTGTCAGAGGCCAAAAAGCTCCTGAAAAAGTCTTAATTAAGCCAAAAAAATTGTTTTTTTGTCTCTGTCCTTGACAATATAATTGAACTTTGCTAAGTTAGGGTCCCCTGTTAGAGGAAACAGCAGCAAAGGGAAGTCTGAGCGCGAGAGGCCTTAGTCTTTAGAGTTCTTAATAAGAACTTTTCTGGGCCCAAAGTGCGCTTTAGTCTTTATTCCCTGAGCTCTGTCTACTTTGATGGGGCCTTTTTTTATTCAAATTTTTTTATTTTCGCTACGTCTTGACAAAAATATAGATGTATACTATATTTCGCCCGAGGTAATAAAGAAAATAGCGGTAAAGCTATAAGATTTTATTATTTCATTTATAAGAACTTTGAAAACCGACATTATCAAAAACCATGCAAAGCCCTTTAGATGAGGGCAGGAGGTTGAAAAAATGAAGAGAATTCTGAACAGTCTGAAAGTTGCTGCCTTGAGACTTCTGTTTCGAGGCAAAGGTTCTGAATTAGTGAAGACAGTCAAATATCCATTGGTTTCCCCGGTTCAAGGCGCGGTTGAAGAACTTGCTGAAGCAATTCGGCACGACAACCTGCACCTTTTTGGGCAGAAGGAAATAGTGGATCTTATGGAGAAAGACGAAGGAACCCAGGTGTATTCGGTTGTGGATTTTTGGTTGGATACCCTGCGTTTAGGGATGTTTTTCTCACCATCAGCGAATGCGTTGAAAATCACGCTGGGAAAATTCAATTCTGATCAGGTTTCACCTTTTCGTAAGGTTTTGGAGCAGTCACCTTTTTTTCTTGCGGGTCGCTTGAAGGTTGAACCTGCGGAAAGGATACTTTCTGTTGAAATCAGAAAGATTGGTAAAAGAGAAAACAGAGTTGAGAACTATGCCGCCGATGTGGAGACATGCTTCATTGGTCAGCTTTCTTCAGATGAGAAACAGAGTATCCAGAAGCTGGCAAATGATATCTGGGATAGCAAGGATCATGAGGAACAGAGAATGTTGAAGGCGGATTTTTTTGCTATACCTCTTATAAAAGACCCCAAAGCTGTCACAGAAGAAGATCCTGAAAATGAAACGGCGGGAAAACAGAAACCGCTTGAATTATGTGTTTGTCTTGTTCCTGAGTTGTATACCCGAGGTTTCGGCTCCATTGCTGATTTTCTGGTTCAGCGACTTACCTTGCTGCGTGACAAAATGAGTACCGACACGGCGGAAGATTGCCTCGAGTATGTTGGCATTGAGGAAGAAAAAGGCAATGGAATGAATTCCTTGCTCGGCACTTTTTTGAAGAACCTGCAGGGTGATGGTTTTGAACAGATTTTTCAGTTTATGCTTGGGTCTTATGTTGGCTGGCAGGGGAAGGAAGATGTACTGCGCGAACGATTGGATTTGCTGGCCGAAAAAGTCAAAAGATTACCAAAGCCAAAATTTGCCGGAGAATGGAGTGGTCATCGTATGTTTCTCCATGGTCAGCTGAAAAGCTGGTCGTCGAATTTCTTCCGTCTTTTTAATGAGACGCGGGAACTTCTGGAAAGTATCAAGAGTGATATTCAACATGCCACCATGCTCATTAGCTATGTGGAAGAGAAAGGAGGCTATCATCCACAGCTGTTGAGTCAGTATCGGAAGTTAATGGAACAATTACCGGCGTTGCGGACTAAGGTTTTGGATCCTGAGATTGAGATGACGCATATGTCCGAGGCTGTTCGAAGTTACATTATGATACACAAGTCTGTAGCGGGATTTCTGCCGGATTTACTCGAGTCTTTGGATCGAGATAAGGATAGGGAATTTTTGCTTTCCATCTTTCCTCGTATTCCAAAGATAGATAAGAAGACGAAAGAGATCGTTGCATGGGAGCTACCGGGCGAGCCAGAGGAAGGCTATTTGTTCACAGCAAACAACCTTTTCCGGAATTTTCTTGAGAATCCGAAACATGTGCCACGATTTATGGCAGAGAGGATTCCCGAGGATTGGACGCGTTTGCGCTCGGCCCCTGTGTGGTTTGATGGGATGGTGAAGCAATGGCAGAAGGTGGTGAATCAGTTGGTTGAATCTCCAGGCGCCCTTTATCAGTTCAATGAAAGTTTTTTGCGTCAAAGACTGCAAGCAATGCTTACGGTCTATAAGCGGGATCTCCAGACTGAGAAGTTTCTGAAGCTGCTGGCTGATGTCTGTCGTCCACTCGTTGATTTTTTCGGACTTGGAGGAAATGATATTATCTTCAAGTCATGTCAGGATCCAAGAAAGCAATGGCAGACTGTTATTCCACTCAGTGTCCCAGCGGATGTTTATACAGCATGTGAAGGCTTGGCTATTCGTCTCCGCGAAACTCTTGGATTCGAATGGAAAAATCTGAAAGGACACGAGCGGGAAGATTTTTTACGGCTGCATCAGTTGCTGGGAAATCTGCTGTTCTGGATCAGGGATGCGAAACTTGTCGTGAAGCTGGAAGACTGGATGAACAATCCTTGTGTTCAGGAGTATGTGGAAGCACGAAAAGCCATTGATCTTCCCTTGGAGATTTTCGGATTTGAGGTGCCGATTTTTCTCAATGGCTATCTCTTTTCGGAACTGCGCCAGCTGGAATTGTTGCTGAGGCGTAAGTCGGTGATGACGTCTTACAGCGTCAAAACGACAGGCTCGCCAAATAGGCTCTTCCAGTTGGTTTACCTACCTCTAAACCCTTCAGATCCGGAAAAGAAAAATTCCAACAACTTTCAGGAGCGCCTCGATACACCTACCGGTTTGTCGCGTCGTTTTCTGGATCTTACGCTGGATGCATTTGCTGGCAAACTCTTGACGGATCCGGTAACTCAGGAACTGAAGACGATGGCCGGTTTTTACGATCATCTCTTTGGCTTCAAGTTGCCGTGTAAACTGGCGGCGATGAGTAACCATCCAGGATCCTCTTCCAAAATGGTGGTTCTGGCAAAACCAAAGAAGGGTGTTGCTAGTAACATCGGCTTTGAACCTATTCCCGATCCTGCTCATCCTGTGTTCCGGGTGAGAAGTTCCTGGCCGGAGTTGAAGTACCTGGAGGGGTTGTTGTATCTTCCCGAAGATACACCACTGACCATTGAACTGGCGGAAACGTCGGTCAGTTGTCAGTCTGTGAGTTCAGTCGCTTTCGATTTGAAGAATCTGACGACTATCTTGGGTCGTGTTGGTGAATTCAGGGTGACGGCAGATCAACCTTTCAAGCTGACGCCCATTATTCCTGAGAAAGAGGAATCCTTCATCGGGAAGACCTACCTCGGTCTTGATGCTGGAGAGCGATCTGGCGTTGGTTTCGCGATTGTGACGGTTGACGGCGATGGGTATGAGGTGCAGAGGTTGGGTGTGCATGAAGATACTCAGCTTATGGCGCTTCAGCAAGTCGCCAGCAAGTCTCTTAAGGAGCCGGTTTTCCAGCCACTCCGTAAGGGCACATTTCGTCAGCAGGAGCGCATTCGCAAAAGCCTCCGCGGTTGCTACTGGAATTTCTATCATGCATTGATGATCAAGTACCGAGCTAAAGTTGTGCATGAGGAATCGGTGGGTTCATCCGGTCTGGTGGGGCAGTGGCTGCGTGCATTTCAGAAGGATCTCAAAAAGGCTGATGTTCTGCCCAAGAAGGGTGGAAAAAATGGTGTAGACAAAAAAAAGAGAGAAAGCAGCGCTCAGGATACCTTATGGGGAGGAGCTTTCTCGAAGAAGGAAGAGCAGCAGATAGCCTTTGAGGTTCAGGCAGCTGGATCAAGCCAGTTTTGTCTGAAGTGTGGTTGGTGGTTTCAGTTGGGGATGCGGGAAGTAAATCGTGTGCAGGAGAGTGGCGTGGTGCTGGACTGGAACCGGTCCATTGTAACCTTCCTCATCGAATCCTCAGGAGAAAAGGTATATGGTTTCAGTCCTCAGCAACTGGAAAAAGGCTTTCGTCCTGACATCGAAACGTTCAAAAAAATGGTAAGGGATTTTATGAGACCCCCCATGTTTGATCGCAAAGGTCGGCCGGCCGCGGCGTATGAAAGATTCGTACTGGGACGTCGTCACCGTCGTTATCGCTTTGATAAAGTTTTTGAAGAGAGATTTGGTCGCAGTGCTCTTTTCATCTGCCCGCGGGTCGGGTGTGGGAATTTCGATCACTCCAGTGAGCAGTCAGCCGTTGTCCTTGCCCTTATTGGTTACATTGCTGATAAGGAAGGGATGAGTGGTAAGAAGCTTGTTTATGTGAGGCTGGCTGAACTTATGGCTGAGTGGAAGCTGAAGAAACTGGAGAGATCAAGGGTGGAAGAACAGAGCTCGGCACAATAATTTGAGAAGTAAAATAGTTTTTTAGATTCAGTTTCGCAAAGGAGGTGATTTGGTTCTTTGAAGAGAGGTGTCATTATATGTGGCATCTCTTTTCATTTTGAGAGATTTTTTCTAAAAATAAAACTTGGAAAGAAATAGTTCTTTCCAAGTCAAAATGATCGATTTTAAGGAATGTCGGTGAAGTGATTTATGAACAAATGTCTTTATATTTCATATGGTCGGTGTAAGTACGAATGCGAGTTGCCTTTAGGTTTTTACCGTCGGTAATCCACATTATTCACTTGGTCTTTAGGCTTCATAGCGTCGGTATTCTTTTTATATATGCAAGTCTTTACATTGAGGAACGTCGATGTTCAAACCAGATGTGTTTGTCTTTATACCTCGGAATGTCGGTGAAGTGATTTATGAACAAAGTCTTTAATTTTTACACAGTCGGTGGCTTTCCGAGCAAGAGTAGTCTTTATATTTAGAACAGTCGGCGTCGGCAGTGCTTTTTATAAGTCTTTGTATCTCATGTAGTCGGTGCATTGTCTTTGCAACTGGGTCTTTATCTCTTAATATGGTCGGTGGAAACTCTTGTGGGAATCTTTATCTCAAGAAAAGTCGGTGTCGCCTGAAAGCTGTCGCGTCTTTAGGTCTCATGCAGTCGGTGTCGGTCAAAAGCTCGCTTGTCTTTATATTTTATACAGTCGGTGTAAAGGTGAGCTGGCTGAGTCTTTATCCCTCTTAAAGTCGGTGCAAGAAGTATGGCGGTATGTCTTTACTTGTCGTTAGGTCGGTGTTCATCCGTCTCTAGGGTGTCTTTATCTTTATGAATGTCGGTGTAGGTCCAAACGATGTATGTCTTACATCAGGAATTCAGGAATGTCGGGGTTACTAATATGCAATGGAGTCTTTATGTCTGGGAACGTCGTTATTTTACTCTTGCGAGATTGTCTTTACTCAGGAAGTCGGAGCTCGATTGATTGACATTGCGTCTTTTAGATACCATACTGTCGGTGTGGACGGCTCGCCTGATGGTCTTTACCTTTTATACGGTCGGTGGGTTGCTGGGCGCTTCAGTCTTTACGTTTCATGCGGTCGGTGTCATTCTCATGCCCTACGTCTTTATCTCTAAGAATGTCGGTGGAGCGACTTAGGTGCACTGGTCTTTATGTTTAGAAATGTCGGTGTGATTACAGGTATCAAATGTCTTTAGCTCTGGGAAGGTCGGTATCGATCCAAAGATCCGGGGTTTTAAATTGTTGTCAATGAACTAGGCACATAGTAATATAAAAAACATTTTATTACAAGCCCCCCTCCTTTTTGTTTGGCGCCCAACAAAAAAAATCGCCCAAAAGAGCAGCTTTTCGGGCGCGGCGCCTCCATATATAGCGCACCAAACTATTTCAACGCCCTGGCCAAATACCTCCCCGTGTGACTCTTTTTTACCTTGGCCACATCACGCGGCGTACCTTCGGCCACCAGCAAACCACCGTGATTGCCACCTTCCGGACCCAGATCAATCACCCAGTCCGAAGATTTAATAACTTCCAAATTGTGTTCAATAATCAATAGACTGTTGCCCTTATCCACCAGCTTGCTCAGCACGTGCAGCAACCGTTTCACATCATCAAAATGCAAACCCGTCGTCGGCTCATCCAAAATATACAACGTCTTTCCCGTCGAGCGCCGTGACAATTCCGTCGCCAGCTTCACACGCTGCGCTTCACCACCACTCAGCGTCGTCGCATTCTGTCCCAGCTGAATATAGCCCAAACCCACTTCAAACAGCGTCTTCAACTTTTCATGAATAATCGGAATATTGCTGAAAAATTTCGTCGCATCTTCGACCGTCATGTTCAGTACCTCGGAAATATTTTTCCCCTTGTAATGAATTTCCAAAGCCTGCTCGTTGTAGCGGCGGCCTTTGCATTCGTCGCAATCCACATACACGTCCGGCAGGAAGTGCATCTCAATTTTGGTCACACCATCGCCCTGACAGGCTTCGCAGCGGCCACCCTTCACATTGAAACTGAAACGCCCGGCCTTGTAGCCGCGCATCTTCGCTTCCGGCACCTGCGTGAACAGATCGCGAATGTAGGTAAACACGCCGGTGTAGGTGGCGGCGTTGGAGCGGGGAGTACGGCCGATCGGCGACTGATCAATATCAATCACCTTATCGAGATATTCCAGTCCGCGCAGCTCTTTGTGTTTGCCGGGAATATCCTTGGCATTATGAAAATGTTGTGACAACGCGCGGGCGAGAATATCGGTCATCAACGTCGATTTGCCGCTGCCGGAAACGCCGGTGATGCACACTAATTTTCCCAGCGGAATGCGCACGTTGATATTTTGTAGGTTGTGGGCGGTGGCACCGCGGATTTCAATATATTTGCCGTTGCCGCGGCGGTACTTGTGCGGCGCTTCAATGAATTTTTTGCCGCTCAGATATTGACCGGTCAATGACGCTTTATTTTTAATAATTTCCTGAGGTGTGCCAAGGGCAACAATTTCGCCACCGTGTTTGCCGGCACCAGGCCCCACGTCAATAACATAATCAGCGGAGCGAATCGTTTCTTCATCGTGCTCGACGACGATCACGGTATTGCCTAATTCGCGCAGCGCTTTGAGTGTGTCTATGAGTTTGGAGTTGTCGCGTTGGTGCAAGCCAATGCTGGGTTCATCGAGGATATAGATAACGCCGACCAAAGATGAACCGATTTGCGTGGCCAGACGAATGCGTTGCGCTTCACCGCCGCTTAAAGTCGAAGCAGCGCGATCTAAAGTCAAATAATCCAGACCTACATTATGTAAAAAAGTCAGGCGTTCGCGGATTTCTTTCATGATCTGATGCGAAATTTTGGCTTCGCGTACGGACATGACGTAGACATTATTTTTTGCCATGCTGTTGCCGCCGGAGTTGGCACCACCTTTGCCGGCCGCGTTTTTGGCGCCAGCACCCTTCGCGCCAGCACCCGCACCACCAACCACAAACCCCTCAAAAAATGCCTGCGCTTCTTCAATGCTCAACCCCGTCGTGTCAGAAATGGATTTGCCGCGAATCGTTACGGCCAGTGCAATTTTGTTCAACCGTTTCCCGTGACACGTCGGACAATCAAAGACGCGCATGTAGCGTTCGATTTCCGAGCGGATATATTCCGACTCGGTTTCTTTGTAGCGCCGTTCCAAATTCGGTATCACGCCTTCATACGTCGTCACAAATTCACGGATTTTGGATGTCGAGTTCATGCCGCTGTTGACGTCGAAAGATTCTTCGCCGGTGCCGTAAAACACCAGCTTCAGTTGCGCGGCGGTCATTTTTTTCACCGGTTCGTCCAAAGAAAAACCGTATTTGGCCGCCACTGTCGCCAGAATCCGCAGCATCCAGCCCTGATTCGAAGACGTGCGTGACCAGGGTCTGATGGCACCCTGATTGATGCTCAAATTTTTATTGGGAATGATCAGTTCAGCGTCGACTTCGAGCTTGGTGCCCAATCCAGTGCATTCCACGCAGGCGCCGTGCGGGCTGTTAAACGAAAACAGGCGCGGTTCAATTTCCGGCAGGTTGATGCCGCAGCGCGGACAGGCGAAGTGCTGACTGAACAGCTGATCTTTTTCGCTGGTACTGTCGTGCACAATCACCATACCATCACCCAAATCCAAGGCGGTTTCCAGAGATTCGTGCAAGCGGCTGCGGTTTTTGCGCAGCTCTTTGTCAACAACCAAGCGATCTACAACAACATCAATGGTATGTTTCTTTTTCTTATCGAGGACGAGATCGAGTGCTTCTTCGATGCTCATCATATTCCCGTTGACGCGCACGCGCACAAAACCGGCTTTGCGCGTTTCTTCAAAGACGTGTTTGTGTTCACCTTTTTTGTCGCGGATAATTTGCGCGATGAGCATAAATTTCGTATCCGCTTTCAGGCGCAGAATTTGTTCGAGGATTTGTTCGGTGGTTTGTTTGCTGACTTTATCACCGCAGTTGGGGCAGTGTGGTTGGCCGATGCGGGCGTAGAGCAAACGCAGGTAATCGTAAATTTCGGTGACGGTGCCGACGGTGGATCGGGGATTGTGGGATGTGGTTTTTTGATCGATGGAGATGGCGGGCGAGAGGCCTTCAATGCTGTCGACGTCAGGCTTGTCCATCAGGCCGAGGAATTGGCGGGCGTAGGAAGACAGGCTTTCGACGTAGCGGCGCTGACCTTCGGCATAGATCGTATCAAAAGCCAGGGAAGATTTTCCCGAGCCGGACAGGCCGGTGATGACGACGAGCTGGTCACGGGGGATGTCCAGGCTGATATTTTTCAGGTTGTGGACGCGGGCGCCTTTGATGATGATCGAATTTTCACCTGCCATAATTGATCGTTATGAGACAACAAAAATTTTTAGAGCAAAGCCCGTAACCTGCTTTCGAGGCAGAATTTTCAAAATACTGCCGAGGCGAAGGAAAAAATTTTGAGGAATACTGTTAGTATTTCGAGAAATTTTTTACAAGCCGCAGGCGGATTTTGAAAATTATGATCCGGAATGAGGTTGCGGGTTTTACTCTAGACGAACTTCCGCCAGTCTACTACTTTTTTTTGCGTAAGTCAACCGTTTGTGGGCGGGGCTGATTCGGTTTTGTGGTGGTTTCGGGAGCAGCATAGATGTAGCGGAAAATTCAAAAAACTGGTATAATATTGCTACAACCTATACAAACAAAAGCGTAAAAATCATGCATTTTTCACGTTTCGGATTTTATTTCCGTAACCGACGCATGGTAGAACGTTTCTTCGTTCTATTTTGTGCTATTTTTTCTGCTGTCCTGGTTTTGTCGCTTGTTGCCCTGGTGCTGGTGGCTGACAAAATTAATATCAATCCCATTGTGCACATCTTGTTTCGTTTTTTTCAGCGACCCTTTGTCAGTGCGCTGATTCTGTCTTTTTTCGTCACAACCCTTCTTTACGCCGTTTTTGTTCTGGTGCATCCAGTGCAGCATCATACCGTGTATTGGCAGCGTCATTCGCAGCGATATCATATTCGCAAGAAATCCCATATTCACCGCAGATTGCGTCACATTCCCGCGCAGACATCACATAAGCTGTTGGCGCTCAGTTCACTTTTTGTTGTGGTTAAAATTGTTTTTGTCAGTTTTGCCTCCGGTTTTTTACCGCATGATGTTTTGGCACAGACCGTTGATCCGAGCGGACAGAAAAGTCAGTCGGTGTTGGTGGCGGCGTTTTATGTCCAGGTGCTTGATTCCGATGATTTGTATATTTGGATTTTTATGTTGGGCCTTTTGCCGCTGGCGGTTCTGATTTTTTTCATCGTTTTTCGTTCGCATATTTTTCCGCATAAGAATTTTCATTATGAGAGCGCACATCTGGATACGAATATTGTCACTTTTGCGGCCCGGAAGAAGGCGGAGCAGCGGCGCAAAAAGCCATCACCTCCGGCCGGTATTGTACCTTTGCATGATGCATAACCTATGAATTCTGTTTTGCAGAAAAAATTAGCTGGTCTGCCGCATCAACCCGGCGTCTATGTGTATAAAGACGCACGGGGTGATGTTTTGTACGTGGGGAAGGCCAAAGATTTGGCGAAGCGCGTGCGATCGTATTGGCAGTCGGGTCGCTCGCTGGTGCCGGACAAAGCTTTGATGGTGAGTCAGGCGGCTGATATCGATATCACGGTGGTGAGTTCGGAAACGGAAGCTTTTTTGCTCGAAGCGAGTTTCATTAAAAAATACCGGCCGCGGTTTAATATTATTTTGAAAGATGATAAAAGTTTTTCGTATATTAAGGTGACGTTGCGGGAAGAATTTCCGAGGGTGCTGGTGGTGCGGCGCGTGACGCGCTATGGCAGTCGGTATTTCGGGCCGTTTTTGTCGTCAGCGGTGGTGTATGAAACATTGGGCGTGTTGCGGAAATTGTTTCCTTACCGGACCTGCGATGTGATGCCCAAGCGACCGTGTTTGGAATATCACATGGGTCGGTGTATTGCGCCGTGTGCTTTTGAGAGCGGTCGGGCGGAATATGGCCGCGTGATTGCCGATGTGCTGGCGTTTTTGTC
>MHKD01000037.1 GCA_001818775.1 Candidatus Kerfeldbacteria bacterium RIFCSPHIGHO2_12_FULL_48_17
GCCAGCGATATTGTGTCGCGGTGTAAGCGCATGCAGGGCTATAATGTTTTGCACCCCATGGGTTGGGACGCCTTTGGTTTACCGGCGGAAAACTATGCCATCAAAAAAGGTATCCACCCGGCCGAAACCACCGCCACCAATATCAAAAATTTCACCCGGCAAATTCGCGCGCTGGGTTTCAGCTACGATTGGAGCCGGGAAATCAATACATCAGGTCCGGAATATTACCGCTGGACGCAGTGGTTGTTTTTGCAGCTCTACAAAAATGGCCTGGCCTACCGCAAGCAGGCAGCGGTGAACTGGTGCCCATCATGCCAAACCGTGCTGGCCAATGAACAGGTCGTGAACGGTGCCTGCGAGCGCTGCGGCACAACCGTGGAACAAAAAAATCTCAAGCAGTGGTTTTTCAAAATTACCGATTACACCGAGGAGTTGCTGTCGGATCTCAATAAGCTCGATTGGTCGCGACGGCTGAAAACCATTCAAACCAACTGGATAGGGAAGAGTGAGGGTATAGAAATCACCTACAGCGTCAAAGGCAGCAAAAAAACCGTCACCGTATTTACTACCCGGCCGGATACCAATTTTGGTGCCACGTTTATTGTGATTGCGCCTGACAGTAAATTTTTGCAAGATAATATTGAGCAATTCCCGGAGCAAAAAAAAGTTACTGCCTATGTTACCAAAGCGATGAAAAGAACAGAGCGCGAACGCATAGCCGACGGCAAGAAGAAGACAGGAGTTTTTACCGGCTGGTACGCGCTCAACCCACTCACCGATAAACCCATGCCTATATATGTGAGCGATTTCGCGTTGGGAAGTGTGGGTACAGGAGCATTGGTAGGTGTACCGGGACATGATCTGCGTGATTTTGAATTTGCACAGGTCGTTGGCGCGGAAATTGTGCGCGTGGTAGTTGGGCCAGACAAAGATGCCTCACCCATAACCAGACGCGAGCAGGTGCAGGAAGAAGCGGGGACGATGGTGGAGAGTGGTTTTTTGGACGGACTCGATATTCACGAAGCCAAAGTGAAGATGATGGACTACATTGAGCAGCAGGGCTGGGGCAAACGCACAACAACCTACAAGCTGCGTGATTGGCTGATTTCCCGTCAGCGGTATTGGGGTGCGCCGATTCCGATTATTTTTTGCGATGACTGCGGTGAAGTGCCGGTGCCCGAAAGTGAGCTACCGGTTGAACTGCCGACCGATGTTGATTTTAAACCCACCGGCGAGTCACCGCTGGTGCGGTCAAAAACCTTTCATCAGGTAAAATGTCCCAAATGTGGCGGCAAGAAGGCCCGACGTGCACCCGAAACTATGGACACGTTTGTCTGCTCTTCCTGGTATTTCTTGCGTTTTACCGATCCGCACAACACACGTGAATTTGCCGCCAAGGCCAAAACCAAGCAATGGCTGCCGGTTGATCTCTATGTCGGTGGTATTGAACACGCCGTGCTGCATCTCCTCTATGCCCGCTTCATCACCAAAGCGCTGCGCGATTTCGGACACCTCGATTTTGACGAGCCGTTTCTCAAACTCAAGAACCAGGGTTTGATTCTCGGTCCTGACGGGCAAAAAATGTCCAAGTCACGTGGCAATGTGATTAACCCCGATGATATTCTCGAAGCCTACGGCGCCGATGCTTTCCGCCTCTATGAAATGTTCATAGGTCCGTTTGAAGATGACAAACCCTGGAGCACCGACAGCATTAGAGGTGTCTATCGTTTTTTGCAGAAGGTCTATGGCCTCGGTGAAAAGGTGAGCACCGGCGCTCAGGCAGACGAAAAGATCACGACACTGCTGCACAAAACAATCAAGAAGGTTACGGAAGACATTGAAGGTTTTCATTTTAATACGGCGATCAGCGCGATGATGATTTTTATCGGCGCACTCGAAAAACAAGCCGCGATTCGGCGCGAAGACTGGGAAAAGTTTTTGCAGATTCTGGCGCCGTTCGCGCCGCACATCGCTGAAGAATTGTGGCAGGAAGTAGGACATAAAGAACTCATAGCTCAAAGTGTTTGGCCGAAATATAATGCCAAGCATCTCAAGGAAAGCACGGTGACGATTGTGGTACAGGTGAATGGAAAAGTCAGGGGACAGTTTGTGGTTGCCGCCGACACCAGGGCCAAAGAGTTGGAAGCCATGGCCAAGCAGGTGGAGCGGGTGGCAGGCTATTTGAAAGGCAAAAAAATGAAGAAGGTGATTGTTGTGCCAAATAAACTCGTGAGCTTTGTGGTGTAGTATTATCAGGAAGATGAGATCACTTTCTGGCGGGATAAAATTTTTAAGGAAGCTGACTTGGACAAGTTTGCAGAGACATGAGTGAACTTTGAAGGGCTGAGACTATTGCTTTTCGTAGTCCCGGCGAAGTCCGGAGCAAGAAAAGTAATAGTCTCAGCCCGAACAGAGTAATTCCAAGTCCACAATATGCAAATCATTCGTATCGATATTCAAAAACCAAGCCCCTCTATCATCCGTCAAGCCGCGCGCATCCTCAAAGCCGGCGGCGTGGTTGCTCATGCCACCGAAACGGCCTACGGCCTAGCTGCGTGCGCCACAGACCCGAAAGCCGTAAAGCGCATCAACCAACTAAAAGGCCGTCCACAGAACAAACATCTGTCCGTCATTGTGAGCGATCTGGCCATGGCCGAAAAATATGCGCGTTTCACTCCGCAGGCCCGCACCCTCGCTCAAAAATATTGGCCCGGCCCACTGACACTTATTCTCCATGCCCGCAAAAATATGCCGCGCCAACTCACACCAGACAACACCATCGGCCTGCGTGTGCCGGGTTCCAAACTCGCCCGCGCCCTCGTCAAAGCTGCCGGCGAACCGCTCATCAGTACCAGCGCCAACCTGGCCGGCCAACCCAATCCGTACAGCGCCCGTCGTGTGAAAAAAGATTTCGCCGCGACCACCACAAACGCGACCGCCGCCAACAAAACCAACACACAGCAGCAACCTGATCTCATTCTCGATGGCGGTCATCTCCCGCATCGCCGCCCCTCAACTATCATCAACCTCACGACCACGCCGCCCCGTATCGAACGGCAGGGTACCATTCATATAAACCTCGACCATGTATTCTAAAACGGAAATTCAGGCCATTGCCAAAAAGCTCGGACTCAGACCTAGTCGCTCCCAGGGGCAAAATTTTCTCGTTGATCAGGAAGCGCTCAACGATATTGTGGCAACCGCCGACATACAACCCGGTGACAAAATCCTGGAAGTTGGGCCGGGATTTGGATCGCTGACATTTCTCCTGCTCGAAGCCGGCGCCGAAGTCCACGCCGTCGAAACCGACAAAATTCTCGCCGCCAATCTGCACAAACAGGAACCCATCTGGGACAACAAACTCCATGTGCAGCAACAAGATATACGCACCGCCAATCTCGAACAAATTTTTCACCAACAACCCTATAAAGTCGTCGCCAACCTGCCGTACAACATTACTTCCTGGTTTACCCGTTTCATATTTGAAGCTCCTCACAAACCCCAGACCATGACACTATTGCTGCAAAAAGAAGTAGCCGAGCGCATGGTGGCCAAGCCGGGGAAAATGAGCCTCCTTGCGCTCTCAGTCCAATACTACAGCCAACCAACCATAACACGCATCGTGCCGCGAGTAAGTTTTTGGCCCCAGCCCGAAGTTGATTCCGCCGTCATCCATTTTGCCGCCATTAAAGAACCCAACTTCGCGTACAAAAAGGAACTTTTCCGCCTGGCCAAAATCGCTTTCGCCGGAAAACGGAAGCAAATGCACAATACGATCAAGAGTGGCCTTAAGCTCAGTAAACCCGAAGCGGAAAGTCTCCTTAAAGCCGCCGACATCGCGCCCACAGCGCGCCCACAGGAACTTGGGCTCCAAGATTGGAAGCGTCTCGCAAAATATATTGCGACAAAAGACCAAAATATGTTATAATGAAAAATAATTTTCAGGTATTGTTTTGCGCACATGCCAGATTTTCAAAAACCAAAGGATCCAACCCCGTGGAAGCAGCCAACCGCCAGCGAAGAAGTCATTGAAGCTACGGTAAAACAACGAACGATCATGTGGTCACTCGGTCTGATTTCTTTGGTTACGGCGGTATTTGGCGTGCTACAGATTCGTTCGGCCCTGCTTTCACCATTTAAGAATTTTGGAAAGAGCAATACCAACAACGCGGTCGTTTTGAGCAATGATGAACTGCAAAAACTCAGCGAACTTCAATCAAAAGACACGGATCAGGACGGTCTTAATGATTATGAAGAGCTGTACACCTACGACACCAGCCCATACCTTGCCGATTCCGACAGTGATGAGTTTTCCGATAAAGAAGAGCTGGAGCAGGGTGAAAATCCCAACTGTCCCCGCGGTCTGACCTGCGACGAAGCCCGTCGTGAGGGCACCGACCAAACCACTGCCGGGGCTACTACCGAAGGCGAAACCACCACAGGCGATACAACGGCTGCTGCGCCGGCGAGTACCGAAGTTTCGGTTGATACGATTCGGGAAGTTTTGAAAAATGCCGGCGCTCCGGCCGAAGTGGTGGATTCACTGGATGACAACGAGCTCATAAAATTGTATAATGAAACCGTGGCCGAAACAGGCACCGACATCACGGGCACAACGGCTGCTTCTACGAATACGGGCGCTGAAAATAGCAATGGGAGCGGACTTTTCAGTGAATTACAAACAGTTGAAGACCCCTTTGCCGCTTTCAGTGATCTTGATCAGGAAACCATTGATACGCTCCTGAATTTACCCGTCGAACAAATCCGTCAACTCCTGATACAGTCCGGCGGGGATGAAACGCTGATCAATTCCTTTGACGACGCTACGCTGCAGGCGATATTTACGCAGGCCATTCAGCAACTCTCTACTGGAGATACAGCAGCGACTGAGGAAATAGGAAGTGAAGATGCGAGCAGCAACACGAATACGAGCACCGAATAAGAAATAAAAGAAAAATCAAACGCCGATGTCGATGAAGAAGCCGAGGTATAAAAAATTTACAGCAATGGTAATAACGCTTACCATGGTTTTTTTCGTTTTCATGAGCATGGTGCCGCAGCAAGTTCATGCTGAAGAATTCGTAGGCCCTCCAACACCCCTAGGTCCTGCAAAAGATGCATTTAGTAAACTTTTTCCGCAATTCGCTACGCAAATATCGGCAGTGCCAGAGGTCGGTATACCTGTGGCCAGTATCGGTGACAAAATTCG
>MHKD01000038.1 GCA_001818775.1 Candidatus Kerfeldbacteria bacterium RIFCSPHIGHO2_12_FULL_48_17
TTCGATCTTAGCCACCAGTTTATCCATTTTTCTTTCTCCTCACTTCCTTCACCTCGATAATTTCGCTGGCTACCGCGCCGTTCGGGTCGTTCTCGGATACGTAGTGTCTATTCCCGTGCCTATTGATCCGAAAAGTACGAAGCGATGTCACAGGTTTCAGCTTGCGCAGTTGTTTGGGGTGTGCCCAAAATGAACATAGCCCGTCAAGCGACATGCACTGTACTCCTATTCCGGGGACGCAATATTGGACTACTTTCCCAACAGTGTCGCTGTCGCTATTTCCGCGAAACTCACGCTCCCCGGCCAGTTGGACAACTCCGTATGCCCGCACCAGGTCGCCGACCTTGAAAACGCCCATGTCAATTCACCCCGTCTCTTATGCGGACGTAATTTCTCCACGCCCGCTCTCGGTCGCACACAAGCGCATCTGGCTTGTTTTGTCCCCGCAATGGGTGCGGTTTTCCATCCGGTAAAAGAGTGTAAACGTGTTTTTCAGAACAACAGTTCCCATTGTGGTGCACCGGATATTCCCGAGTTATCTTCACCCCGTCGACGTAAAACGACTCCGGTCCCGCTGGAATTCGGACGGTAAGCGGTCTGGCATTGACCCACGCCGCGTAAGCCTCGTCAATCGTCGCTTTCTTTGTATTCATTTTCATTTCCTCCCGATCGTCTGTTTTAAATCCACTCATAAGCACTCACAACGGCTTGAGACTGTCCCGTAAACATCAAGATGCTGCCAAAAAACTTTTACGTCGCGTCCGGTATCTCGACATCTCACGACACACTCCGACCCTTTCCCGTTTTCAACGGAATTCGGGTTCTTTCCGCAACCAACAAGATTAGTCACGATTAGCGTCAAAATCCCGAACACCACGACAAACACCAACATTTGAAACACCGCTTTCTTCCATCTTTCCATTTTCTAACTCCTTCTGTATTTCCCGTTTTAAAATCGACTCAACCAGCCTTGCTCGCGCCGGATCGGCACAATACCCGACACTTACGTCACTAAGTCCTAAACCCGATATCTTTGCGCTGATTCTGCTCATTTTCTAACCCCCCATTTTTTAGCTTTCACGATTGCCGGATTGCTTTTTGGCCTTCCGCGCTTGCGTTCCGGTAGCGGCCCCTTTGTGTTACGTTCCCACTCGTCTAGAATCTCTTTCTTCATCTTTCCCTGCTTCACGAGACTGTGAAACTTGGCCCGCTGCGCGCGCGAAACAAATGGACTCATACCGCTCCCTCCTGGTTAAAATGCCGCTCGTGCTCGTCGATCCAGATCAACTTAACTTGGCTAAAAGCTGGCCCAAAAGGTTGCCATCTAAGATGACCGCGAACAGCGGCGGACCCCACCGAGTACTGTCTTGGCTGATTAAACTGAAAATTAAGAAGAGTCAGCGGGATAGAGCATAAATTCAAAACGTCCGGGGATCTCTCAATCTCCTGCGCTCTGCGAGTTTTTGAAAGAAGCGGTAGAGGCGACAAAGACAAAAGTTCCGGGTCTTGTGTGTGAAGATAGACAACGGCGTTGATGAATAGCCGAAACACTGCTGAACGAAGTGGAACTGAGCTTCCTTTAACCGCGTTTTCTCTGACTGAAACTGTTTTTCCCCCGACTTCCTCTGGAACATAGTCGACAACTTTGGCGGCTTCAACAAGTGAAGTTATGCTCTTCTCTTCAAGACGCATGCGAAGTTTAGTGGTAGTTTGCCATAACTTATTCAAGTAAAAAACTGAGATGTCTCTCTCTCCTGGAACGCTAACCGACGGGTCGATTTTTACGTAAGCACAATCCACTTCTCCCTCTTCATCGGATATGGTGTTCTCGCCTAATTGGAAAAAAGCGAAAAACTTCTCAGGGAGCACTCTCGTCGGAATATTTTTGTCCACTAGAGACAGCGCCCGCCCGAAGTTTTGTGGGATGAAATAGTTTCTAGGCCGCCGCTGTTCGTATTCTTTGAGTATAAAAAAGCTGTCCAGTGCGCTTGATCCGCGTACGCCCGGGACCTTCCGCTCCCATTCCGCCGGGTACCGCGCCCGCCCGCCCGGAAGCAGAACAATCTCAGATAGCAGCGTTTTATACACGCTTCTGGCATCCTTTGGCCCACGCACATCCAGTACGACCTCAGGGTGCAGCACTCGCTGAATTTTCATATCCCGTACCCTTTCCCAAGTCGTTCATAGGCGAATTTTGCGATAAGTGCTGCTTCCGCTTTTCCATTATCCTTCATTTTCGGAAAATGGACGTTTCCGAAAACTTTTCTCGCAAGATCGAGACTTTTCTTTTTGTCCGGTCCGAGACCTAAAACACCTTTCCATACCGAAGGCTCGACCTCGATAAACGGAATGGAGAGTGCCGCGAGAACGCCTTTGATTACTCCCAGCCCTTCGCCGAAGTGGAACATGCTTGTCACACCTTGGCCGGGCATCGCGTGGACGCGCTCTATCGCGGCAAAGGCAAGATCAGCCCGGTGCGCGTCTAAAATCATTTTCAGAGCGTACCCATCCACACTTTTCTTTTTGTGTTTGTCGAAAGATAGCGGCATGTCGTAAACCGACACGAATGCGCCGGGATTATAAAACGCTAAACCGCCGAAATAACCGGGATCAAAACCGCACACCCACTTCATAACTTCACTTCTCCCTTTTCACTTTTCGAGCAGTGCCGCGGCCATTGCGACCAAGACACACACTATTATACTTGCCACAGCCCCGTCACCGCCGTCAAGTAAAATCCTGTCGATAGTTTCGAGCATACCGCTACCACGACGTTTCGTCGCAAAGCAAAACAAACAGCTTCGCGACTCCCACTAAAATCGCAAACACGATAAATCCGGTCATATATACAGCTCCCCGAGATCACGTTCGCATCCCCGGCAGAAATCTTTTTTCCCTTTCGCAAGCGCATCGTTGCATCCTTCGCATTCCTTGTGATTACCCGCGTCGATCAAAAGGTCGTAACACTCCCGACATATCAGATCGTTTTTGTGATTTTCCTTTCCAACTTCAAACAGCGATAATCGAGCATCGCAGCGCGTGCATGTCGCTAGATTTTCGTCATATGGCGTGATATTCATCTCCCCCTCACTTTCTCAAAATACGAAACATTCTTGTCCATCCAAAACAAAACAACACTAAAAACACGAGGTAGCCTATCAAAAAACCGATCATAATGTCAGTACTCCTCATCTCTTAGGTCAAATTTATCGACGCGATTATCCGCATCATTGTGCGCACGGAATTGCTCCCATGCGCACGTGATGTGTACAATCGCGGACTAAAAAGCCACTTCTAGAAGCTTACCCGCGGCGCGGTCAATTTTGACCCGTTCATCCATGAATCCGGTTTTCTGACTATTCTCGGTTAGCCCGGATACCGCCGCCCATAGCGTGTAGGGGTTGCCGTACCTATCTGTCCGCTTTTCCGCCGTGTCTAGCGCTTCCGTCGCCCGCTTCTTGGAAAGATCGGTGAGATTTTTCTTAGCGATGATGGCAAATAGCGAATCAAGCGCTTTGTCCTTCGTGGTCCCAAGCTCGTATTTCTTAGCGCTCGCGATTGTTGCTTCGATTTCAGACACACTTGAATCGGAGTATTTTTGAAGCTCAATCGTCAATCCACGAAACGCTTTCTCGTCGGCCACTCCAACATGTCTTATCCGAGTTTCCATGACGTTCTTGGCATTCCACACAATGTGATTGCCGCAAACCATGTCGTATAGAAAGGTCATGATGCCGAATGAAGAAGCGCCTACTTCACTATTCCAAACGAAAAAACCACGATTAAGACCTTGCGGGCTTCCTTCAATCGTTTTTGACTCATCTACCAGAAAACAAAACATGTCCCGGTCACTGGCATAGAGTCCGCTTGGTTCCATTCCTTCAGGGATGACGCGATTAACGGAGTTATCAATCCGCGTGCCTATTCCCGGAGTACCCAAGCCAATCTCACCATTGCGCTTAAACGCAATCGGGTTTATCCAATTTCCGTTGTCGGCTTGAAGCTTCAGCAACCGGCCTGTGATGTCACTATTCCAGATACGGGAATACCGATCGGAATTGAGCGCGCGGATTTCAAGCCCGCCGTTGACGGCCATAAGTAAGTTGGTGTCAAGCTCAGCGTCGTGACACTCTGATAGCGCTTTAATGCCGTGATTGATGTTCTCTGCCGCGAGTTCCGCCGGCAGTGTTCTAAGATACCCTGCTGGTGCGGATACTCGGCCAGCCAGTTGCCCAAAGCTCCAATTAGTAAGGCTTGCGTTATGGCCATGCGGCCCACGTATCTTAACCGCGCCGTCGTCCGCCACCGCTGCCAACTTGTCAATCGGCGTGCGCAGTTCTCGCGATATTTCCCGCTCGCGCACAACGTGGTCGTGAAGCGCCTGCACGCTTTCAAAACGCTCGTCGTCCGGTCTGTTTGCCCATTCGTTGCTTGCTTTCATGATATTCATAACCACTTACTCCTTGCTGCGCTGTTGCGCCGATTTTTTACCCATGTAAATATAGTTGCGTGTGTAGATGTTTTTAAATGCGTCGCCGCGCAATTCCTCGGTGAACATGTACATGTAATTGCCTGCGTAATTTGGTGCTTCTGGCGACAGAGACAACGCTCCAGCCTCAATTGCTTCGTTAAAAGCAATTTCAGAATTGCGAAACTCCGGCTTCCAATTCGAATTACTCATAGCTACTTACTCCTTGCTTTGTTATTGCGCCGATAATTCAGCGCAAACGTTTATGGTCGCCATACACTTGCACAAGATTGTCCTTTATTCGCTGCCATTCGCGGGTAACACTGTCGCCGGTGTACTCGCGCACAACGTAAACACGCTTCCTGCTCGCGATAACGGACGTGCCGCGCGCTATCTCCCACTCATCGGCGGAATAAACAAAAATGTAAACCGGATCGTTGGCGCGCATCCTGCGATTCCGTCTGAAAAAGCCCAGTGCGCTCTCCACATACTCAACGTCGTTTATGCTACCTGAAAATATCCACGCTTTGCTGCTCATAGTGAATATCCGGTAATGCACGCTGCGTGCCAGGCTATAAACCGCTTTAAATGCCGTTTAATCCAAATTTAATCATTTTTAATTGTAAAAAATGCCAGCGCAGTCGACGAAACAGGGCATTTGCGCCTTTTTTTGTCATAGCGCAGCGCATTAGGACATATCTATGTCGGTCATCACCCGGAGTAATTCGCGTGAGTTTTCGGCGTAAGTTTGCGTTAACGTTGAATAATCTAGCTTCTGTCTTATGCCTGTCATAGATAGCACTCCTATTACGCTCCACTCATATAGAATACGAGTGACCTGTATGTGTGCTGTGGCTGGCATATAGGGGAATATATATATATATATTATTATTATTATTATTATATATAAGACACCTATGACAAAGCAGGGAAATATCCAATGGTTTCAGCGAGTTGAAAATGTCGCAGAGAAGCGACTAGAGTAAAAATGTCTTAAAGTGAAGATGCACTTGATTGTGACAGTTTTTGGCCGCTCGCCCCGATCGCCGCTCCCATGGCTGCTACACGGGCAGGTGTATTCCTTGGTAAGCGGCAAGCGCATCGAGCGCATCGAGCGCATCGAGCGCATCGAGCTATATCATTCTCGAACCAACAGTGTGTTCGAACAAGGCAATGTCTTTTCTCGAATCAATGTGCCCGCGGATATAGCCTTCGATGCGCGCTGAATGCGCTGTTGTTTTGGCGTGCTGTGGGTTTGGTGGGCTTGCAGGGTGCTGAGCGGTCTACGGGCATGACAGGCTAGACGGGGGGTAGGGGGCACGTGGGGTTACTAAATTTAATATCACCTCACGTCTCTAAATCTGAAAAATCTCTAAAACTAAAAAAACTAAATCTGAAAAATCTCTAAAACTAAAAAATCTCTAAAACTAAAAAATCTCTAAAACTAAAAAAACTCTAAAACTAAAAAATCTGAAAAATCTCCTCCACTGAAAAACGCGGAAACAGTGAAGGAAAAATCCGCCTCTTGACTTTTCCGTGTCTCTGCGTACCCTAGGAATCAAGTTATGGTTCCGGGAGACTATAGGGCTGATTACCCTGATATAAAAGAATACACCTCTACCGAGCTTTCCGCGTTGTGGAATGTGGATGATCCGCGTTCCATTCCAAGTCTTTTACCCGCTTTTCTGCGCGGATACTTGGAAAATGCCTATAAAAAGCGTCCTGAACTCTTCCTGAAAAACGAGGACGAGCTGATAGCGCTCATTCCGCCTCGTCTTAAACCAAAAGCGACGGATAGACGGGTGAGGCTGTCGTTTTGGGAGGAGTACAATAGGGTGGCCGCCCTTCGTGACCCAAGCCCGAATCAGAACCAAGCGCACATAAATACTGAGAATGTCATCCGTGGGGTGTGTAGCCGGTCATGGTTCACCGAGCGGTTTATGCAGAGTCCTGAGAAGGTGGCGTTCATGGTCTGCCCGCCTCCATCGTATCTGAAGGCGCTGGAGGAGGCGCTGGTGTTCGGGATAGATCAGGTGCGCGAGATTCTGGAATTGCCGAACTATAAAACAATCCGGCGCGGGAACAAGGATGTGAAAGTTCTAGACATCCCTCTTCTAACCGTGAAAACGAAGATCACGGTTGCGTTGGCCCAACAAGCGCGCGGCTCGGTCATTAAGCATCAGGTGGAAAGTAAGAACATGCATCTCGTGAGCGTCCTGGGCCACAAGCAATTGCCCACGATGAACGCGATTCATGAGTTGGCGGAAGAGATGACGATGGAGGCGCTGGATGCCAAGATTCATAAACTTGAGCTATTGGCGAAACGGCAAGCTAAAATCGCCATTGCAAAGGACGGAGAGGCCGTGATTGAGGATCCGCCGACTGAGCTGGAGGCGGAA
>MHKD01000039.1 GCA_001818775.1 Candidatus Kerfeldbacteria bacterium RIFCSPHIGHO2_12_FULL_48_17
CTCATATATTGAGTGCTAACGTTATTATATGAGCGGTGGAATTTCCTGTCAAGCAATTCACCAGTCAGTAAGCTTAAAAATTGTCCTTTCCGTGCTCCGGACTTCGCCGGGACTACGGAAACGACAATTTTTAAGCTTATCCGATGCAATTGATGGTTTTCATAAAGCTAGACAACCTAGCCTAAATCTTGTAGAGTAAATTTTACTGTACGCCGTGTTCGTCTAATGGCTAGGACGCCACCCTCTCACGGTGGAAATACGGGTTCGACTCCCGTACGCGGTACCAATATCAAACTTTCCGATTTTTGCCCGACCGATTTCTTGTGAACCTCCCCGGCCTTACGGCCGGGGTCTCCTCACAGTTCAAGCTGCGCTTGTCCGGTCTCTTCTCTCGTCTGGTACCTGATGTAATTCTGTACTGTCTGTTCGCTCACGCCTACGGTTGATACAAAATATCCGGTTGCCCAGATAGGACCATCATCATAGTAAACATCCTTGAGAAAAGAAAACTTCTGTTTTAAGGCTTTGCTGGTGTTGCTTTTCATGATATTTACCATGTGACTTATTGAGTATTTTGGCGGTATACTGAGGAGAATGTGAATATGGTCGGTCTGGGCATTCATCTCGAGAAAGTAAACGTCAGGATAATGTTTGGTAACTTCCTGCAGTTTAATTTCCAGATATGAAGCAACACCAGCAATCAGTATTTTTCTGCGAAAGATAAGATCATGCCTTGTTGCAAGGAGGTAAGCTGAAATTCAGCTTTAATTTGAAGTATGGCGTGAGAAATATTCACCCTATCCATGTAATTGATGACGATGCCAAAAAACATCAAAGCCCCGATTATCCACCTTTTATTATTTTTTAACATGTTATGCGACTAAATTATTCGCGGATCGGAGAAAGCTCTCACGACATGTAGAAAACAGTCCGCGGAACGAATATTATACAAAAATTCATTTCCCAGACCCTTTCCCGCATGCGCATCCGGAACTAACCCAGTGATATCCCAGAATTCCATGGTTGCGGGAAAAAGTTTTGTGTTCTTTGTGGCTTCGGCGATTTTTGTTATCCTCTCATCGGGAACGTTCACGATGGCCGTATTTGGTTTCTATCGTACAAAAAGGAAAATTTTCTGCGGCACTGCTTGATGTGCGATGGCATTAAAAAGTGTTGATTTTCCTACGTTTGGTAAACCGATAATTCCGATTCGCAGCATAGTCTTTATTTCTTAATAAAACAAAGGATGGAAAACCAACCCTTGTCTATAAATTACCCTTCTTGCAGTAAATAGTCAAATAATGTTCTACTTGCCAAGCTGGCGCTTGGAAAATTCTGTGTAAATTCCTCCATGTGAGTCTCATGAGGAAGTAGTAAGTCATTCACTGCTTCATAAATTCTTTTTGCATCTACTGAAGTTACTTCAGGATGGTAAGCAAAACCAAAAATACGATTTTGAAAAACAAACGCCTCTATTGCATCTGTTTTAGAGTCAGCTAAAACCTCTACTTCATCTGGAAGTTCTCGGATATGGTTTTTATGAAACTCAAATTGATGAAATTTTTTCAGATCGGGAAAAATATTATGACCCTTTTTCTTGCTTAATTCTTGCCAACCTCGCACCCACTCGCCCTCTTCTACTCTGCCACCAAGTGCAAATGTAATTAGCTGTGCACCTAAACAAATACCGAATAGCTTTGCTGTGTCACCAGAGGATGTGAGTAGAGACTTTACGATATTATAGTCCTCCTCAAGAAATTTATGAATTTTTCTATCCTCCGGATGAGCTGACATAGGACCGCCACTCAATATGAGTACATCAAACGAATCTGGTAATGGAACGCCTTCGTAGCGTTTGCATACCATGACATCTGGCAACCATGAAGAAAACGCATCTGCACGCATTGGTGCATACTCACTTAAAACAATTCTTCTTTTCATAGTTTTTCCTTTCTTACAGATTCCAGTCGAATTTTTTTCCAGTCAGAATTTCGTACTTTTCTCTGTATGCTGACTCATCTTTGAGACGAATAGTTATGTAGTTACCCTTACCGTTGGTCCTGATTTTTCTATATTCTTCTTCGGGCACAGGGATCACAAGTGCATTCATCTTTTCCTCATCAACAGAAAATCCCGACCCCTTTCCCTTCATTAATATTGCGCTTCCTCCCTGATCAAGACAGAATGCCTCGTGAATCAGATGCAGGGGACCTGTAAACCAATCCGTTGCTGGCTGCCACCCATCTGAAGGCATGTCTGATGATGCAAGTATGGCCGCTCCGTTCTGATCATAAACACGACCAAGTGCTGTAGGAAAAGTTCCCCCTACCGTTGCCTTTACGCGGTAATTTTTACCTGCGTGCTTTTGCGCTGTCTCCAAAAGCTTCCTTGCCCTATCGATTCCACCAACCTTTTGAAGTTTGAGATTTAAAATAATCTCATGCGCCCCACACCTTTCTGCATCTGCCTCGTCGAGAAGTGTTTCATCTGCAATAATTTCTAGACCTGGGAAAAATTCCTTACTTGTTATATTCGCCCTTATCAGACCCTCTATTCCTAATTCTGTTAAAGTTGGCTGTTCTGCGTACTTCCACATATCGCGAACTACCCTATCATTAGCAATGCCCCTTAAAAGATCGTTCCACGCATCCTCATTCAGGGATGCATTGAAATCTGCAAGAAAACCTCTGTTATTTTTTTGACAAATCTCCGCAACGACCTTCAGTGTTTTCGTAGAACTGGCAATATCAGCATCACACTTTATTTTTGGGATACGCCCTCCGAGACAAATTTTTTTTATCTCATCTTGAATAACGTTAATGTTTGTACTCATTCCAACACTTTGCAAAATCTGTCCTGAACGCACCGAACTACCATACATGGCGGCGACTGTTTTTTCTTGACTTTGTGCATAAGCACCGTCTAGAGCCATATTCAACGCCGCTTGTGCCGCATAACAAAAATCTTTCTGGCGGTCTTTCCATGCAGCTTCAAGGATTTTCTCTCTGCCCTCTACTTTACTGCCTATAATTGTTAAAGAACGAAGGGCGCATATGTTGTCCCAAGCATCATATGCTGAAAAAGGGAAGTCAATCGCCGCTTCTCCGTATGAAAAATATTCCCCATATCTTCCTTCAATTTTGAAACGGAGAATTACCCGAGGAAGGGTGAAGAGTTCACCAAAACCCAGACGGAAAGGCTGGGGTAGTGGAATACACAATAAAAAAACATCTATCCCACTAATATACTCACTATTCATTGGCGTACCTCCTTTTAACTATACGTTGATAAAAAATAAAACGCCACCTCAATTATTCCATGAATCCATGAAAAAATCAAGGTGGCCTATAAACTCCTCTCTCATAAAACATAAAGTCAAACCTCTTCTCGTTAGGAAAAAATGCTGTTTATCAGATACTGCGTGCGATCAAGAGTATCCATATCGTGCGGAATTTGCGAATCCGTCATTTTTTCCCAAAGTCGCAGTATCAGCGAAAGATGCTTCACTGCGCCGCCGAGGTTTTTATCTCCCCATTTTTGTACCGCCTCATTATATTTTTTACGAACATCCTCATTCGGTTTTAGTAAGATCCGCGTTTCGCCTTCTATACTGATATAAGGAGGCGCCTTCATTCTTTGCTTGTCAAAAGTTCGACCGGAAACGCAATACGCAAACGACATTTCCTCCTTACACAATTTACGAAACTCCCTATCATACAATCTTTCATCAAAACCCACGGCCGTTTCACCACCCTGCACCAACCAACCAAGCTTGAGCCGAACATCCTCCTTTTTCTGGTACCAGAGAATATCAGTCAGCTCTCTTTGCACATATTCGCTTTTATCCGTATGGATGGTCTTCAGCACTTCTTGATATTCATTCGATCCGTCAAACTCCGAAGAAAATTTTACTTGAAGTGCGATATTCCCTAATCGAGCAATTCGCCCGAGAATATCTTTGTACTCCTGTGACAGAGCTTCGACCCCTTCCGAAGTACAAAAGGAATTTGTGAGGGCGTGACTATCAGCAATATGATGATGAATTCTCTCCATGTCAAATAAACGGCGGAGTTTTTCGGCTACGAGTATCAGAATCAGTACATCAAACGGCAAGCCAACCGAAACCGCCTTTGGCGTTGTTAAGCCCGTTCCATAATACAAAGCCCCTCCCTTATTTTGCGCCAAAGAATGTTGGAGCATTTTCAGAGTAGGCTGTCCATATACGAGTGGTTCGTTGCCGATAATTTTTTCAACTTCTGTCCATTCCATAATTACCTCACTTTCATAGTTAAGTATTCGCAGAAAAGCTCTCTTTCGAGACCACTACTGCTTCTTTTTTGTCTCAGAAGATTCAGAACCTCGTCAAAAATTATATCAGAAGGATGACCATTTATCAAACGATCCTCCCAAATCTCACGAACCCACGCCAAATCACTTTCATTGCCACCAAGACCTAAAAGGCCATTAAAAGCCATAATGAGCATTCTTTCTAGCACTTCTCTACCCGAGGCCTGCACTAAACCACTTCCACTCCATGACCAAAAAACTCCCCGTATTCCATCCATCATGGCTGACCACCGATTGTCATGCACATAGGACAATGGCATGAGTGGAATTTGTTCACTTTTCCATTGAAACATTAACCCGATGAAAAAGAGTAAAAGAGCGTAGTTCTCTTCTATACTGGGCTGTAAAGACAGTGGCCTGAACTCCAACACTGTTTGCGCAGTTTCTTCACCCCTGCGGAGGAATTTCAAACGGGAGTCTCTCCAGTAGAGCCCAATAAAAGTTTCAAAGGCTTTTTCCGGGTCTTTACATATTGGCGGCTGATCATACACGTCTTTAAAGTAGCTTTGCAAATCAGTGAAGTACTCTTCTGGCAAACCCACACGTGAACTCTTTCCTGTGCACATTTCAGCGTAGGTCCGAATATCGTGACTCCACTCCCATAACGCTCCTCTCATGTCAGCCATTCCACTATCAACACCATTAATAAAGCGGGCATTTGCACCCATGGCGACCACAAATGGTCCTATGCATAGCGCTATATTCAACATTTCAATAGCCTCTGTAATGGAATGACAATCTACATTCGCTTGGACGCTCGACATAGCTCCGACTACAATTCCAGAATATACCGGAATCATCTGATTACCCACCACAAGAAAGCGAAATAACCCCTGTCGACGGTTCTTCGTGTGGAAATCTGGCACATCTCTATACCGCTGTACTGTTTGTGTTCGACAACGTTCGTCCAGATGAACAACAGGATCTATCCCAAGACGTACCGGTCGTGCTCCGAGCGTATGAAGCTGATCAATCGCAAATTGTTCTACATCCGAGATACTCTGGAACAACTCCTGAAAACCACGCGTTCCGGAAATATTTATTGCCGGCGTTGTTATTTCAATCTGTGCTGCACCAAGCTCCTTTTGCAAAACGTCTTTATTTGCTTCTACTAGAGAATTTCTTGTTGTCTCCAGTAGACTCTTTCCATCCTCTTGTATGCAGGAATACTCAATCTCCACGCCCACTCGTCTGTCCAGACCTTTTCCTCTCTGTTCAGGAAATATCGAGATATCCCCAGATACTATAGCCCCAGCCACCCTTCGAAAAACTCCTTTCATTTCCACAAAGTGTGGGTAGTCTCTATCAAAACGATCGGATCGAGATCCAATATTTTCTAAAAAATCATCTTTATTAGAACTCATCAAATATTCTCCTTATGCTATTCCGGTTTTTCTTCCGAATGTTTTTTGATAATGAATTGCACATACGTTCGTTTTCCTACACGAAGTGTATACACAATATCATGCCTTGGTAATACTGAAGTTAGTTGAATTATTACAGATGTTTCTGGATCTGTTATGTCATGTACGCCGCCTTCTTTCATAAGGCGTCTTATATCCGCCCTACTCTTCACCTGCGGAAGCTTGATAGTATCAAGAATTTCCAACCACGAAGTTGCTTTATCGGCAGCGATGGTGAGTTTTTTTATATCTTCAGGAAGAACCTTTTCTACCACCCGCTTCTGAAAATCTTCTTCTGCTATTCGTGCGGCCTCGCGATCGGAAAGATCGGAAATGACCACTCTCGCTAAAAGTCGCTTTACTTCCATCGGATGGATTGTACCTGACTTCATAGCCTTATCCAACTCGTCCCACTGCACATTGCGGATGTCCGTCAAGAGTTTGAAATACTGTTCCAGTTGTTCATCCTTAATAGACATGAATTTTCCGAACATACTTGACCCGTCTTCCGTGAGGGAAATATAATTTCCATAGGATTTCGACATCTTTCTTCCGTCACCCGTTGTTCCTAAGAGTAATTCTGTTGTAATGGCTACTTGCGGTTGCATGCCTTCATTGTGCATTACCCTCTTCGTGTCATGAAAATTCAGGAGTTGGTCGTCACCACCAAGTTCAATTTCCGCCCCTAGCACCACTGAATCAATGGCCATAAGCGTTGAATATAGCATTTCAGCGCGGGTTATAGTTTCTCGATTACGAAAATCCTCACGTTGCATAGCACTCGCAACCGTAAGGCTCCCACAAATCTGTAGAAATTTACTTAGCTTAAAATCATTCAACCACTCCGTATTGAAACGGACGATTGTTTTTTCTATATCAATGATTTTTGCTGCCTGCTCTTTGAAACGCGCTGCATTATCCTGAATTTCTTCTTTGGTGAGAATGGGACGACTCGTAACTCGCCCACTTGGATCCCCTATCTGTGCCGTGAAATCTCCTATCAATAATGTTATTTCGTGCCCCATCTTCTGGAGACGCCGCAATACAAAAAGCGGTATGGCGTGCCCTAAGTGCAATTCCTTTCCTGTTGCATCAATACCATATTTTATCCGTATAGGACGCTTGGTTTTTTGTGCTTCTTGGAATAACTCTTTCAGCCTTTCATTTCCTACAATATGCTTTGAACGCTCTGTGATTATGTCCAATTGTTCCTTTGTCGGAAGATTTGATAAATCAGGATGACTTAACAATATTCCCTCTAGTTCATTAATATCCATTGGCGTATACCTCCTTATTTTATTTGACACTTGTTGTACTATACTATTTAATATAGCCATCGTGAGCTATCTTGTCAAAGAGCAGCTTTATATTAGCTGCTCTGCCCATGATGTCAAGTTCTTAATAAGGAATATGGTGTACCTTCAAAACAAAGGAGACGGATATGAAGATATTGATTATTGGTACTGGCCCCGGGGGAACGTCACTTGCTTTTGATCTTCTGGAACAAGGCGTGGACGCGTCTGTCACAGATATGCCCGTTTTTCAAACGAATTTAGACTGCCTTCTAAAAAATGATGGGGTAATAGAGGTTTTTGGAATACGGCCAGGAAAAGCACGGCTTCAGGTGGTTCATTTTGAAAAAATTGATGATTATGATTATTGGTTCGTAGTTACTCATGCATTCGCTCACTTAGGCATTTCAAAAATACTTGAAACAAGCCGAAAAAAATGCCGCGGTGTAATTTTTATGCCCGGAAATCTTGGATCATTGTTTTTTCATTCCTGCCGTACATCTCATCCGGACATCGCACTCGTTGAAACGAATACCCTACCATACGGTTGTCGAATTACCAGCAAAAATCCTTGGCATATTCTAAGGTCGGTTTGGACGCAGAGCGTGCTTTTTGACAGCGAAATACAAAAACTTCCGGAATTAATTCCATTACTTAGACTTATTATACCAAAACTTGCTGTCGGTGCTAGCAAAATTTCCGTTGCTCTTTCAAATCCAAATCCTCTCTTTCATCCAACGATATCACTCCTGAATGCTGCGCGCATCGAGAACGAAAGAGGTGACTTCATTTTCTATAAAGACGGTCTTAGTTCTGGTGTGATGTCTGTACTACGAGAAAAAAATAAGGAGCGCATGAACATACTTCGTGTAATAAAGGAAAAAGGATTTTCTTGGGAAGAATTTACTGGCACCATTCTATCTCACGACGATTCAGGAACTTTGGAAGAGAAACATTTTCTTGAATGTGGCGCTTTTGCAAAATTTTTAGCACCGGAAAATTTTGGACACCGGTACATTACAGAAGATGTACCATTTGGAACCGTTCTCTGGGAAGCTATAGCCCAGCTATACAATATTCACACCCCTACTCTATCAAGTGAAATTGATCTTTTGTCTGCCATCGCACAACAACCTTTCCGTCAACAGTCTCTCCATTACCTCCCTCTCATAAAAAAACAACTTTCCTTATAAAAACGTCATTGTTCTCTGTAGAGCAATGGCGTTTTTTAAACTCTTCGTGCTATGCGTTCACACGAACGCGCTCCATGAGTTCTATCTTGGCGCTGCCGGTGAAATAGTTCTCGATATTACTGTTTGCATCATCAAATCCAAGATCATAGTTGTCCTGATATCTGGTCAACTCCAAGGAATCGGCTTTGACCTTTTCCAGTTCTTTGAGTATCTCATCGGCCTTTTGGGTATCGCCTGTATCGCGTGCTTGATTAAGCTTGGCGCGCAGGTCGTTCACCCTGGATTCAAATACGGCCTTTTCCGGTGCGGTGCGTATCGCTTCAGCAAGTTGTTCATTACGCCCTACCTGGTTCGTGAGAATCTCCTGGTAATCCTGACACATCCGGCCTGTTTTCTTTAATGAGATCCAAAACCTGACGCTGGTAATCGAGATACATGCCAATCGCATTGATGTATTCTTTCGACTGCATGCCTTTTTCTTCTTGCATGATAATTGCTTCAGCATCGCGCTCTTCCATGTGCTGATTTAACAATCTCACTTTTGCCTCCCAGCTGAATTGAATATCCCGCCAGAACCACTCAGTGGCAAGTTTCAAATTATACCAGGGATTGTCCGGGGTGACACGTACGTTTGCTTTGAGCGTGGCAATATCCGGTGGCGTTGGAATGTTCAGCTCGTCTGCATGGCTCATTGCCGGAACAAAAAAAAGACACACTGTTATGATAGCTGCGCCCATCCAATATAACTGATGATTCCGCTCCATATGACGTTTGGTATATGTTTGTTTAAGTATACACCCCGGGGGTGCCCTTGACAAGTTTGGTGAAATGTTCTACTGTTCGCCCAGAAAACACAAACAAACCCGAACCAATATTAAGGAGTTTTTATGAGTACGCTCATACTCGTAAATATACCAAATTCGCAACTTGTTCCTTTCACTGCCACTGCCCCGAAGAAAAATTCACAGGGATTCCCCTTTGACCCAAAGACGTATGAGGAAGAATCGGCGTTTGGCCGCTTTATAAAACGCCACCGTGAGTTCGCTTTGGCGCAACCACCCGATCCTACACTTCTACCCCAACACCAACATCCCCGAGAAACGATCGACTTTCTCTTTATCGGGAATGCCCATTTACGGGGATTTTACTTTAACGGACGTGCAGTAGATTACACCTATGTCCTCCCGGACACTGGTTTCCGAGACATCGAATACCGCTGTCTGATTGATGTTGATAACCCCTTCCTTGGACCCCCGGTTGTCAGTGGGCAATGCTCAGCCGCAGGGTATGACGAAGTTGTAATATCCCTGACTGGAGCGGGCGGCCGACATGGTTATTTTTTAATCCGAACCTTTCAGCTGATGACCTCTTTTTGTCGACTCATCGATCTCGATGAACTCGTTCCGGTTATCGACTTTCGGCATCTCACCTAGCAAAATGGCTGGCACATCTTAACCCTGTGCCACCCATTTTTTATTTCCTCTGAAATTTTCTACCACGCGCGCCCTCACCAAGGACTACTCCGCATCCTTCATCGGTGGGAACACGACGGTTTCGCGCACGGATTTGTCATTGAATATGGCAAAATTGCGCTCGCTCATGCCGAAACCAGCAGCCGGCGGCATACCGTATTCCATCGCTTCCATAAAATCTTTGTCGAGCATCTGCGCTTCGGTGTCGCCTTGCTGCCGCAGCTTCATCTGCGCTTCAAAACGTTGCATCTGATCGATCGGATCATTCAGCTCGGCAAACCCCTTCCCCATTTCCGAGCCACAGGCCAGGATCTGCATGCGCTGAACCACGCGCGGATTTTTGGGATCCTTTTTGGCCAGCGGTTCAATTTCGATCGGTTGGTTGATCAAGAAATGCGGCTGCATGGAAATTTCCGGCAGCCCGCGGATTTTCTTCTTGAAAATCAGATCAATAATGCGACCCTTGCCAGCGCTCGGCTCGAACTTAATGCTTTGCGCGGCGGCATATTTTTTCAGATCATCTTCGCTGGCCTTGTTGAGATTCAGGCCAGTATATTTTTTAAATAATTTAAAATAATCGAGCTTGGGCCAGGGCGCACCCCAGTCAATTGTCTCGCCTTGATACTTGAGCTGCAGCGTGCCAAACGTTTTTTTGATGATGTGGCGGTAGAGTTTTTGTGTGAACTTCATGAGCTCGTTGAAATCCGCATACGCCCAGTACCATTCCATGGCCGTGTAATCCTGGAGGTGTTCGCGGTCGATGCCTTCGTTGCGGAAGATGCGGCCGATTTCGTAGACCTTGGGATAACCGGCCACGAGCATTTTCTTGAGTGGGAGTTCCAGGGAAATGCGCAGATACAAATCGCGATCGAGGGCCTTGTGGTGTGTGATGAAGGGCTCAGCTTCGGCGCCGCCGGGAATTGACTCGAGGATCGGCATCTGCATTTCCAGGAAACCCTGTTTGTTGAGGAATTCGCGGGTGGCGTTCCAGAAGGCGGCTTTTTTGACGAAGAGATCTTTGATTTCGGGATTAAGGAGGATGTCGAGGTAGCGCTTGCGTAGGCGCGTGTCTTCATTGGCAATTTTGTAGTGCTCGGCCGGAATCGGACGCAGGGCTTTGGCGAGCATGCGGAAGGTTTTGGCCCGCAGGGTTTTTTCTCCGGTTCGGGTAGTGAACAGTACGCCGCTGGCTTCGATAAAGTCGCCGCCGTCAAAATGGCTGAGGAAAAATTTGAGTTGGTCTTGGCCGACTTCATCGCTTTTGAGCAGGATTTGGATGCGGCCGGTGCCGTCGTCAATGTGACAGAAAACAACTTTGCCCATGTCGCGCAAGGAGCGGATGCGGCCGACAAGAGTGATGGGTGTGCCGGGTTTGCTGTTCGTGGTGGTGGCGTTTGCGGCTCCACCGGTTGGCGCGCCTGGGGTCGGCGTCGTACTGGCAGTAGCTACTTCCACGAGCGCGTCAAAATCCTTCAGCGCTTCGGCAATGGTGTGCGTTTGCTCGGTTGTACTTGGATAGGGATCAATTTTGTGATCGATGAGGCTTTGCAACCGTTTGCGGCGGGAAGCCATCATGTCTTCGAGTCGTTCTGCCATATTTTTTATACTTTATATAAAACTCAATTCTTTATATCAATCGTTTACTTCAGCGTCTTCCGGTAGCTCTGAAAATTTTTTCACCTTAATGCTTTTTGCGCCATCAACAAATGCTCGCGTCAACCTATGCATACCATTAAAAACCAACCCATCAGCGCTTATCCAAATAGGATTCTCAAGATTGGCCCGCTTAATAGTTGCAACATGATCGGCCCAATCTTCATTCTCCTGAGCAGATTCCCAATCTTTCAATATTTGATGCGGTCCCAGTTTTTCTCCTTTTTTATCTTCCCAGTAGTAATGGCCTTCTCCCACAGCGTGGCGCAGATCTTCGAGTGGCATTTCTTCGGTTTTCATGTGCTCAGCGACCGATTCCAACATTTCCACATTATAAATTTTTTCATTGACCGATGCCGTCTCAAAGTCATAACCTTTTTTCTCTTTTTCTTCACTCGATTGCTCTGGTTTCGACATTGGTGGTTTTTCTGGATTCATAGCTTTAACCCCTCAACTGTTTCCCGACATTGATCGCCTGTTCAACGAGGCGGTTGGAATAGCCCCATTCATTGTCATACCAGGCCACGACTTTGACCAGGTCACCATCAATGACGCGGGTCAGCGGCAGATCAACAATCGCTGAAAAAGTACTGCCAATGATATCGGCGGAAACGAGCGGCTCTTCGGTTACTGCCAGCACGCCTTTGTACATGGGATTTTCTTGCGCGGCCTTGGTAAACATCGCGTTAATTTCTTCGACTGAAGTTTTTTTGCCGACCAACATCGTGACATCGGAAATGGAACCCACCGCTACCGGCACGCGCATGGAAATGCCGTCGAACTTGCCCTTCAGATCAGGAATCGTCAAAGCTGTAGCCTTGGCAGCACCGGTTGAAGTTGGAATAATATTCAAAGCGGCAGCGCGGGATTCACGCCAGTCTTTGGCTTTACCGCCATCAACGAGCGCCTGCGTCGCGGTATAGGCATGCACGGTCGTCATCAAAGATTTCAGCACCGTGAAATGCGAGTGCATCAGCGCCATCACCGGGGCAATACAGTTGGTTGTGCACGATGCATTGGAGAAAATATTTTCTTTGGTGGGGTCGAGCTGATCGGCATTCGCGCCAATCACGTACGTGCCGATCGGATCATCACCTTTCGCCGGAGCGGAAATAATGGCTGCTTTGGCGCCGGCGGTAATGTGCTTGCGAACGTCAGCGGCTTTGGTGAACGCGCCGGTGCATTCCAGCACCACATCAACCTGGTATTCTTTCCAGGGCAGTTTATCAACGCCGGGTATGCTGACCATAGGATAGCGTTTACCGTCAACTTCCACGTGATCTTTGCTGGCCTTCACCACTTTATCATACGTTCCATACACCGTGTCATATTTCAGCAAATAGGCCGCATAATCAGCCTGACCGAGATCATTAATGGCCACGACTTCGATTTCATCCTGGTGTTCGAGCGCAATTTTGAAGGCGCTGCGACCGATGCGACCAAAACCATTGATCGCCACACGAATTTTGTCGGACATACATTATATATTAAAACTAAGATGGGTGTAGGACTTTCGAGTTTGGTGAATTTCTTCGTTGAACGCTCCGGTACTCACTCACTGTATAACACATACAGTTTATTCCGTTCCTCGCGTTCGCCTCGAACTTCATACAAGCTCGAAAATCCTATGGTATTTATAGAGTAGCCTTACCACTGATAATTTTCAAATGCCCAGTTGGTAAGTGATTTCATATCGCTGGCGCGCGTGGCTTCGGTTTCGCTGTTGAGCACCACGACCAGCACTTCCCCTTTTCCTTCCATTTTCGTCTGCTGAACCAGGCAAAATCCCGCTTCTTCCGTGTAGCCGGTTTTGGCTGCCGTAATGGCGTACGGCGCTTCATCGAGATAGGTTTTCAGCAACTTGTTGGTGGCTTTAACGGTGCGTTCTTCATCGGCGTTGGTGGCTTTGAGCTGGTGATTGGGGATGGTGGTGGCGGTGCGGACATCTTCATTTTGAAAAATGTATGTGGCCAGTTTGGCGAGGTCGCGGGCGGTTGATATATTTCGGTGATCAAGGCCGCTTGGCTCCACGAAAGATGAATTCTCCATACCGAGTTCCAAGGCCTTGGCGTTCATGGCTTTCGTAAAATCCTCTTCGGTGAGGCCGGTGGTGTGCGCAATCGCCCGCGCGGCGTTGTTGGCTGAACCGGTGAGCATCACATAAAACATGTCTTTCACCGTAAAGGCAACACCATCGCCAACAGTGAATTTGGCACCGATGACATCATTTTCATTGCCCTCAAAGGCTTTAACCTTGTCCCAGCCTGGATTGTGATCCAGGAACACTGCGGCGGCCATCAGCTTCGTAATGCTCGCGACGGAAAGTTTTTTGCCGGCATTTTTTTCCCAGAGTATGGCGCCGGAGCGCGCGTCAACAATGGCAGCGGCTGCGGCGTTTATTTCCACACCCAGGCTGTCGCCGGTTTTGCGCGGTGGTCTCATTTTGTCACCGTTGGTGGGAAGGCGCTCGCCCGAATGATAATCAATGTGACCGTCGCTGGCCATACTGGCGGAACTCACAAAGTCAGCTCCGGGTTTGACCGGCGCCGGTGATATGAGCGCGTTCGAAATAGCCAGACTGATAAGGAGATCGATAACCATGGTTATATTTAGACTTTCATGTCCTGAAAGTCATTCAATAATTTTAGCTTTACCAAGGAGTTCCGCCAGGTATTCGTTGCTGTTGAGCTGGGCGAATTCCGGCAGCTCTTTGGTTTCTTTCAGGCCCAGCCAGCGCATGAATTCAAAGGAAATCTGGTATTTGGTGTCGTGCTCATCTTTGCCGGGCAGCATTTCGACGAGGCCGCGGATCATGAGGTTGCGTAAAATCAGGCTGCAGTTAATACCGCGGATCATTTCGATTTCGGCTTTGGTCACCGGGCCACGATACGCAACGATGGTGAGGGTTTCGAGTGACGGTCGGGTCAGCTCTTTATTCTGCTCCTGTTTGATCCATTTTTGCATGGTTGGCGCGGTCTGGGGCGCGGTGGCCAGTTGAATTTTATCCTCATTACGTTGAACCACTATTCCCCCGTTGCCAGCGTCATATTTTTTTATGAGCTCATCTATGGCCTGCTGCACATCTGCGAGTGGTTTTTCCAAAAACTTCGCCAACTGCTTGGAGGAAAAAGGCCGCTGGTTGACAAAGAGCAGGCTTTCGATGGTTTGCGCCAGCGTAGCCTCTTGCGTATGTGTTGGTTGTTGCGGGGTCTCGTTCATAATTGCGGAAAAAATTAAACTTTGCTGACTATTATATCATCAAAGGATTTTTTTTGTTGGACGACGGCCTGGCGTTGTTTCACTAATTCTAGCATAGCCAGAAAAGTTACGATAACGTCGGTACGGTCAGCGTTGGTCTCAATGGCCATGAGTTCGCGGAAACTTATCTGCTGTCTATGATCAAGCAGGTCGCGCAGGGCGGTGATTTTTTCTTTGAGGGAAACGGCGCGGGCAATGGCGGCCTTGGGAATTTTTATAATGGGTTCCAGGCC
>MHKD01000040.1:0-18836 GCA_001818775.1 Candidatus Kerfeldbacteria bacterium RIFCSPHIGHO2_12_FULL_48_17
AGTTTCAGCAAAAGCCGTCAGTGCACCAAGGGTATCACCATCGGGATTTTGGTGGCAGACCAGCACAATGCGCTGCGCCGATTGTATTTTTTGAAGTATGTGTGGAGTATGCATAGGAGAGCTTGGGGAATATATATTTTCAACTCGAGCTCGGAGTCTGATTTGTGTATAATTTCCTGCACGAATATGCTTATATTCTGGCGCTTACGCGCCCTGAGTATTTTATGCGTATTTCAGCAAAAGCTACCGCCCGACCATCGAGTTTCAAATACATATTCCCCAAGCTCTACGAGTTACTTTACCCTGTCAAGAAGTTCATTGATACGGACGGCCTTTTTTTGCGCTTCATCAATCGTAAAATGAAGTCTGGGACTGATACGCAGCTTGATTTTTTGATGGAGCTGGTACTGCAGCTGGCGGATGTTTTTTTTGAGCAAAGAAAAAAGTTCTTTTTCAGCTGTGGTGGGCAGAACACTGAGATAAACCCGAGCGTAATGCAGATCGCGGGAAGTATCAACTTTGGTTATGGTGACAAGTTTGCCCGGCGGCATTTCCAGTTCATGCAAAATCACTTCACCGAGTTGTTGTTTAATAAGCTCATTGACCTGGGAAGTGCGCTGCTTGGCCATACACTATACTTTGAGAGTTCGGGATTTATTTTCCTTACTGAAGGCGATAAGTTCATCACCAACCTGCAGCGGAGTGGAAGTTTCAAATTTGATGCCGCATTCGGCGCCTTTTTCCACCTTGGCGATACGTTTCTTCTCTGACTGTAATTCAGTAATGAGGCCCTCACCAACCTGTTTTCCATCGCGGTACACTTTCACCGGCGCATTGTTGCTGATGGCACCATCAACAACTTTTCCACCGACGATCTGAAAATGAGTGGCGCTGCGGAATAAGGCCAAAAGTTTCATTTTACCGATTTGTGAGAAAACAATTTCCGGATCAAGTAATTTTTCCAGACGCTCCTTGGCATCATCGAGCAATTCATAAATAATCGAGTAGCGTTTTATTTCCACCTGTGATGTGTGTGAAGTTTGCTCAGCACCTGGCGTCAAACCAACATGAAAGCCATAGATAACAGCACCGGCTGCTTCAGCCTGCACAATATCTTTTTCCGTAATATTTCCCAGCCGCTGATTCATAACTTTTACCGAAACTTCGGCGTGCTGAATTTTTTCGAGCGACTCAGCAATGGCTTCAGAAGAACCCAAAGTATCAGCCCGCAATAACACGCGCAGTTCTTTTTTGCTGCTGGTTTCAGTTTCAGATACGGTGGCGCTGTGCGAGAAACGGTGGTAATCTTTCAAACGCTTCTTCATGGCCTTTTTATCATCACTCACCTGCAAAATATCACCAACGACAGGCACGCCCTTCAGACCGAGAATCTGGGCTGGAGTTGATGGCGGCGCTTCCCGCAACGCTTTGGCGTTCCAATCGGTCAGCGCTTTGATTTTACCAACCACATTACCCACAAGCACAACATCACCAATGCGCAACGTACCGCTTTGCACCAGCACGGTCGCCACCGGACCTTTGCCCTTATCAACATGAGATTCAATAATCGTACCAACCGCCAGACGTTTCGGGTCAGCCTGAATTTGTTCTTTCTCGATATCGGCCACCAGCAACAGCATTTCCAGGAGGTTATCAATACCCTTGGCTTGTTTGGCAGACACCGGCGCAATAATCGTTTTACCGCCCCAGTCTTCCGGGATCAGGTTCAGATCAGACAACTGTTTTTTGACGCGTTCAATATCAGCGTCAGGTTTATCAATTTTATTGATCGCCACAATAAACGGCAGCTTGGCTTTTTCCATGAGCGCAATTACCTCTTCAGTCTGGGGTTTGATGCCGTCATCAGCTGCGATGACAAGAATCGCCAGGTCGGCCACGCGCGCGCCACGCGAACGCATCGCCGAAAAAGCTTCGTGACCAGGTGTATCAATAAAGGTAATTTTGCGGCCGTTGTGTTCAGCTTGGTAAGCGCCGATATGCTGGGTAATGCCGCCGGCTTCGCTGTCCATGACCTGAGTTTTGCGAATCGTGTCGAGCAGTTTGGTTTTGCCGTGATCAACGTGACCCATAACAACGACCACCGGAGCACGATCTTTTTTCTTACTGCTGTCTTCATCATTCAGAAGCGTGGCCAGGAGTTTTTCGGCATCAGTATCACCTTTTTCAGTTTTGCCGCCGCGCTGGGTGCGGTAACCGAGATCTTCAGCGATGATGGTGGCCGTATCAAAATCCAGATTTTCGTTGATGGTGGCCATGATGCCGTTTTTCATGAGCACGGCAATGACGTCGGTGACCGGGCGTTCCAGTTTTTCGGAAAATGATTTGACGGTGAGGTTGTCGGGAATGTCGATGATTTTAGCATCTTCGTCAATGACCTTGGCTTCAACTTTTTCCGGACCAAACAGGCTCTGTTTTTTGGCAGCTTTGCGCTGGCGGTTGATGGCCGTAACGATTTTTTGCGCCACCTGGTCGTTGACCTTAATGGCCCGTGAGCCAATATCAAAACCCAACCCCTGAACGAGGGGGAAGAATTCTTCTTTGGTCATTTTGAGTCGGCGGATGAGCTCAGTAACGTTCATTTTTTTTGTAAAGTTAGCCAATGTTTCTCATTAACAATACTCAATTTTGGCCGGTTTGTCAATAAAATGCCGCAGGTAAGGGATAATTTGACAAAATACTTAGCAGGGCATATTATTATAATATATTATTAAATTAATATTATGTCTAAAACGCGCGCTACTTCCCCAGCCAAGGAAGTCAAAAAATTTGAAAAAATTGGCCGAATTAACAGCAATTATCAGGTAACTATCCCTGCCGAAATGAGAAAAATCATGAAAATAGAAGCCGGTGGATATATAAGGACGATTTTCGTTTCTGGCAAACTCGTCATTGAGCCAGTGAAGGTGGTGTCGCCATCCCAGATTAAGAAATCAGTATTAAAAGACCAAGATGAAGAAGATAGAGCATGGGCTCAATTAAATCAGGAACAGTTCCTGAAGGGATACAGCGAAGAAGATACTGCTTATGATAATCTCTAACCTCTTAACACGATATGAAACAGTATAATTTCGGTGATATTGTTTTGACAGCCTATCCGCTCGTCACTGGATCTGAGGGTAAACAACGCCCGGCACTTGTCTTACATGATTTGGGGGACGATGATTTACTTCTCGCACGTATTACCAGTAAAAATCACTACAAAAGTTCATATGATATCACGGTAAAAGAATGGAAAGCAGCGGGTTTATTATTTCCTTCGGTGATACGAATACATAAAGTTACCACCTTAGAGAAGGCGATTATGATACGAACCATGGGAAAATTGGAAAAGCTTGATCAAGAAGAAGTGAAAAAGGCTGTGAAAAATTTGTGGAATAGTATTTAAAGTCATGGAACTTCTTCGAGTGAAAACTGAGGTGATGATGCCGCCACGTGCCGATGTGTATCCCGTGCTGGCCAAGGCGCTGCCGGCTCTGCGCGAGCGCGACGTGTTTTGTATTACTTCTAAAGTGTTGGCGATTCATCAGGGGCGGTGCGTGAAGGTGCCGGCGGATCCGGCTGAGGCGCTGGCTTTGAAAGATCGACTGGTGCGCGCTGAGGCGGAAGCGTTTTTGGCGCCTTTGCCAGGCAGTGGTGTGCCGGTACCGCTGACGGTGAAATATCATACGTTGATTCCCTTTGCGGGGATTGATGAGAGTAATGGCAATGGTTGGTTTGTACTGTGGCCGGTTGATGTGGTGGAGCTGTGTCGTGAGATTTGGGAATGGGCGCGTGGTCGGTATGGTGTGCGCGAGTTGGGGGTTGTGGCGACGGACAGTGCGCTGCTGCCTATGCGGCAGGGAACGGTGGGTATTTCGATTGGGCATTTTGGGTTGGTGCCGGTAGCTGATGCGCGCGGGAAAAAAGATATTTTTGGTCGGGAATTGCGGATGACGCAGGTGAACATGGTGGATTCGCTGGCGGCGATGGCCAATGTGGCGATGGGTGAAGCAGCTGAGCGGACGCCGGTGGTGATTGTGCGCGATTTTGGGGGCGTGGAGTTCACGGAGCGGTGGGTTGGACACGTGATGCCGGCCGACGACGATGTATTTACGCCGCTTTTACAGCAGATGAAAAATCATGAATGATGAAAGAGAACATATATAAGGGTAAAGGTATGTGCTTTTCGTAGTCCCGGCGGAGTCCGGAGCAAGAAAAGTACATACCTTTACCCTAAAAGAGGTATTTCAGAATTCACGACAAAATAAATAAGCCGGACAAAATGTAAAAACATTCTGCCGGCTTATTTGAAAGTGGAACAATATACAAATGAAATGAGGTGTCCCGGTGAGCAGGGACGAATTTAGGCATTTATCGCGATTGGCTGCTGATAAGTAGCGGCCGAAAAACGCTGCGCCAGGAAGGCAATGTCCATGGTGCGATGCGTTTTGTCAGCACGGTGGATACCCTCAAGTAAATCAACAAGAGCAGTGGCCATGTTGTAAGCGCCACGCAGAGCCGCCTTGCGGTCATCAAGCGCCAGACAGTGCTCCTCAAAAAGCTGAAGCCACCAAGCCGCGTGTTTTTTGTCAGCTTCTCGGTGGACTTCATAGTATTCAGACGCCACGGTAAAATTTTGAAAAAAAGATGCATAGTGACAATCCAGAGCCTCAAGTTTTGCTTCGGATATGGCCGGCATCTGGGCTTCAAAAGCAAAAAGTGCCCCAACGCTTTCCCAGAGATTTTTCGCGCGATACGTAAAGTATTGAAAAATCTCATTCAATCCCTTAGTCGCCGGCAGCATTGGTGCATAGGCAATGTCCTTTGCCTTAAGGCCAACACCGGCAGTGAATGTAAGCCACAATTCCATGTGGCCTATTTCGTCCAGCAAATTTTGCTCAATAACCCCGTTGATCGCCGGCCGCATGATCGAGCGGCCCTTGAGAACGCAGAGCGCCTCCTGGAAAAGCTGCTCACCGCGGTTTTGCAGGCAATACAACTGCATCCCTTCTAGGGTCAGCTGTCCCCGTGCCCAACGGTCGGCATAGTAGGTGTGGCTGAGCATCGCGTGCCGAACCGGGATGCTTTGGAGGAGAGTAAGGAAGTTTTCTTGAGAAGAACGATCGCGATGAGTTTTAATCATCTTCATTCCCTTTCTATAGAAGACGCGCACGCAAGAAGGCGTGGCGAAGTTGAAGTGAGTTTTCAAGAAACATAAAGAAAAAAGAACAGCAAATAAAACATAAAACCTATAATACTATAGGCTTCATAAGGAGTCAATCATATATAGCTAAAACATCCGATCCTTTCCCACAATAATCCGCAGTTTTTTGGGTACAACTTCCACCAAAGCCGGCGTTTTCAAAATCCGCTGGCCATCAGCAATCACCCGCGCTGACTTATCCTTGGCCGAAATCCGCAGCCGCCGTACCGGCAACACCGTCACGCCGTCACGCCGCGTCGCTTCATGCCGCCTGAACCGCGACATCCACGACCACCCCGAACGATGATAAATCACCGCTTCCAATAACCCATCTTTCAAATTATGAACATCTTCCGCGCGCACGTCGCGCCCCTCTGCAAACGAACCCATATTACACACCGCCAGCTCGCGGCAATTTTCCCCCAGCCGCACTTTATACTGACCATCACATTCCAAAGAAACATCCTTTGACTCCATACGCAACGCTGAGAAAAAATATTCGCCGTTGATTTTCCCCAAATCAATCTTCTCAATCACACGCTTCGACAATACATCGCAAGCCGCCTCATTCATAGGAATCCCCAGCGCCCGCGCAAAGTTACTGCGCCGACCCACCGGAATAAATCCAATCGTCACATCATATTCCACCACGGTTTTCAGTACCTGATAAAACGTCACATCATTCCCGACCGCCACAATATTCTTGGCGCCTTTCTTAATTCCGTCGAGAATGAGTTCATCGGCATTTTTCAACAATGAGCAGTGTTCAATCCGACCCTGCAGGCCCAAATGAATCAGCCGCGTTTCAATATTGGAAATCGCAGCCGTATACTTTTTTCCCGTTAAGAATGTATCGTAAAAATAGAAATACATACGCCCTCCTAATCTTTTAATGCGGCCACTTCCGCGCCTTCCCTCATATCAACGGCCGATTTTTCTTTCACAAAATCCACGGCACGTACCGCTGACTTTTTCCCACCGGTTTTTTTCTTCGCATCCATAGCCGGTGGCATCTTGTCTTCCAAACCCGTAGTGCACTTCCCTTTCAACACCGCGCCCGACTCCACCGAAATAACATTCGTTTCCACATTGCCGTGCACCCGCGCCGTACTCCGTAAATCCAGTTTACCATACGCCTTGATATTCCCCTTCACTTCCCCTTCCACCACAATATTGTTCCCCATAACATCAGCTTCCAAGTGCGCACCAGTACCAATATGAATGTCCTGCGTCGTTTGGAGCATCCCAATCAAAGAACCATGGAGCATGACATTGCCAACGCCGGTGAAGTTACCTTCGACGGTGATGCTGGGACCAATAACCGTTTCAACCTGATCAGTGCGCTCGGCATTCGAAGCCGCGCCGCTATTGCCTCCTTCATGGGTATTTTTTGAAAACAATGACATGTGTGTGAAATAAGTATGATTGATATATCCATTGTACCCATTGCTGGAAGCCTTTGTCAAAACTTGTTTTTTGCCAGCGGTGGGGATAAAATACCTAAGCATACTCTGAATTGAGCATATAAACATACCTATGACACAAGAAAATCAACAGAAAAGCTACCTGCGGCGGGAACTGGCTACCGTCGGTATCCTGTACGTCCTCCTGATCGCCGGTCTGATAGCCCTGTTTTACTACGAGCACCAAACCGGGCACATCACCCAAGCTTCGATACAATTTTACAACTGGCTCCTGCACAGGTAGGCGCCCGGCCGCCTGAGTCGCCGCCGCCCGCACCCAGTTTTTCTATTATTTTTTTACATATATGACTGACACTTCAACCATTTTCGGACTAACTTTTGACACGAAGGCCGACGGCTGGGACCGCTCGCAGGGTTTTATCAAACGCGAAGTGGCTATGCCCCAGTTGGACGAGGCAGCGCAGGCCGAAGACGCTTTGTCGGTGCTGCTGGAAATTCAGTACGCCGGTATGTGCGGCACGGATCGGGGAATTTGGCAGCGGCAGGTGTTTAAGGAGCTGATTCACAGTTCCCTTGCGGCCGAAGGCAAGACGCAGCGGATTTTGGGGCATGAATTTGTGGGTAAGGTGGTGAAGGCCGGGTCGTTGGTGGGTACATTATATGGTTTGCGTGAAGGTGATGCCGTTTCGGGTGATTCGCATGTGACGTGTGGTCGGTGTTTTCAGTGTCGGGTTGGTGAAGAGGAAGTTTGTCAGGATCAAAAGATTTTGGGCATCAGTACGGATGGGATTTTTGCGCGCTATGTGAAAGTTCCGGCCAAGAATTTGTGGGCGGTGGATTTTGCGCGCGTACGACCGGAGATTGCGGCCATGCTGGATCCGTTTGGCAATGCGGTGCATGCCTGCTCGAAAGTTGATTTGCGCGGCAAGCGGGTGGCGATTTTGGGCTGCGGACCGATTGGGATGTTTGCGGTGCTGTTGGCGCGGGCATTTGGGGCGGTGAAGGTGATTGCGGTGGATGTCTTGGATGCGAATTTGGCGATGGCGCGCGAATTGGGCGCGCATGTGACGGTGAAACTGGACGGTGGGGCAGCGGCGGTCGGGGCAGGCAGTGCCGCAGTGCCGGCTGACCCCAAGCTCCGGGCGGAAATCATGAAACTGACCTACAATAAGGGTGTTGATGTAGCTTTTGAAATGGCTGGACCAAACGCTTCGGTCGTCAACGCCATTGAAGTCACGCGCAGCGGTGGTCATGTGATTCTCTTTGGTCTGAAAGACGGCGATTTCGCGCTGCCGGCGTTCAAAAGCATTGTTGTACGTGGATTAACGCTGCACGGCATCATCGGCCGTCAGCTCTTTCAGACCTGGCAAACCAGTCAGCGCATGTTGTCTGATCCAACCAATGGCATTCAGGATAAAATCTGGCGCATCATGCTCAATGAAGGTCATGACACGATTGTGCCATTCGCTGATTATGAGCCGGCATCTTTCCTGAAAATTATGCAGGCCCACCCTAAAATCCTTATGAAAATGTAATTATGTACACATCACTTCAGGCCCGTCTCAAAACTGAACTCAAAGCTATTGCCGATGCCGGTCTCCACAAAGAAGAGCGCGTGATTTCCTCACGGCAGGGCCGCATGGTCCGCGTGCAAACTGCTGACGGCACCAAAGATTTGCTCAACTGCTGCGCCAATAACTACCTGGGCTTGTCGGGGTCAGATGAGCTCGTGGCCGCCGCGCGCGAGGGTCTGGAAAAATATGGGTATGGTCTGTCTTCAGTGCGGTTTATCTGTGGCACGCAGGATGTGCACAAGGAATTGGAGCGCAAGACAGCAGCGTTTGTCGGCATGGCTGATGCAATTGTGTTTTCTTCGGCGATGACGGCCAACATGGGATTTTTCAGCGCCTTTCTGGGTGAGGAAGATACGATTTTGACGGACGCTTCCAACCATGCCAGCATTATTGACGGTATTCGCCTGTGCAAAGCCGAGCGGTATATTTATAAACATATGGACATGGCGGATTTGGAGGCTGGTTTGCAGGCGGCGCAAAAGGCGGGTCGGCGCACCAAGTGCATTGTAACGGATGGTGTGTTCAGTATGGATGGTGATGTTGCGCCTTTGGCTGCGATATGTGACTTGGCGGATACGTATGAAGCGCTGGTGGTGGTTGATGATTCGCACGCGACCGGGTTTATGGGCGCTGAAGGCCGGGGCACGCATGAATTATGCGGCGTTCTGGAGCGCGTGGATGTGATTACATCAACGTACGGCAAAGCTTTAGGCGGAGCTTGCGGTGGTTTTATTGCCGGTCGTCAGGAAATTATTGATATGCTGCGCGAACGCTGCCGGACGTATCTGTTTTCCAATTCGTTGCCGCCCGTGATTGCGCATACGGCCGGGTTTGCCATGGATTATCTGGCTGGTCACCCCGAGCTGCGCGCGAAATTGTGGGAGAATACACGATATTTCCGTAAGCAGATGCAGGCCGCCGGGTTTACGGTGCCGGTTTCGGAACATCCGATTGTGCCGGTGATGCTGGGTGATGCGCGCAAGACCCAGGAGATGGCGCGCGGGATGATGGCCGAAGGAATTTACGTTATTGGGTTCAGTTATCCGGTCGTTCCCGAAGGCAAAGCCCGGATTCGGGTGCAGATTTCGAGTTTGCTTGCGCGTGAAGATGTGGATAGATTGGTGGCGGCGTTTGTGAAGCTGCGGGGGTAAAATTTTCTTAAGATGAGCTCTGAGAGCCGCACGACTGATAAGGTGAAATACTTGACAGTTGTGCAGTTTTTGTATTTCATAAAGGCAGGAGGTAAACCTCTTTTGAAAAGGAGAAAACAATGCCACCAAATGCAAGCTCTGTCATAAGTGATATTCTCCCCTGCAATGAATGTGGGGGTATTATGGAATCTGTTCCTAAAGGGTGGGAATGTCCTGACTGTAACACTTTCGTAGATCGATACGAAGATGAAGAAGAAGACGAGGGTGAAACAGGCCAAACGGCGTGAGGCGGCTTATCATGCCCAATGATCTTTTCCGGTGTTCAAAGTAATTTTTGACCCGGTTTTTTTTAGACGGGATTTATTTTCTTTCCAGTGTCTGCAGCCCAAGACCGCCATCAACGGTAATGATTTGCCCGGTCAGCGAATCATTTTCCAAAACGGCGATTGTCATCTGCGTTACTTCCTCCGGCTGCACAAACCGGCCGGTACGGGTGCGCGACTCACACAGTTGTTTCTCAGCGGCAGAAATGCCTTCCCAGGCCGGCGTCCAGGTATAGCCCGGTGCAATCGCATTCACCAAAACCTTGGCGTCGAGTTTGGCAAGGTTGATGGTCATGCTGTGCAGCGCCGTCTTGGCGACAGAGTAAGAGAAATAATCAACATTGCCGTTTTGCGGATTGCCATACAGCGAACCGATGTTCACGATTTTACGCATCGCCGCGTCCGTATTTTGCTGCAAAAAATATTGCGAAACATGGAGCGCTGAAAAAAATATATTAGCAAACTGCGCCTGCCACTGGGCATTATCGAAAAAATCACCTGACTGGGCTTCGCCGGCATTATTGACGAGTATATGAATCTTTCCTACTTCCTGCGCCACCTGAGGAAACATGCGTTTAATCTGCTCCGGCTGTGTCAGATCGGCCTGAACCACAACACCCTTCGCCGATTTCCCCATTTTTTTGAGTGTATCTTCCGCGCCAGCCTTGTTTTTCCGGTAATGAACGATCACCCGTGCACCTTTTTGCGCGCAGGCTATGGCTGTCGCCTGACCAATGCCGCTGCTCGCGCCCGTCACCAAAATAATTTTTTCGCGTAAGTCCATAGGTGTATACGTTAATTAAGCTGCGGGAAAAGTAAATTCCTGAGACTCATCGTCGCCATACGACTCATCATCCCAATATTTAATGAAACTCGGCCGCAGTACCCACACACACGAACCCCATTCATTCGTGCGAATCCAATCCACCGTGACGCGCTCCTTAAATTCCGGAAAATTTTGATTGTGCAGCGCAACGCCGCGCGCGATTTCACCCGCATCTTCCGCCGGCCGGCACACGCCCACCCCCTGCACACCTTTGCGATTTTTGTGATTCGCCGGATCAAACCAGGCCGCTCCAAAAGCAATCTGCGGCTGGGCCAGCATCATGCGGCTGTGTTTGTTGTCTTTCGGGCTGATAAAATACATCGTCCCCTTGTCATCCGCACCAAAATACACATTCGCCGTCCATACCTCGGCGCCACTCCCAATAGCTAATGTCAGCAGCTTTTGTTTTTGCAGAAAAGTGATGAGATTTTTCATAGGTGTTAATAAATTTTAGCGCAAAATTTTTAGACGGGCTCTTATTCTTTTTCAAGAAGCCATTCCCATAGTGGCCTAAACTGTATAACACTGCCGTCTTTAGCCACTTCTCGTTTCTCATCCCAGGTGAGTACCGTCAGGTTTTTTGTTTTTAACTCACTTCCCGCTTCGACCAACGCCTTTACTTCTCTTGCCTCAACATCCGGATTTTTTGCTTCATAGCAGACCTGAATGAGTTCCATTACGGTTATCCCTTCTTTCACGACAAAGTCCACTTCGCGATCATTGCGGGTCTTGTAATAAAACAACTCACGATTCGGTTTGACGCCACGCTTAAGGAGTTCGATAAAAACCATATTTTCCATGAGTTTACCTCTGTTGGGAGAATGTTGGATTGCCTTGGCACTGACGAAGCCATTATCAACGACGTATGCTTTCTTTGGAGATTTTATTCGCTGTATGGATTTAGGGGAATAACGAAGCAAAGAGAATATCAGGTACGCGTCTTCCAGATATTTTGTATATTTCTCGGTTGTGGCTACGCTTTTTAAATTCAGAATATCCTGCAATTTCCGTAGGGTATAAAGATTGGCAAAGTTATTTATTAAATATGAACCCAAATTTCCTATCTGCGCGGAAAATTTAACCCGGTGCCTTTTTACCACATCTTTAAAAAGTAGGGAGTCGAATAAAACTTCAAGATAGTCCGATGCGTCAAGATTGCTTACCACAACTTCAGGAAAGCCGCCATACAATAAGAATTTCTCCATTAATTGCAGGAGTTCGCCACGTTTTTGGGGGAGTGAGCTATATTCGGAATCCGCATCAAACTTTTTTGCCCGCAAAAATTCTTTAAAATCAAATGGCAATATTTCTATGGGAATATGCCGGCCGGTGAGCGCGGTGGCCAGTTCTTTGGAGAGCAGGCGGGCGTTAGATCCGGTGAGTATTAGATTGTATCCTTCCCGATGCAGGCGGTTTACAAATAATTCCCACGCGGGCAAATTTTGGATTTCATCAAATAAAATATTTTTTACATTTCCGTACGCGGCATGCAGTTCTTTCATAAGTTCGTCTGTGGCTATGCCGCCAACACTTGCCAGAACCTCATCATCAAAATTGAAGTACATGAAAGGACGATCCTTCAAAAGCATGAGTGAGTAGACGGACTTTCCGGCCCGGCGAGGCCCCAAAACCACCTTTATCAAATTCGAATCCAGCCATTTCTTGCCAAAATGGTCTTGTGTCCTGGTCACATAGGGGAGTGACAGAAGGCGCTCTTTTTCCTGTTTTTGCTTCAAAACTATGTTATTGAGCATATATTCTTTGTATACTGGTCAAGATATAGATATTCTGACCACTACAGTGAGTATACCAGTCAAAAGAGCTAAAGTCAACAGTAAGGTTTTTCGTGTGGTTTAATAAACTTTACCCCCGAGTTGCAGGTCTGCGTCCGTGTCGGGCGTCAATAATATGCACTCTTTTTTGCCATCAGGCAGACCCAGGGTCAAAACCTCAGAAACAGCGACACCAATCTGTCGCGGCGGTAAGTTTACGACCCCAACCACAAGTTTACCCACAAGCTGCTTCTCCGTATAGCGCACCACCCGCGCACAGGAAATTTTGCGCCCGAGCTCAGGGCCAAAATCAATCGTCAGTTTATGCGTCGTGTACTTGGCGTTCGGCAATAACTCAACCGCAACAATCTTCCCCAGCCGCATATCAAGTTTTTGAAAATCCGCGAATGTGGTCATATATTTCTTCTATTTAACAGTTTTATTTAGGTTAGGGTACAAATATGTACCTTATCGTAAACAAAATAAGAGGTTTTATCAATACATGGTTAATACATACAGGAATCCGGGCACTATTTACTATATTGATGTGTTTATTTCAATAAATCGTCAAGTTCGCAGGACTTCAAGGTCGAAACATTAAGCACAATTTCCTCCTTCTGGTTTAACTTATCACTCGTCATTCGAATTACTTTTGTCACAAGATTATCGCCAAGCATAACCCTGTTGGTTTTTTTGAGATAGTTTTCAGTCTTCTGATGGAAAAGAGTCGCATACTGCAGCAATGTATCCTTTTGAACAGATCTGCTACTTATCCCCATTCTGATAAATTCAGCCAGGTTTTTTATTTTTTCATCTACGGGTATTTCCAAGTTGGCATCTGTAATCCAATATTTATGGAGTGAGTAAATAATGTAGGCCGTTTTTCCCTCTTCCGTGTTGTACTGATATATGAAAGAAAAGACATCCTTAAGGAAATCTTCACGGATGAGCAGGGTTTCTAATGTAGTCACGGTGCGGATTTTATAGTCTTCCAAAAGCCGCAAGTAACTTTCCCGCCAATTCCGCAGCCAATTTTCAATAAAAGTCCGATTCACAAAGAGTGGCGAAAGATCCTGCTTGAGATTGGCGTCACTTACGTCATTCATTTTAAGCGTGAGTTTATCAAAAAGTGCACGCAGATCTTTCACGTCGATATTTTTGGCTGCAAGATAATCAAAATCAGGCACGATATGATTACCGTCGGGGCTTTTTTCCATATACCACAACAAGTCATAAATGTCGCGTCCTTTTTCGTTATACCTCACCTTCCCCACGCCCCGACTCCCCCGCAGGAAAATAGCAGCAATCTTGCTGGCCATGAGTGTACCCATGTTGTAGGTGAGAATGACAAAAGACAGCTGATCGCGGTTTATCGGCCGGCGTTCGGTTACGGTTTTTGGCGCAACAAAATGGTTGAGATCGATTTTTACATGCACGAGGTGTGAGGAATCTCTAAAACCTAACTCGTCACTCATATGAAATTTCAGCAGCAAACCGCGGCTGGTTATTTTCACCGTCAGAAAGTCAGCAGCGGCGCTGTACGTATTCATGAAGTAATCTTCAATTTCCTTTTTCAGTTTCTGCAAAAATTTTTCCGTTACCGCCTGAGAAATTTCAAAATCCAGATCGACCGACATCCGATTCAGTCCATGAATAATACGAAGGGCAGAGCCGCCATACATAATCCAGGTGCTGTATTCCGGGTGGTGATAAATAAAATTGAGAATATGAAACTGCAGCTCTTCTTTAAGAACATTGCGCCGTGTTTCCACGTCAATTCCGTCGTATGGACCAAGATCGGCGAGTCTTTTTTTGAGGAGTAATGAGAGTTGTTCACTCATGGGAAATATTTTTAATCATCATATAAAATTTTTCCTGCTCTTCTGTGCTCATTTCTTCAAAATCTATACGCAATTCTTCAACTAACATTTTAACTGTTTCCAAAGAGACGCCACGGAATTGCCGTGTCCGGAAGTACAACAAATCAAACAACGCTTTAGCGGGTGAGGCGATGAAGAAAGCAAATTTTCCTTTCCCCAAGTGAAAATCCGCAAAAAATTCCCGGTTAATTGACTGATAGGCAAAGTTACCGGCTTTGGTTGTATATTCGCGGGTGACTTTGGGTGTTACGGAGGTAATCGAATGGATGGCTTCGGTCGTGAGATTATAATACTGAAGAGCCGCCCACGAACTTACGTACGATGGTTTGCGGATGACGTTGGCGAGATAAAACGAGTAGGAAATATCATGCTTATTTTTGTCGAAGAAATCCGTAGATACGTATAATCCGTTCCTGAGCTGCAAAATTTCGTCGTACTTCAAAAAGCGGCTGATATAGGTATCGACCGTCGAATCCGTAAGCCCCAGCTGCTGCCCGAGCTGATAAACAGTGGTTTTCTCGAAATGAGGCAAAGACTTGAGTTGTTCGAGGAGATTTGACTTGCTTTTCATATATATGACATAAGTGTATCATATATGAAATACAATGTCAATACAAACCCAACCTGAATCCCGAAATTCTAACCTTAGCGAAATTTTTAAATCAGTTTTTCCTCTTTTTCGAACCGTTTACTTTCAAAAATTGCTAGCTTTAGCAAAATAGCATGAAATAATTTCGGGATTCAGGTAAACCCAATCTTTCCTTTTATGTTAGAGAAAATCGCCGCATTGACTTTTACCGGAAAACCAATATACTTTGGTTACTTTTAGTAGTTTTCTATTGAAAGTTCCACGTTTTTTGACAACATACACATGTAAAGGAGGTGATACACAGGTGGAAGAGCCAAGAATGGTTATTTCCTATCCGGAATTGGTACAGGGTATGCAAAAGAGGTTTGTGGAGCAGGGCAAAATGAAGCCGGTCGCTATCCAAACCTTTCTAACCGAAGCTGATTTACAAATTGAAGGATATCGGGAAATCTACGGAGAATTCCTTCGGAAAGACTGGACAACTCTTTTCCCCAATATTCCGTTTTCTGAAACTGAGTTTAACAATGCTCTGGATGATGCATTGACGCTCAAAAGGCAGGAGGCGGAAAAAGAGTTTAGATCTCTTATTGCCACTGAGAAAAAATGGTTGGTCGTTCAAAATTTCGTGTTCCGAAAACCAACTGCTGTTTTCTTGGGATCATCAACAATGTCAACGATAAGTATTCCATTCCTCTTATGGTTGGCTTTACAACCCAGTAACATAAGTTTACTGATAGGAGGAGTGGGTCTCATTTTCAACATCATTGTCATTATCTTTTTCTTCATAAAGATGATGACGCAAAAGAAGGAGTAAATGTATGAAAAAGTTTTTCGCGTTTTTAGTTGTCTTGATTTCTATAGGTGTATTGAATGGGTGTGGCGAAGTGGTTGAACAGAATGAGGTGGCACTTGTACTGCGAAGTTTGGGTGACCGCACTCCTGAAACGGTGAATGTAAAGGAGTCAGCGCCTGAAGCTGCGCCGGAAGAAGGTCAGGAAAATCCGGACGCTACCCTTGATAATTTTTCTGTAGAGCTCATCACTGCCCGTCGTGCACCGGTTCAAGTCCCGGGCGTTGTTGTGCTTCGTTTCCCTCTGGGATTGCAATCATACCGTTTCACCGCCAAACCGAGTCTGGAGTCTCCGGAAAATGAAGGGGTATTGGTAGATGTATTAGGTGGGCAGGTGGGTTTTGATGTCGTAGTACACATGTACATCGACAGTTCCTTTCCAGATCTCAAAGATCGTCTCGTAAAACTCATGAAGGCTTATCAACTGCGTCAGTACGCTGGCGATGCAAATGTTCTGGAAAAATTGATTTCGGGCAGGTTTTCAAAAATTTTGAAACAGCCATTTGTAGAATATTCAGCCGACAAAAACGGCTTGGATATTATGCGAAGAAAAAAAGAGATAAATGAGAATGCTTTAAAAAGACTCAATGAGCGATTTAATCCATTAGGTCTTCGTTTTACCTTAGTTGCTGTTTCTTCCGCGATGAAAGTTTCGGAAGAACAGCAAAAAAAAATGGACGAGATTTATTTGCAAGATGTAAAGCTTCAAGTGTTGGAGCTGACAAATAAGCAAATAAAACCGCTTGATGACAAAATTGAAGGCATTCGTCAGGAAGGTGAAACAGAAGCGGCCCGCATACTGAATGAAGCCAGAGCAGAGAGTGTGAGACTTGTCACTGACGCGGAGAAGACGCGGAAAGGAATGTTTATTTCCATTCTTGGAAAAGAAAACTATGTTCAGCTTGAGACAATGCTGACCATGGTGAACGGATTGAAGAATGGAAAAACCGTGTTAAACATCCTACCGGCTGACAGTCGAATTATCTTAAACAGCAACGAAATGCAATCTGTAAAACAGGTTGCATTAGAGAACTAGAAGGAGAAGATCATGAAAGGTATAAATTTTTTGATTTGTGTCTCTGTGACCCTGCTGTGTTTATTACTTCAGGGTTGTATGTCATGTGAGTACATCGATCAGAATGAGATCGGCTTCAAATACAACGTTAATAGTGGGAAAGGGGTCTCTACAGAAAATAACCCTCAACTGCCATTCGGTTGGGCTGCGAATTTCGGATGGAATGCTGAAATTTTTGTGATCAACTCTGAGGTGAACAGTTACTCGTTCACCGCGGATATTCATGATCCGAAAAGTCCCTGGGATGAATCACTGACCTGGGATTCTATAGAGGGCGTAACCATGCAGGTCGATTATACCATACTCGGAAGAGTAACAGATCCCTGGAAATTCTATGCCAACTATGGCCGTGCGCAACGTTCATTCAGTGGCATCGAGGGCATTCAAGATGCGAGAATATATGAGGCTATACGGGAAGCAGGAGAATTTGTGGGGGTGCATATGAATGAACTTGCTTCAGGTGAGGCCGCGGATCTGATTCGCAAAAGTCCTGCACGTTACACCCAGCAACTCACAAAAGACACGGCTGAGTATGCAGAGCACTTCGGATTCACCATTATGGACATAATTTTTCCGGATCGGATGGTGTTTCCAAGCGATAATGAAGGTGTAAGTACCATAACACGGTCACGCGCTCTGCTTGAATCCGTAAACTCCGATCTGGAAAAGAAGAAGAAGGAGGTGGCGACCATTGAAGGTGAAAAGCAGCAAAAGATTGCCAACGCCAACATTGAAGCGCGTAAGGTTCTAGGAGAGGCCAATCGGCGTGCGGGCAGTTTGAAAATAGAGGCTGAAGCATTGGCAAACCAGATGAAGGTTTCTATTGACCAAATTGGGGTAGATGGGGCCATGCAGCTAAAAATGGCCGAGCTTCAGAATGAACTTTTAGATAAGGGAGTCATTCGGCAAGTCTACCTGACAGGTGATTCTCTCTTCGGCGCGCCTTTCTACGGCGTCACCAAACATTCTCTCACCGGAAAGTAATCTCACTCCGCCACTCCAAAGCAAATATTTTTTGTTCTTTAAGCCTTTATTTTTCTGTTTTTTACAGTCAAAGATAGAGGTTTATTTTTTTATTGTATATTTGTAAAGCACGTCGCATAGGCTGCGTATAGCCCAATCGGTCGGTCAATTGAAACCCCGAAATCACACACCTCTTTATCACTTGAATACCACCGCATTCGGCAATAAGCGACCCGGGCCAGCCATATAATTCCCATTTTCATACAATGCCGCGCTCCCTCCCCCATCCAAATTCAGTGCCCAGTCGGCACCGATCGATTGCATAATATAGCCCATGTCTATAACACTGGCTGAGCGCGCGATAACCAAAAATACGTAATCATTGTTGTACCCCATCGCACCGCGCAACGCCGCTGATCGTTGGGTTGGGTCCAGGCTTTCTGACTCAACAACGACCGCGTCATTTTCCACCAGAGAGGGGGAATTGGCAATAGCCGCCACTAATTGGGTGCCATGTTCGGCTTCAAATTCCGCCACCGAATAGCCAAAATCGATGGTCCGGTGAAAGTAAGAATATTGCCCATCGGCGCCAACCGCAATCATGGGTCCGGCATGGTAGGGAAGACTGTCAGCATTGATCATGATATCACCGGCGCTGTTGAAGACAGGTGAGTTAAAAGAGTTGGTGCGGCCGGCGCAGTCAGCGTAATCAGGCGGACAGAAGTACGATCCGTGAATGCCGTAAGTTGCGCCATTCTCTTGGACATAACTGGCCAGAGATTTTGCACTGCAGCCATTGCTGCAGTCATTCAGATAGGCGGTGTCAGTCACCATCTAGTAGATGTCGCGGTTGAGCGTGACCACATCAATGTTGAATGTCCCGCGCGCCAGGGTGAGAGCGAAACTTTGTATCTGGCTGGCCGGTTTGGCGATTTCCAGAAAATTGGTTGAAATGGGAATTTGACCGAGGTCAGTCGCGCTGATGCCTAAACCCAAGTTGCTCATCAGAGCAAAGGCATCGCTTGGCCGACCCAGGTAGTAACGCTTGAGATCGCCAGGGTAAACGTACCAGGCTTCACCATGTTGTTGAACCTGCAGAAGGATCCGACCGGAAAGGCGTGTGCGCAGGGCCCGATCGCCGGTTGCCGTGTCAGTGCTCGTGGGAATTTTTGCCAGGTCGGCGTCGGTAATTCCCAAACCCAGGAA
>MHKD01000040.1:18844-25738 GCA_001818775.1 Candidatus Kerfeldbacteria bacterium RIFCSPHIGHO2_12_FULL_48_17
ATCGAGCACAATTTTACCCGACACACGTTCAGCCATGCTTGCCGCGTGTGCAGAGACAGGAAGAAGCCAGAGCAGGCAGATGATGAGGAGAGGCAGGAATCGTCGGGGGTGCATGGGGCGGATCATAGGACGAGTTTTTAATGAATAAGTTTTATGAGCGCGCATAGTCAGCGCGCAGAGATTTTGGTGCCCCAAGCAGGAATCGAACCTGCATTCCTCCCTTAGGACGGGAGTGTTCTATCCGTTGAACTACCGGGGCAGATGTTGGCGCGCTCCAGAGATGAAATCTCAGTGGCCGGCCAACTGGTGTCCTCCACAGGAATTGAACCTGTATCTCAGGCTTCGGAGGCCTACGCTCTATCCTTTGAGCTAGGAGGACGTATCGCCAGTTTCGCATACTCCGAAGTTTTTTTCAATCACAGCACGAAATCCAACCAATTTTCTTCATGAATCACTTCATAGATGGAGTCAGGATATTCTTTTATCCATGTTTTTGAAACCGGCGCCTTTCTTTTATTCCATTTCAATTCGAAAGCCCATAAACCTTCCCCCGTCTCTTCCACGTAATCGACTTCAGATCCGCCATACGTACGCCAAAAGTATGGGGTGACGTTGCGTTTCATATAATTATTGCGCTTCATTCTCTCCATGATAAGGAAATTTTCCCACAAAGCTCCCTGATCATTTCTTTCCGCAAGTGGTTTAAAATTATCAATGAGGGCATTACGAACGCCAAGGTCATAAAAATAGTATTTGTGAAGTTTGCTGACTTCTTTTCGTAAGTTACGACTGAAACCGCCAACCCGGTAAATAACAAAGGTTTTTTCCAGGAGGTCAATATAACGCGCCACCGTTTCTTTACTCATTTCAAGTTGTCGTGCCAACTCATTCAATGACACTTCCTGACCTATCTGAAAGGCGAGCAGTCGGAGAATATTCCGAATTTTATCAGCATGGCGGACATCATAAAGCGCGAGTATATCTTTATACAGGTAATCAGAAGCGAGGGTACGCAAATATTCTGTCTTTTCTTGTTGACCACGGATATGGAATATCTCCGGATATGCCCCCCAAATCAAGCGATCTTCCTTTTGGGATTCGAGTTCAAAACGATTGTAATGCTTGGCCAGCTCACGCTGAGCAATGGGGTACAATTGATAAACCCATTTTCGACCGGTGAGAGGTTCGGATACCGAATTCGCGAGTTCAAAAGATGAAGATCCCGTAACGAGAATATGGAGGCGAGGAAATTGATCGATGAGGATTTTGAGATTAATACCGATATTCGGTACCCGTTGGGCTTCATCAATAAAAAGAAGGTCATAGCCTTCGACTAAATCCCCCAGTTTCCGACTGTCCCGACTCGAGAGCACATCAATATATCTGAGCTCATCGGCATTAATACTGAGTGTTTTGAGCTTCATTTCAGCAATAACATCTTGGCAAAGGGTGGTTTTTCCGATTTGGCGGGCGCCATAAAGAATCACCGCTTTGGAAGATGTGCGGAGTTTCGTGAGGATATCCTGTTTTATATCTCTCTGAATTAGCATGAATTTAGCATAGCATACTCTCCAAATTAGGTCAAATATGGAGAGTTATCCATTAGCCCATCTTTTCACAAATTGGGTATCACAATTTGTGATACCCAATTTTTGACCATTGACGAAGTTGTCCACAGCCGTCGCGACGGCTCCCATGGAACAGTATGATGTTTTCAGGTATACTTAAGCCCACATTATTATCATATTTTTTATGCCCAAGCAAAACCCACCGCACGAATTACCACAAGGAGGCGAGCTCATGATTTATACGTCCACTGACGGAAAAATCTCTCTCGAAGCCCAGCTTAAAGACGAGACCATTTGGCTGTCACAAAAACAGATGGCAGAACTGTTTGAAAAAGGGCGTTCAACAGTAGCGGAGCACATCTTAAACGCTTTTAAGGAGCAAGAATTAAACGAAAATTCAGTTTGTCGGGAATTCCGACGAACTGGGGCAGATGGAAAAGAGTACGCTGTAAGGCACTACAATCTCGACGTTATCATCTCCGTGGGCTATCGCGTCAAATCTCTGCGTGGCACCCAGTTTCGCATCTGGGCAACCAAGATTCTTCGTGATCACATCGTCAAAGGCTTTACCATCAACAAAAAGCGTCTGAATGCAACATCCGGTACCCAGCTCAAAGAATTGCAAAGCGCTGTGGCCCTCTTTCAAAAGACGCTCCACCGGCATGAACTCAAACAACCGGAAGCTGTAGGGCTGCTGCAAGTCATCACTGAATACGCACAAAGCTGGATACTGCTGCAACAGTTCGATGAAGGCACGCTCACGCGTCCGCAATTTTCCCAAGCCAGTATTTCGATAGAATATGCGGCCATCAAAGAGCATATCAGCCTGTTCAAGGCCGAATTGATGAAGAAGAAGGAAGCCAGTGAATTGTTTGGGAACGAACGCGAGTCGGCGCTGCGGGGAATATTGGGAAATGTTAATCAATCCTTTGGCGGTAAGGCGGTTTACCCAAGCGTCGAAGAAAAAGCAGCACATCTTTTGTATTTTGTTATTAAGGATCACCCATTTACTGATGGCAATAAGCGCATTGGGTCATTGATATTTATTCTTTTCCTAAGAAATAATAAAAAACTGTTGAAGAAAAATGGTGAGAAGAAGATAAACGACAATGCTTTGGTCGCACTGGCGCTCCTGATTGCCGAAAGTGACCACAAGGAAAAAGAAAGTATGGTGAGATTGATTATCAATTTTTTGAAAGGTTAACCCCGAAAACCTATTTCATCTTTCGGCGGTTCCTGCGCGCGCCTGTCTTCAGCATCAAGCAGGTATTTCAGTTGCCGGAATACGGAGACATAGCGCCGGTCATTGGTACGTTCAACTTCTTCGATTTTTTGGCGCAGGAGCTGGTTAGTTGCCATAAGTTCCCGAAGTTTGGCAAAGGTACGGATAATCTGAATGTGAACGTGTATAGCAATATCGCTATTGAGTACACCAGAGAGCATGGCAATACCCTGCTCGGTAAAGGCAAATGGTAGTTTTCTCAGGCCCATCTTCTCTGAATTGGATGTCGCAATTTGCGACTTCCAATTTTCCATCTCATCCTTATTCAGCTGAAACATAAAATCTTCAGGGAAGCGCTTAAAATTACGCTTAACCTGCTCATTGAGCCTTTTTGTCGAGACTTTATAAAGTTCAGCCAGATCACGGTCAAGCATGATTTTTTTAGCACGGATAAGGTAAATTTTATTAGTGATGCGTTCATGTGGGATAGTGGCGATTTCAGATTTTTCCATAAAATTAAGCTAAAAATAAAAACGGCTCTCTTTCGAGAGACGCCAATCTTTACTTAGGCTAGCAAAGCCCGCCGGAAAACGCAAGAAAAAAAAGAGACAACCGAGAACGTGTGCTGTAGTGTGTCGTTCTGGGTTGTCGTCTATCAGCAGAGAAATAATTCAAGCTCAAAGGGGAATTGCATATCCTCGCCTTTCTGAAGAGCAAGTATCTCTTCGGCAGAAAAATTCTCTGCTTTACAATCCCCTTTTAAGGGGATGATGACCCTGTCTATCTTCGGGTCATCAAAGTACACATCAGTTTGGTCCTCTTTAATGACCAAACTGATGCACATCCTTGGCGTCCCTCGAGGGCCAATAATTTTTATATTGGCCTTCTCAACAAAAACGGTGAAAAGACCGTTTTTGACAATCACAACTGTTGTGATTGTTGGGAACCGAACGTTAGTTCCCCCTGTGTTGTGCACCCCAACACTAGGTAGAAGTCTGGCTTCTTCTACGAGGCGAAATCCCTCGCTTTGAAGACAGGCCCGGCTTCCTTCGAAATTAACCGTTTCTTTTTTACATTGAACGGTTAATTTCCCCTCAAGTCCCTTGAGGGTAGCTATGTCCGCGGTGGATATGCGCACTTTGTTCGTGCACATAAATTGTACTGCTTTGATTGGGGCAAAATACCCCATAAAAAAATCAAACGAATTTTTTTTCATTTTTTTATCTTTCTTTTTTATGGCGCCATGAAAAGCGCTTATTTTTGTTTTTAGAAAAAATTGGAAGGATGCGGGAGCTTTTTTGACAGCTCCTGAATTTCGCCTGAAACCTTATGAACATAAGGCTTCGGGGGAAATGGCAAGTTGGGAAGGTTGTGAATGACTTGCCGTTAAGGAAGGGAATGTGCGATTTTTTTCCAAGTGCTATTGCACTCTGGAATTTTTCCCTGCCAGCCGGGCGCATAGAAGGAAAAAATGATCCGTGAAAATTGGGGGGTGCGAACTTTTTTGCACGTATCCCCCTTTATTACATCGGGCATGCCCCACTCAACTGCCAGTTCACACTGCAAAGTGCTGGCATCAAGTTCGCCGGCCCAAAGATACTCACACTCGTCCGGCGTCCAGGGATTTTCAGATCTTTTTCGCGGCATGGACACTGCCTTCTGCCACGGCTCCGCTGTAAGATATTGTTCATAATGCCGATATTCATGCCGCAGCGAAAGCATGAAATATCGAATAAAATCCTCATCACCGGAATCAAGCTGCACAAGCAGCTGAGGATCAAAATTCTCGCGGATTTCTTTGAGTGGGGTATTCTGTGCAATGAATTCTACACGCTGAAACAATTCCTTCACCCGCAGGCCCATGCCATCAATAGGTTGACCATGTAATAGAGTAAAGGACAGTTTTTCCAAAACCGGAACAGGTGGTTTTTGCGGTGAATTTTCATTTCCACAAGAAAAAAACAATCCACAAAAAACAAAAATTGCCGTTAAAATTAAATTTTTCATTTTTCTCTCCTTGCCGTTTTCAGACGGCTAAAGTTTGTATTTTTAATGTAAGCAACACAACGTTGTTTACATTCTTTTATGTACCACGGTCGTGGCGCACAAAAGAATATGCGAGAAGGTGCTTCTCGCAAAAGAACATTATTCGTTTAGTACCTCCTTTACTTTTTTGAGCAGGTTTTGCAGAACTTTTTTATCACGTTCTGCAATAAACTCCAACATCGACATTGTTGCTGGCTTATTGGGGTCGCGCCGCATTTTTAGCGCCTGTTTCCGACCAATTTGTAACCACGCCCAGTGAAAAAAGTGCAGGGGCTCAATCTGCATCCGAGCCAGTTCAGCTTTTTCCTGATCAGTAAAACACATTTTTTCCTCCATTTTTTGGATGAAGGAAATTTCTTGATAAGTTTTCTGTGCAGCGTCAAAAAAGAGTGCAAAAATTTCACCCACAGCAACACTTTGAAATTTTTTTTTGACCTGATACATCTTCAAAGAAACTTTACTATTCAATTTAAAATTTTCTTTCATTTTTTTCTCCTTGCACCCGCAGGTGCTTTTGAGTTTTTTGTTTTTCTGCAGAAAGGTGAAATACCTAACCGCATTCTTTCGATCACCACGGCTGTGATGAACACAAGAATGCGGAATGATGAGAGAAGAGTTTGCTAAAGAATACTCTCATCATTCCACGAAAAGGACGGAATACTAGATTAAAAGATCGGCGGGCCTGATTTTTCCGTCGCCCTCTTGGACGACGTAGGATCTAGGAATAGAACGGACATTTAAATTTTTTGACAGGGTTTCTGTCTCCCTGCCGATTTCCTGAGCAGGTACCGTCACCTGCCCGCAGTTTTCACATTCAACCTCTACCCTTATCAAAAGCCATTCCTTGGCTTTTGGGTGCGGGCTCTGCCCGAGCACATTTAGTACTGGTAGACCGCCACAGATGTGGCAGGTATGTCCATACCAGAAATCATCCCCGAATGTGATTCGGTGAACGACATGGCCTTGGGGTTGGGGCTTGCGCTCAACAACGGGGGGCCTCATTGCCCTCAGCTCATCCACGGTCATGCCTAAGAATTCCCCAAGCGAGCCAGCCGTGCCATGGCTCGCTTCCGTAGCCACAGTGGCCATACTTGTCGCCAAAAGGCCGTAAGCAATTTCTGCCTCTGTTTGCGCAAAGATTGTTAAATCTCGCACAACAGATTCTTTAGTTGCTAGGCCACGTGATATAGCTTCCCGCAACACATTATTGGTCTTCCTAATGGTTGCGCCATCAGTGCCAGTAGCGTGTTGCTTGAGGAATTCTATGACCGAGAATTCCTCACCAATGGCCATGTAAACGGCCACCAGCGGAGTGAATTCATAGAGATTTCTATTGATCAAATTTTTGATTTCCTCTTTTCGGAAATCATTAAATTTATAACCGATTTCTGAAATCAAATGTATTACGGCATCCCATACCATATGGGCTCTACCTACGGTGTTGATGTGTTGCAATAAATAGGCAATCCCTTCAAGAGGGGATTCAATCCCACTCAGAATGATTGCCAGCACTTGAAAAGATGTATTTTCAAAATGCAAAAAATTATACAATTTTTTTCCGTTTTCCGTTTTCATTTTTCTACTCCTTGCACCCACAGGTGCTTAAAAGTTTTGTTTTTGCCGAATCCAACTGCACAACGCAGCCGGAAACGGCGGTTAAAATAAGAACGAGTTTTTCAATACACACAAAGATTTGCGTGTATTTTTCTACGGCCCACCACTACCATGGCGCGCAAACAAAGCTGCCATTCGGTGACCCGCACAAAAATAAATATTGTCAAAATGCACATTGTGTCATGTATCTCTGAGCAACCGGCACCGTCTTTCTCCAGACCCTGGATTCGCATTTGAAATAGAACACGAGTAAGATAGAAAAGTAAGAAAAGGCAGGTGTTCTATTTCACTCCTGCGGGTAGGGACCAGTATTGAGCAAAAGTATACCAGCTTTCTCAATAAATGTCAATGTTTTGTGACCTGAATCCCGAAATTCTAACCTTAGCGAAATTTTTAAATCAGTTTTTCCTCTTTTTCGAACCGTTTACTTTCAAAAATTGCTAG
>MHKD01000041.1:0-35907 GCA_001818775.1 Candidatus Kerfeldbacteria bacterium RIFCSPHIGHO2_12_FULL_48_17
GCCAGTAAGAAATTTCACGGCAGGTGGGGCCTGCCCGAAGGTATAATCGCCAAAGGAGAAAACATCTTCGAATCAGCCAAACGCAAGGTACATGAACAAACCAATCTCAGCATTCATTTGCGCGGACTCGTGGGGATCTATAATTGGTACAGCGAAGAAACACGATCAACGGAAATACACTATATATTTTTGGCGTCCGATCCCAAGGGAACATCCAAACCGAATATTTCCGAAATTTTATCCATCAAAGAATTTTCCATGGCGGAAATCATGGCCATGCCGGACGCGAGTTTTTCCTATCCGCAATTTCGTCAGGTGATAAAAGATTATCGGCGCGGCAAGCTCTATCCGCTCGAGGTTATCAATATTCTCTAAAACGCCATGCGCTGGGTTTTCCAAAAACACATACCAAGCAACATTTTCCAAAATCTCACGAACATACCTGAAGTGGTCGCGCAGATTTTGTATAACCGCGGTATCAGCGGACAGAAAACCATGGAAGAATTTCTCGAACCCGATTATGACGAGGGAATTCATGATCCGTTTTTGTTTCGCGACATGGAAAAAGCCGTGGCGCGCATACAAAAAGCCATTCGTGATAAAGAAAAAATCGTCGCTCATGGGGACTACGACGCTGATGGTGTCTGCGGCGCGGCCGTGCTCGTTGATGGACTGCGTCAACTCGGCGCGCAGGTCGAGGCCTATCTGCCGCATCGCGAACGTGAAGGATATGGTGTGAACAAAGAAACCGTCAGACAGCTGGCCAAAAACGGCACCAACCTCATCATTACCGCCGACTGCGGCATCAGCAACCAGCCGGAAATCGAACTGGCGCGCGAACTCGGTATGGATGTTATTGTCACCGATCATCACCATGAACCGCTGCAAATGCCCACCGCCGCGTACGCCATCATCAATCCCAGTGTCTCCACCGAAACCTATCCTTTCCGCGGTCTGGCCGGCGTTGGCGTGGCCTTTAAGCTCATTTCAGCGCTCTATCAAAAAGACAACGGCAAAACCGTACCCAAAGGCGCCGAAAAATGGCTGCTGGATCTCGTTGCCATCAGTACCATCACCGACATGATGCCGCTGCTGGGAGAAAATCGTGTCCTGGTCAAATATGGCCTCATTGTCCTGCGCAAAACCCGCCGCTTTGGTCTGCATGCCCTGGCTCAGGCCGTCAACACCCCCATAGAAAAATTTGACACCGACCATATCGGTTTTCGCATCGGTCCGCGTCTGAACGCCGCCGGTCGTTTGCAGCACGCTGATATCGCTTTTCAAGCCATGATCACCAAAAGCGCGGGAGAAGCGCAAAAGCTGGCGCAGCGTCTGGAGCAAATCAACAACGATCGCCGCCTCGTCACCGAACTCATTTCCACGGAAGTCGAGCAGCAGCTGGGCGAAGTCGCGCCAGAGCAAAAAGCATTATTTGCTTTTGGAAACAACTGGCCCATCGGCGTCGTCGGTTTGGTGGCGGGCAAAGTGGCGCAAAAATACAACCGCCCGGTGTTTATTCTTGGTGAAGTTGACGGCAATATTGTCGCTTCGGGACGCAGCGTGCCCGAGCTCAACATCGTGGAAGTTTTGCAAGCCAGCGCCAAATATTACGCCAAATATGGCGGTCATGCCGCGGCCTGCGGTTTCACGCTCAAGTACAAGGAAGATTTCGACGAGTGGAAACAGTTTATGCATGATCTCATAAAGGAAAAACTTGACGGCGCGGATACCACGCAGATGCTGAAAGTCGAAAGCGAAATACGCCTGACGGACATCACCTGGGAGCTGTGGCAGTTTCTGGAAAAATTGGCGCCGTTCGGCCAGGCCCATCCCAAGCCGGTGTATGCCGCCAGGCAGGTAACGGTGCAGCAGGTAAAGGCGCTCGGTAAAACCGGAAAACATTTACGGTTAGTTGTGGAGCAGGGTGGCATGACAAAACAGTCGGTGGGTTTTGGATTCGGGGAATGGTCACAGAAGCTGAGCCCCGGTCAAAAAATAGATATAGCCTTTACTGTCGATCTGAATGAATGGAACGGCCAGCGCGAGCTGCAACTCAAAATTCTTGATATACATGTATGACAAAAATAATTGCGTATACGGACGGCGGAGCGCGTGGTAATCCCGGTCCCGCCGGGCTTGGTGTGGTATTATATAATGAGCAAGGGAAGATAGTCAGCCGGCATAAAGCTTTCCTGGGCGTGCAAACCAACAACCAGGCTGAATACAAGGCGGTGATTGTTGCCCTGACCGAAGCGCTGAATCATGGGGCCGATGAATTGGAATTGCGCGCCGACAGTAAACTGATTATTGAGCAGCTCAAGGGAAATTACCGCGTCAAAGATAAAATTCTCGGTCAGTTATTCGTCAAGGTATGGAACCTGCGCCACCGATTCAAAAAAATAATCCTTGTTCATGTGCCGCGCGCGCGAAACAAAGTCGCGGACGCCCTGGCGAATGAGGCGATGGATGAAGGCGTATGATGGGTCTGTCGCCGAATACCATTTCTGCTGCAATCATTGAATTTTGGCCAGAACCGCTTCAAAATTTTTCGGCTTATATTCCATATAAACCTCAAAATTTATTCAGCAATTCTGTCACAAAATTCCATAATTTCGTCACGAAAGCGTATTCGGCGACAGACCCATGAAACACATTTCTCTCAGGCAACTTAACGATTTTCGCCGGGCAGGTCTGCGGCCGCAGGTGGTTGGCTGCTTCGTAAAAGACCGGCAGGTATTATTTGTGTACGTAAAAAAACACAAACTGTGGCAACTGCCACAGGGTGGAGTGGAGAACAACGAAACACTGGAAGCGGCGCTCGAGCGGGAGATGACCGAAGAACTCGGTCCAAGTTTCATGAAGCATGCTGCAAAAAAACGTCACCCCATGGGCGAGGACGTTTTACAGTTTCCCAAGAAGGCCCACAATACCCGTGACCTCAGGACCGACAGCGGTAAATCCATCAAGATGCGCGGGAAAAAATATTTTTTCTTTGCCATACCGGTCGGAAAGAAAACCCTCCGTCTGCGTGAAACGGAATTCAACGATTACAGGTGGCTGGGGTACATTGATGCCCTGAACCTCACCGATACGATTTACCAAAAGGAAAAACAGAAAAAAACGCAGGGAATACTGAAAAACCTGCGTCAGCACGGCTGGCTGTAGCTCCAAACTTGACATTTTTTGTCATTTTGAGTATATTTATTCTACTTAAGCTGGGCCGGATGACCGCTGCCAAATGGGGTAAAACCCGTTGGGAGAGGAAAGTCCGAACACCTTGTTTAGGCCAGTCCTAGACAAAAATATGGGTGATGGATAACGTCCATCGCACGTCCAGCAATGGCCGTGTAGGGAAAGTGCCACAGAGACAATACTACCTGATCCCGCATGGGTTCAGCGAAAGGTGAAAAGTCTGCGGAAGTATACCTGTTCTCATTTTTGAGGGCTAACCCGCTACCGCAGAATTGCATACGGCAACGTATGTGAGTGGTAAACCCCACCTGGTGCAAGAGCAAGAGAGAAGAGGCCTCACGGCCGATTCTCGGTAGCTCGCTCGACCTTCGTGGCAACGCGAAGGCTAGATAGATGGTCATCGCTACGCAAGTAGTACAGAATTCGGCTTACAAGCCCAGCTTAAGCCCTGGAGGGCAAACCCTCGGACTTATGGGTCTGTCGCCGAATACCATTTCTGCTGCAATCATTGAATTTTGGCCAGAACCGCTTCAAAATTTTTCGGCTTATATTCTATATAAACCTCAAAATTTATTCAGCAATTCTGTCACAAAATTCCATGATTTCGTCACGAAAGCGTATTCGGCGACAGACCCCTTACATGTTTGGTGCATTTATGAAAAAGTCAGAGCTCGCATTTAATTTTATTCGCGTACCGGTAGATTATGTCATGTTAGTCGCAGCAGGTTTGGCGGCTTATTTTTTACGTTTCAGCAATTTCATCACCGATCTGCGCAATGTCTCCTATGAAATTCCTTTTCATTCCTATATTTGGATTCTCCTCCTGACCGCCTTGGTCTGGATTATCATCTTCGCCGTTTCCGGGCTGTATACTTTCAAAGGCACGCGCGGTATCGTCGCACAGACCCGTTCCATTTTTCTCGCCTGTTCAACGGGTGTCTTGGTCGTCATTCTGGTGATATTCTTCCGGCGCGAACTTTTCTCTTCGCGTTTCATCATCATCATAGCTTGGGTCATCAGTATCGTATTTGTCACGGTCGGTCGCTATATCATACTCAAAATTCAGCGTTACTTTTTCCAAAAAGGCGTTGGCGCGCACCGCGTTGTCATCATCGGAGCAACCCGTGCCGCGACCACCATCAGGAAAGAAATAGAGAAAAACGTCAGTCTCGGTTACCGGGTTGTCCATCACTTTACCACTGCCGATGAAGCGATGTTGGAGCAGATCAAAAAATTCCAAACCGAAAAAACCATTGATGAAATTTTTCAGACCGATCCGTCGCTGAATCAAAAATACGAAAATCAACTCCTCGATTTTTGCCAGGTGAAACATATCACCTACAAATACGTGCCGAACATTCACGAAACCCGGTCAATAAACGTCCAGATGGATTCGCTGGCCGGTGTTCCCATCCTTGAACTCATCGGCACACCCCTTGACGGTTGGGGCAGAATAGCCAAGCGCGCGCTTGATATCATCGGCGCGGGTCTGCTCATTATCCTGACCAGTCCACTCATGCTCCTGGCAACTGGCATGATCAGGAGGCAGGATAAGGGTCCGATTATATACCGCAATGGCCGCGTCGGTTATAAGGGGAAGGTATTCGAAGCGTATAAATTCCGTTCCTACAAGCCTGAGTTTTGCACGGATTGGCGCAAAGAAGTCGCAGGGCAGGAATCGGCGGCTGAGAAATTCGAAAAGGAACTCATCACCAAGCAGAATGCGAAAGGCAATGGGCCCCTCTATAAAATCAAAGATGATCCACGGGTCACCAAAGCCGGGTATTTTTTGCGCCGTAGCAGCATAGATGAACTTCCGCAATTTTTTAACGTACTCAGGGGCGAAATGAGTCTTGTCGGTCCGCGTCCTCACCAGCCCAAAGAAGTGGCGCAGTACAAAAATAACCACATGAAACTCCTGTCCATAAAACCGGGTATAACGGGGTTGGCGCAAATTTCCGGCAGGTCGGATCTGGAATTCGGAGATGAGGCAAAACTCGACATTTACTACATTGAAAACTGGTCACTCCTGTGGGACATTGTTATACTGTTAAAAACTCCATTTGCTCTCGTTAAAAAACGCAACACCTTATGAAAATCGCCCTCGTTCACGATCATCTGGCGCAGGATGGTGGAGCTGAAAAAGTGCTCCACTCATTCCACAAAATATGGCCCAAAGCGCCCATATTCATTTTACTGTATGATAAGGATTCAGCGCCAAAATATATCCCCTTCGAAAACATACAGACCTCCTTTATTCAGAAACTGCCCGGCGGTATAAAAAATTACAAGTGGTATTTACCGTTCATGCCAACGGCCATAGAAAAATTTGATCTCATGGCATTTGATGTCGTACTTTCCAGCAGCTCAGCGCTGGCCAAGGGCGTGATAACAGCGCCGCACTCGCTCCACATCAGCTACACGCACACCCCAACACGCTACCTCTGGAGCGATACGCACAAATATATCGAAGAGCTGCCGTACCGCCGCATTATGAAAAAAATCATTCCGTTTTGCCTGACGTACCTGCGCATGTGGGACAGAATGGCCGCCGATCGGGTTGACCATTTTATCGCCAACTCAGGCATTGTCAAACAGCGCATAAGAAAGTATTATAAACACGAGAGCGACGTTATTTTTCCGCCGGTTGATACCACCAAATTTACGCCGGCTGCCAACCCAACCCGTGACTATTTCCTCGTTGGCGGGCGACTGGTTCCCTACAAGCGCTTCGACATCGCCATTCAGGCATTCAACCGACTCAAAATACCGCTCAAAGTTTTTGGCGCGGGTCCGGATATGGCCAGACTCAAAAGCATGGCCGGAAAAAACATCACCTTTGTGGGGCGCGTATCCGGTGAAGAACTGGCCACATTATATCAAGATGCCAAAGCCCTGATTTTTCCGCAGGTGGAGGATTTCGGCATCGTACCTCTGGAAGCCATGGCCGCAGGGACTCCGGTGATAGCATACAAAGCCGGCGGCGCTTTGGAAACCGTTGTTGCCGGAAAGACGGGTATATTTTTCGAAGAGCAGGGTTGGGGGGATCTTTCCAAGGCGGTTGTGCAGTTCAAATCAACACAATTCGACGCAAAAACGATCCGCGCGCACGCTGAAAAATTCAGCACAGAAATATTTGAAAAGAATATCAAAGAATACGTGGAAGGCAAGTGGAAGCAACATAAGAGCCTGTTCAATATCTCTCTGAATAATAATTAAAACCGAATATGGAATTCAAGGAACATGTTTCAATCATAAAGAAAAGTAAAAATTTTATCATCATTTTTACGTTGGTCATCACCCTGCTCGGAGCCGTCGTTGGATACTTCATGGGCGTTCGTTATAAAACTTCCATCTCTTTCTCAATCATACGGACATCCAGCAAGGAAACTGCGGACTACCAATACGATGACTACTACGCGATTCGTTCAGCCGAACTCCTTGGTCAGACGATGCTGAGCTGGTTTTTAACCCCGCCATTTCTTGTCGAAATATATGATGGGGCCGGTCTGCCGGCGAATATCACGTCACTGGACACCTTTGGTTTCCGCTTCAAGGCCAAGCTGATTGGCCCGCAAAATTTACAGGTCAGCTTTACTGAGGGTGACGCTGATACGGCCAAGAAGCTTGCCAATGCCATTGTGACGATTGTGGAAAAGGAAGCTGCGCAGCTTGATCAGAGTCAGGATGCCAACACGTTTAAGGTGGTGGGCAGTGAGCCGGTCATTATAGAAAGTGTCATGCCCACCTGGCTCACGGCGCTGGTTGGATTGTTCGTTGGTCTGGTGACAGGCATCATCATGGTGTATCTCAAGAGGTATCTGAAAGAGGTCTAAAAAACCGCATGCGGATAGGTATTGATATTCGTCCACTGATGGAGGAAAGACTTTCGGGTGTTGCGCAGTATACCATGCAACTCACCCGGAAGTTGTTAACTTTAGACACGAGCAATGAATACATACTTTTTTACAGCGGTTTCAAAAAAAGTTGGTTCATTCATCGCGCGCTTACCAACACACGGGCCAAAATAATACCGGTGCTCGTGCCGAACAAACTCTTCAACGGTGCGCAAACTTTTCTGCATTTTCCCTTTATAGATAAAAAACTCAGTGGACTCGATATCTTTTTTGCACCGAATTGGGGATTCGTAAATATATCCCCAAACTGCAGGCTCGTCGTCACCGCCCATGATCTTGCCTATAAAATTTACCCGCAGTTCCTGAGTCCGAAGGGGAGGATATGGCACAGGGTCATTCACCCGGAAAAGTTTTTTACGCAGGCGGATCATATCGTTGCCGTTTCACAGCATACGAAAAATGATGTCATGTCTACATTCAAAATTCCCGAAAACCGAATTTCAGTGGTTTATTCAGGAGTGGACCATGCCAATATCAGGGAACTCGATAATAAGTTTGTTTTACAGGAAAAATATAAACTTCCGACGGACTATATTCTTTCCGTGGGAAATATTGAGCCACGCAAAAACATCAGCGGGCTTATAGGTGCATTTCTGAAACTGAAAGGGGATGAGCGCGTCCAAAAAAAATATCCGGGACTCAAGTTATTGATTGCCGGCGCGCGAGGGTGGCAATCAGAAACACTGCCCAAAAACCAGAATGATATTATTTTCCTTGGGTACATTCCTGAAGAAGAGAAGGCTGCTCTCTATCGTCAGGCGCTGATTTTTTGTTACCCGTCTTTCTATGAGGGGTTTGGATTTCCGCCGCTCGAAGCCGGACTCGAGGGCACGGCGTCAGTCGTTTCAGCCGTATCCGCGTTGCCGGAAGTCATGGGTGATAGCGCCGTACTCGTCGATCCATACAACATGCGTGATATCACCTACGGTATAATGACACTGCTTTTAGATGATGATTTCCGGCGGGAAAAAGGCCAGGCCGCCCAAAAAAGGGCGCAGGAATTCCGATGGGAAAAGACGGCCAGACAGATGATACGGCTGTGGGAAAGCGTAATACGATCACACGCATGAAAATAGCCATAGACGCGCGATTTTACGGAGGTGAAAAAGCGAAAGGTTTGGGGAGGTATACCCAAAAACTCATTTTTCATTTGCAGGAGATTGACAGGGAGAACGACTACTTCATACTTTTGCAGCATGAGGATTACGAAAAAATCACCTTCACCAACAAGAAATTTCAAAAAGTTCTGGCGGATTTTCATTGGTACACGCTTAAAGAACAAATTCGGATGCCGCGTTTACTGAAAAAATTACAACCCGACATTACGCATTTCCCTCACTACAACGTACCGTTTTTTTTCCGGAAGAAATTCATCGTCACCATTCATGATCTTATTCTGCACCATTTTCCCACCAAGCGCGCGACGACACTCCCCGCCGCATTGTATTTTTTCAAGCAACTCGGCTACAAAGCGGTGATTCGGCATGCCGTACAAGCGGCAAAAAAAGTTATCACCGTTTCCCAGTTTTCCAAAAAAGATATCCTGGAAACATTTCATATACCAGCCGGCAAAGTTGCCGTGACATACGAAGGTGTTGATAGGCCGCCTGAAAGGCGCACTGATCCCGCTATACTCAAAAAATATCACATCCAAAAACCATATATTCTCTATGTCGGCAATGCCTATCCGCACAAAAATTTGGAAATACTTTTGGACGTGGTGAGTGAAATGAAGCGAACGGGTGAAATGGATTGGTCGCTCGTACTGGTCGGTAAAGAAGAATTTTTTTACAAACGACTCAAAGAAGAAGCGCGGAGCAAAAACGTTCTCGATAAAGTGCTCTTTACCGGCTTTGTGCCAGACGAACACCTGAGTACGCTCTACCAGCATGCTACGGCATATATTTTCCCATCACTGTATGAAGGTTTTGGTCTGCCACCGCTCGAGAGCATGGCGCATGGCACGCCGGTTCTGGCCGCGAACAGTTCTTCACTCCCGGAAATATTACAGGATAAAGTGCTTTACTTTGATCCAGGGGATAAAAATGGTATAATAAAAGTTCTCAAAGCACTCTTATCAAGTGCTGAATTACGGCAAAAAATGAGTGCCGAGGGAAAAAAATATACTAAGGTCTTTGATTGGCGAAAGATGGCGCAGGAAACATATAAAATTTACGAAAACTGCGGCCGGTGATCAAATAACCCGTGATTCGCCCAAAGATTTTTTCGGCACAAATGTCTCCAAAGAAAAAAACACAATCAAAAATACAGCAGCGCAAACAAGTCATAACCGTGCGCACCACGGCTTTTTCTGTTCCCCAGGAAAATATCATCAATCTGAAAAAATCCACGGAATCAGGCAAAAATTCCCAAGCATCAACACAAGGACAAAACAATAAAACAAGACATTTTTTTCGGCGGAGAAGAGAAAAAGCAGAAGCATTCGATGCATCAAAAAACGGAAATGAACCACAACAGACGTCGCGAAATATTTTCTTCCGGCCACTGCCCGAGCAATCAACCGCAAAAAAACTTTTTCTCAAAAGCCATTTTGCGGTAACCCCAAAGCCAACAGCTAAGCCGAATCTTTACCAGCAATCCCAGCAACGTCAACCTGGGACGCAGCAGCCCCGGCTTCAGCCGCCGCCCCAAGAACGATTGCAAACGCCGCAACCGCAACAACGACCCAAAAGAAAACCTATACATTGGCCAAAACTCAAGCTCCCATCAAAAAAAGTCTTCATGCGGCAGCTTGCTATTTTTATCGTTGGCGCGGTGGTTCTTGTGACACCCATTTACGCTTCGAGTCTGTATACCAAAGCCACCGTCGAAAAAGAAGCCCTCATCGCACATACCAAAGCCGGAATCGAACAACTTCAAACCGGCATTGATCTTCTTATGGTCGGCGAAAAAGAAGAAGCTCGTGACGCCTTTATTCAGGCCAACCAAACATTCACCAAAGCGGAAAAAGAACTCAAAGGCGCGACGATCGGCCTCACATTTATCATAAAAAAACTCCCGGGCCCGGGAAAGCAGGTAGCTGCGGCTGACAATATCATTCAGGCCGGACGGGAAGCGGCGCAAGCCGGCGAGCAGATCGCCAAATCCATACAGGCCATAGAAGCACTCGGTACGATTTTTCAAAATAAAGATCAAGAGGTGCAGCTGACCGAAGCCCTGGTGGTGGCCAAGCGCGCCCTTGATCCGGCAATCGAGCACATAAAAAATGCCATCAGTTATGTCAAAAAAATAGACGGCAGTGTCATACCGGAAGAAAATAAACCGATGTTTGATCTCGTGCAAAGTAAACTCCCACTGGCCGAAACCACACTGAACCAGGTCAACGGCCTTTTCAACGGTCTCCTTACCGTACTCGGACACGACCAGAAACAGCGCTACCTGCTCGTGTTTGGGAACAATGACGAACTCCGCGCATCTCTGGGATTCATCGGGGGTTTTGCGCTGATTGATATTGATGAAGGACGTGTGGATGCCGTCGAAGTTCCGGGCGGCGGTATTTACGATGCTTCGAGCTGGCTTGATCAAAAACTGCAGGCACCGGCGCCTTTGCGTCTGGTGAATGCGCACTGGTTTATGCAGGACGCCAACTGGTGGCCCGACTGGCCCGCGTCGGCTCAAAAGCTGATGTGGTTCTATGAACACAGTCAGGGTCCAACCGTTGACGGTGTCATCGGAATCACGCCGGATATTATCGAGCGCTTACTCATGATTACCGGTCCGATTGATATGACGAAAGATTACGGTGAGATTATAGACAGCACCAATTTCCGGCGCATTGCCCAGGAGTCATCAGAAGTCGATTTGAAAGGCACCGAAACGCCCAAGCAGCTGCTGGCCGACCTCACCCCGATTTTACTTGATAGGGTATTTCAGCTTAAAAAAGAAGACATACTGCCGACACTCATGGCACTCAATGAAGCGATCACCGAACGCGAGATGCTGATCTATTTCCGGGATGCGAAGCTCGAGCAGCAAATGCGCGATTTCGGCTGGGCGGGGGAAATCGCAGCCACGGATAAGGATTATTTGGCAATCATCAAAACCAACATTGCCGGTGGAAAAACCGACGGTGTCATTGACGACAGTGTCAGTCATGATGTAAACATAGCAGGCGATGGGAGTATCAACGATACGGTGACATACACTCGTGTTCACAACGGCGATCCAAAAAATATTTTACAGGGAATAAAAAATACTTCATTTATCAGATTTTATGTGCCCGAAGGAAGTACACTCGTGCGAGCGGAAGGATTCAGCGACATTCCTGATGCGAAATTTTCGACACCGGACGCAGACGCGGTTGTTGATGAAGATTTCGTGAAAAACGAGGGCACGATTGTCACTGATGAAATCACTGGTACACGCATCCAAAACAGTTTCGGGAAAACCGTGTTTGGAAACTGGCTGGAAGTGGCGCCGGGAGAAGGCAAGACTGTGACCATTGAATACAGGTTGCCGTTCAGGCTCGATGTCAGTAATAAAACACAGGCGCAGACATTCAGTGTCCTGTATCAGAAACAGGCCGGCGCGCGGGCCATGACGATGAACACCAAAGTCAGATACCCCAAAGGCGTTGCCATCACCAAAGCCTTTCCCGAGGAAAGTAACGAAACCGCGAACGGTGCCACGCTGACAACCAATCTGAAAGCCGATGTTTTCTTTGGCGTACTTACGCAGGCGGCACCGTAATCCATAAAGCATGATCAAAAATCAGCTGCAAAAACTCCAGAACACGATTATCGGCGGGGCCATCATCATCGGCCTGGCCTCTGTTTTGAGTCGCCTGACCGGCCTGCTGAGAGACAATATTTTCGCCCGAAAATTCGGAGCAGGCGAAACCCTCGACATTTACTATGCTGCTTTCAAAGTTCCTGATTTTATTTTCAATATTCTCATACTCGGCGCACTCTTCGCATCATTCATTCCCGTCTTTCTCGAATACTGGAACAAAGACCACGACGAAGCCTGGGACACGGTCAGTTCAGTGCTCAACATTCTCCTCGCCGGCCTGCTCATTTTCGGCGGTCTGGCTTTTATTTTTGCCAATCCGCTCAGCAACCTGCTCGTACCGGGTTGGTCACCGGAACTCAAAGCCCAAACAGCCGAACTGACGCGCATCATGCTGCTCAGTATGTTTTTCTTCGGCATCAGCAATATTTTTTCCGGTATTCTCAGCTCCTTCCGCCGTTTTTCCGCGTATGCGATCGCACCGATCCTTTATAACGTCGGCATCATTATCGGTACGGTGTGGTTTTATGACATCTTCGGTATCAAGGGTTTGGCGTACGGCGTTGTGCTGGGTTCACTTCTACACCTCCTCATCCAACTTCCGGCCGTTCTGCGAACCGGTTTCACCTGGCGCGCCACGTTCGATATCAAAAACCCCGGTGCCAGAAAAATTTTCCGCCTGATGGTGCCGCGTTCACTGGCCCTCGCCGCCGGTCAAATCAATATCCTGATTATCACCATCATTGCTTCGGCGCTTCCGGCCCGCAGTCTCACCATCTGGGGCTGGGCTGACAACCTGCAGCATTTCCCGATCAATGTTTTCGGTGTATCACTCGCGCTGTCCGCCTTTCCCGTTTTCAGTCAGGCCTTCATCGAAAAAGACCAGAAAAAGTTCAAACAGGCCTTTTCCGACAGTTTCCGTCGTATTCTCTTTTTCATTATTCCCATCAGCGTCGCCACACTCCTGCTGCGCGCGCAGATTGTCCGCCTTGTGCTCGGTGTCGGCGCCGGCAACTTCGGCTGGGATGACACCTTCGACACGGCCCAAACCCTGGGATTTTTCTCAATATCGCTCTTCGCGCAGGCATCCATACCGCTCCTGGCCCGCACCTTTTTCGCCCGCCAGGATACCAAAACTCCGGTGGTCATCAGCATTTTTACCGTAGTTGTGAACGCTGTGCTGGCCTGGTGGCTGGCATCATTTATGGGTATCTTTGGCTTAGCTCTGGCCTTTTCCCTGTCATCACTCTTGAACATGCTGCTGCTTCTTGCTACATTGCGTGTACATATCGGCTACCTCGACGATAAGCAGATCACCAGCTCAACGCTGAAGATCGTTATTGCCTCGGGGGTGATGGGTGTCATCATCCAGGGCGCAAAATATTTTTTGGACGAATACCTCGTTAACACACACACATATGTCGGCATACTGACCCAGACCCTCGGCGCACTCTTTATGGGTGCTCTCATCTATCTCGTCATCGCTGTCTATGGTAATTTTTCCGAAGCCCTCATGGTGAAAAGCTGGCTCCTCAAAGCCAAACAACTGCTTTTGAACGCCGGTAATGGAAACGGTGGCAACGGCAGCGGCATGAGCAAGGGCGTAAAAAAATAACCTACGATTACACTTCATGCAAATTCATTTTCTTACCATCAATATTTGGTGCGGTGGAATTCTTTTGCGCCCACTTTTACGTTATCTCAAAGAAACCGATGCCGATATTATTAACATGCAGGAAGTCTTCAATGGTTACGGCCAGAATCCAGCCGCACAACCGAAGGATCAAACTCCACCTCCGGAAAAGCGTTTTCGCACTTTGGAAATATTTACCAAAGAACTCAATTACCCATACATGCATTTTGCGCCGGAATGTATGCGCAAACTAAAAGAGGGAACATTTGAGCATGGTATCGCAACATTCTCAAAATATCCAATCGTGTCGTCAAAAGTAACATTCACGCACGGGGCATACGGCGAAATAGAGGAAAAACGGGAATTATTCAGTCAGATGCCGCGGAATTTGCAGCACAACGTCATCGACGCCAACGGTACCAAACTGAATATTTTCAACACCCACGGTATCTGGGGCGAAGATGGCCGTGACACTCCTGAACGCATCACACTCGGCAAAACCATCGCCAAACATGTCGCCAGAATTGAACACACCGTACTCAGCGGCGATTTCAACATGGATCCGAACATCGAAGCGACGAGTTACATAGAAAAACATCTCGAGAGCGTCTTCAAAAACGAACTCACCTCAACATTTAACATGAAGCGCAAAGACAGCCCCGGATATGCCACGGCCGTTGCCGATATGATTTTCACCAGTCCCGATATTCACGTCACCAACAAGGCCTGCGATCTCGTTGACGTCAGCGATCATCTGCCGCTGCGCATCACATTCGAAATATAACATGCCCATCAATCAAGCCCACATCCGAAATTTTTGCATCATCGCTCACATCGACCATGGTAAATCCACCCTGGCTGACCGGCTTTTGGAATTTACCGGTACTATCGATAAGCGCGCCATGAAAGATCAGGTTCTGGATCAGATGGATATCGAACGCGAGCGGGGAATCACCATCAAACTGCAGCCGGTGCGCATGGAATATACGTATCGAGGCGAAAAATACATTCTCAACCTTATCGACACGCCCGGACACGTTGACTTCACCTATGAAGTTTCCCGTTCACTGCAGGCCTGCGAAGGAGCGCTCCTGGTCGTTGATGCCACGCAGGGTATAGAAGCCCAAACCCTGGCCAACCTCTATCTGGCCTTCGATCAAAATCTGGAAATTATTCCGGTCGTCAATAAAATTGATCTGCCCGCCGCTGATCCCGACAAAGTCAGCCACGAAATTATGAAACTCATCGGTTGCAAAAAAGAAGATATTATTCTGGCTTCCGGCAAAGTCGGCACCGGCGTTGCCGATATTCTCAAGGCCGTCATCGAACGCATAGCAGCGCCAACGGGCAACCACGACGCGCCATCACGCGCCCTTATTTTTGATTCGGTCTATGACGATTACCGCGGCGTTATCACCTACCTGCGCATGGTTGATGGCTCCATAAAAAAAGGTGAAGAACTGCTCCTGATGGCGCAAAAAAATCCAACCCAGGCCCTTGACACCGGTTTTTTCAAACCGCAACTCGTGAGTACGCCGCAGCTGCAAACCGGCGAAATCGGTTATATTGTCACCGGGTTCAAAGATATTGAAGCCGCCCGCGTTGGCGATACGGTCACGGCCAAAGCGACCGGCAAACAGGCGCATAAAGCGCTGCCGGGGTATAAGCAGGTCAAGCCCATGGTATATGCGGGAATTTTTTGCAAAGATGGCAGTGACTATCCTGATCTCAAAAAAGCTATGGCTAAACTCAAGCTCAATGATTCCAGTTTGCAGTACGAAGTTGAAAATTCACCAGCACTGGGTTTTGGTTTTCGCTGCGGCTTTCTGGGTTTGCTGCATATGGAAGTGGTGCAGGAGCGTCTCAAGCGTGAAGCTAATCTGGATGTTATGGTAACGGCGCCTTCGGTAGAATATAAAGTGACACTTTCCAGTGGCGAAAAAGTTGCCGTCACCAGCCCACTGGAAATGCCGGATCCGAGTACCATTCAAAAAATCGAAGAGCCAGTGGCGAAGGTGGATATTGTTACCCCAACGGAATATATCGGCGCCATCATGCAACTGGTCAAAGAAAAAAAGGGCAATCCCACCGGCAATGAAATGGAATACCTCGATGAATTACGCGTCATCCTGCATTATGAAGTGCCCCTGTCAGGCGTCGTGTCTGATTTTCATGACCGTCTCAAAAATGTCAGCGCCGGTTATGCGTCCATGAATTATGAGCTCAGTGGTTGGAAAGAAGCTGACGTGGTGCGACTTGATATTCTTGTCGCCGGAGATATCACCGAGCCGCTTTCCAGTATGGTGTACCGCGATTCCGCCTTTTATGTCGGTCGAAAGATTGTTGCGGCCCTCAAAGATATTCTGCCGCGGCAGATGTTTGAAGTCCGCCTGCAGGCAGCCATCGGCGCCAAAATCATTGCCTCGGAACGTATTTCCGCCATGAGAAAAGATGTGACGGCCAAACTCTACGGTGGTGATGTCACCAGAAAACGAAAGTTGCTCGAAAAACAGAAAAAGGGCAAACAGCGGATGAAAACCCAGGGCAAAGTGGATATCCCTCAGGAAGCCTTTTTGACGATTCTAAAAAAATAATACCCGCATGTGGTGTATGTGCTTTTGAGGGAGCTCAGTTTGCTTGCCAGGCTGGGTTCCCGATATATCGGGACTGGCATGCAAACTGCGCAGCTGAGGTCGCCGCAGGAGCGACCGAAAGCGTGCCCGAAAAGGCACATACATCACATGCAGATTAACCTGAATCCCGAAATTCTAACCTTAGCGAAATTTTTAAATCAGTTTTTCCTCTTTTTCGAACCGTTTACTTTCAAAAATTGCTAGCTTTAGCAAAATAGCATGAAATAATTTCGGGATTCAGGAGATTATACTTGACAGATTGGCTAAGAATTCACTGTAACCAACCCCGACTGTACCAGATAAAGAAGCAGTCGGGACATCATTAAACCGTTTCACATGTGCCTCTCATATGCTCGATAAGCAAGCGGAGCAAGAACTCGTAACAGCAGCGCAATCCGGCGATGAAAATGCTATCATTACCCTATATGACGTCTATCTCCCGGCCATATATCGTTTTCTTTTTGCGCAAACCGGCAACAAGGAAGATGCCGAAGATATCGCGCAAGACACGCTGACGGAAGCCTTTCGATCGCTGAAAAAATTCCGTGGCCAGGCGCGTTTTAAAAACTGGCTGTATCAGATCGCCAAATTCAAACTGGCCGACTGGTGGCGCGCCAAATACAAGCAGCCCATCGTACCACTTGAGGATTTTTGCCCGGTAGCCACGCAGCCAGACATGTTTTTTGATGAAGACCATTCCGTTCTTGATAACATGAAGCAGGACCAAATCCAGAAAATACTGGAAGATTTGCCGGACAATTACAAGCGGGTATTGGAATACAGGTTTCTGAAAAATTTCTCTTTGAAGGAAACGGCCATCCACATGAACACCACTGAAGGCAACATTAAAGTTATGCAATTCAGAGCGCTCAAAAAAGCAGCTCAACTTTTTTCCCCAACACTATGAATGAACCAATGAATGAAAATTTTTCCAAGAGCGATCTTGATCGGCTGGAAGAGTACATAGATGATCTCAATCACGGTCGGTCTTCTGATGTCTTTGAAAAAATTCAAGATAAGGAACTTTTGGGTGTTTTGAAAGCGGCTCGTGACATGAAAGCCAGAGCGGCTGATGATGAAATTGATCAGGCATTTTCCAGAAATCTTCGAAACCAAATTCTTCAGGAAGCAAAAGGCCAGGAAAGGGAAGTGCACCAAACCGGATCAGGCCGACTTTGGCGCTGGTTTGGATTCACTCTCGGCACCGTTGGGATTATGGCCGCAGTACTTGGCGTAGCGCTGGTCGTGACAGATCAAAAAAATACCAGCGGCACGGTAACAACCGTAAAAAACACGAATACCAAAAACGAGAATGTAAACCAGCCGGCAGTCACCGATAATAACCAAAACACGAATGGAACCGTAAACCGTAATCAGGGAACGGAAATTGTCCAGATCACCAACAGCGACACTCCGGAAAATCAGACAAATACCAACACAACAGTGCTTCCCGACGGCACGGAAACACTCGCAATAGCCGGAGGTGAAAATATTGAGGACGACGTCGTTGCCGCCTCGAGCGTAGAGATACCGATTGGCAGTTATGAGCTAACTCAGGCCGAGATCTCCATTGATGTGGCCAGTATTGAGAGTACCGTGAATGAAGTCGACCAGTGGATCGCCGATCCGGTATATGCGCAGCTCGAACAAGACACATCGCAAATTAAGCTTTAACCATACGTATGAATAGCAGGTTCACAACAATTTTTTTCAGCTTCATGGTGATGAGCGCCATGGTTTTTGCGTATGCACCAAGCGCTGCGTCGGCAGACACAACAGCTTCCCAGGATATACTCGATGAAACCCGCTCAGGATGGGAAGAGATGAAGGCAAAAGTTGAGGTCGGGATAGATACGATCTCAAACGAACTCCAGAAATCGCTGTTGGAGAGTGGGCGCGCGTTTCTTGTGGCCATACAAGATACAGCTATGGGATTCATGAGTGAACTCCAGTCACGCATATCCGGATCCGGAAAGGCATCCCAGGGGGAGCAAGAAAGGATCACCCAGACCCTGGCGAATATCACAGAAAATATAGAGAACAAGCAAGCGGAGATTGCCAGCAGTCAAAGCATCTCCGATCTGGAAAATATCGCCAAGAGCATTCAAACCGAGGTTAATGCCTCAAAAGAGCAACTCGAGCGTTACAAAATAGCAGCGGTGTATGAAACATTAACCAGGAGTCGGAACCGTGCTGCTGAGCTGCAGGTTCAATTGAACGAAGATATAAAAAAGCTCAACCAATCGGGAAAAAATACAGTGCAATTACAGTCACTTGCCGGTCAATATCAATCGTCACTGGATAGTCTCGATACGGTTGTCACTGGCCTGCAAACCATGCTCGCAGGCGCGACGACCGAAGCGAATGTAGCGGAGGGTTTGGAGTTTATACAATCAGGGAAGCAGCAGCTGACAAACTTACAAAGAATTTCTCAAGACATAGTCGGCGAATTACGAAAACTCGCCGGCACGAATTGACAGACCCTTGATAGGGACACTGTTCAGCGGCAATCGAACACACGCCCGAAGAAGCGTGTGTTTTTTATCAAAGTTCGGGCAAAACAGGGAAGATTGCCTATGAACAAGAACATGAAAATTTCACTAATGTTAAATAAAAAATAAATAGTACGTCAGCGCGTATTGACAAAAAAGAGCCATTGCGCTATCATACATATACGTTTTTTTGTAAAAAAGTCACAAAACGAGAGAAAAGCCCCATGACGCGGGTCTTTCCATATGGGACGGAAGAAGAGACCAGGTAGGAGCGGCCGTTTCCCTCCAAACGACTGTCTGCTACCTGATCTCTGCAGCCGTTACACGTCCGGAGATACCAGTCTTATTTCCTGATCGTATCGTATTCACCTGATACCGTTATGAAATAAGCTGATATCTCATGAGGTGGTGACCTCATCTTTTAAAAGTTTAACCAAATAAATGAGCAAACAAAAAAGAGTCGACGAAGCTGACAAACTTTTACAGGAACTCAAAAAAGTGGAAGCTGAGGCAGATAGTCTGATAGAGCAACAGGAAAAGGGGAGAGAGTAGAGCTCATCTCAAAAATAATCTTTTACTGCAATTTCAGATTTTCAGCTGCAAAATATTCAGATTTCGTCAGTATAGTAGTCACTATTCCTCCTCAATCTTCATATTTTTCGCTCGAAAATCTGAAATTTCGTCACAAAGCTATTTTTGAGATGAGCTCTAACAAAATGATCAAAGAACCGGCAGAAGCGGGTTCTTTTTTTTGGTAAAAAGTGGTATAATAAAATTCAATGAAATCATACAGCAGGGCGCTTCCCAAGCGCGTACAAAAACCGAGTAGACCCTTCTCGGACGGTCATCAGGCAGATTATGTTTTACTCGCTCTTTTGGGTATCATCATACTCGTCGGCCTGGTCATGCTGTCTTCGGCATCGAGTGTTGTTGCATTTGAAACATTCGGAGATACCAACTACTATCTTAAGCATCAGTTTCTCTACGGCATTTTGCTTGGAGGGATAGCACTCTTTGTTTTTTCAAAAATCGATTATCGCGTTTGGAAAAGATATTCTTTCCTCCTGCTGGTCGTCACCATTTTTTTACTTATTATCGTACTGATCCCGGGCATTGGTTATGAATATCTCGGAGCGAGACGATGGATAAATATCGGAGGCGTGTTATTTCAGCCGACAGAAGTCGCGAAGCTTACTTTTCTCATTTATTTAGCGACATGGCTGGAGAAACGAGAAAAACACGTAGAAAATTTTGCGTACGGTTTTCTTGCCTTTATATTTCTATTGGGGATTGTTTCTATACTCATCTTGCTTGAGCCCAACATGAGTACGATGATCATTATTGCTGTTATTTCACTGGTGGTCTACTTTGTGGGTGGCGCTCACGTAAAACACCTGAGCATCCTGGGCGTGGGCGGTATCGGTTTATTCATTCTGCTTGCAAAAATAGCCCCCTACCGTGCGGCACGTTTTAAGGTCTTTCTCAATCCCGAGCTCGATCCGCTGGGGATAGGTTATCACATTAATCAGGCACTCCTGGCCATCGGCTCAGGTGGAATCTTCGGACAGGGACTGGGTCACTCACGGCAGAAATACAACTACCTCCCAGAAGTGACAAGCGATTCCATTTTTGCCATCATCGCCGAAGAGCTCGGTTTTATCATCGCCATCGGCATTATCGCACTGTTTATCGCTTTGATGATTCGCGGTTTTAAAATAAGCAGACAAGCGTCCGACATGTTTGGCAAGCTGGTCGCCGCCGGTATCACCGCCTGGATTACGTTCCAGGCATTTGTAAATATCGGATCGATGCTGTCACTCTTACCTCTCACAGGAATTCCATTACCATTTATCAGTTACGGCAGTTCATCGGTGTTGACGCTTATGGCGGCGTTTGGTATTTTACTTAACATATCAAAACATACAAAATCATGAGGTTTCTTCTATCTGGAGGCGGCACAGGAGGACCAACCAGTACACTGCTCAGCCTGATTCCGGAATTAAAGCGGCATTACAAACGGGCGGAATTTTTATTTGTCGGTGATGATGCCGGTATCACGAAGAGTCTGGTGGAACAGGCCGGTATCCCCATGGAGACCATATCCGCCGGCAAATTCCGCCGGTACGCCAGTGCCAAAAATTTCACCGATGTGGGGCAGGTTTTCAGGGGTATCGGCCAGGCAAAGAAAATTATCGAAAAATGGAAGCCGGATATTATCATATCGGCCGGAAGTTTTGTTTCGGTGCCCATGGTGATTGCCGGCTGGATGAAAAGCGTGCCCGTGCTCATTCATCAGCAGGATGCCAAAGCAGGACTCGCCAACAAGATCATGTCACCGTTTGCACACAGCATAACAACAGCTTTGGAAGTTTCCTGCGCGGCGTTTCCACCGCATAAAACGCACTGGACCGGCAACCCGGCGCGCGATACAATTTTGCATGGAGATCGGCGCAAGGCGCAGGAAAAATTTCACCTGGAAAATGACGCGTCAACATTGTTGGTGGTGGGCGGAGGCACAGGCGCCGCCGGACTGAATATGCTTATAGAAGATGCGGGTGAACAGCTCGCGGAAGTATGCAACATTATCCATATTACGGGGATGGGTAAGAAAACCGTGTGGCGGCATGAGCGTTATCATCCCATTGAGTTTGCAGAACAAGATTTCGGTGATATATTGGCAGCGAGCGATGTGGTGGTTTCCCGGGCGGGTATGGCGGCGGCGACCGAACTGGCAGCGCTGAAAAAACCGGTGATCTTTGTGCCCATGCCGGACTCACATCAGGAAAAAAACGCTCAGATTTTCGCGGAAGCGGAGGCTGGATTGGTGGTACAACAGGCGGAAGGCGCGCAGAAGCTGGTAAAAGCAGTGCAAAAGATAGTAAAGAACGGGAAATTACAAAAGGCACTGGGACAAAATTTGTTTCGGATGTTGCAACCACTGGCCTCAGTACGAAATATTATTGCGCAAATTGATACGATAGTTTCAACGTGATTGTATGGATATTCATTCAGCAAAAAAAATATACTGCATCGGCATCGGCGGCATCGGCTTATCAGCTCTGGCGCAGATTTTACTGACCAGAGGAAAAGAAGTGTATGGTTCGGACGCCACACATTCGGCGGTCATAGAAAAATTGCAATCAGCGGGTGCAAAAGTAAAGATAACGGAAGATCCAAAAGATATACCGAAAGATACGGATCTCATTATATACTCGGCAGCCGTCCCTGAAGATCATAAGCAGCGACAGAAAGCGCGCCAGGCCCTGATTCCGGAAATCGTCTACCCGCAGGCCTTGGGGCAGCTCCTGCGTCGGGCCGAGTTGAGCATAGCCGTATCCGGTACCAATGGAAAAACCACCACAACAGCGATGATTGGTTTACTCCTGGAAGCGGCGGGGCTTGATCCGACGGTTATTGTCGGGAGTGTGGTGAAGCAATGGGGAAGTAACGCCCGCGCCGGAAAAAATAATGTTATGGTCGTGGAAGCGTGCGAACACAAAGCACATATGCTCCACCTGCAGCCGAACGTTATAGTGCTTACCAATATCGAAGAAGATCATCTTGATTTTTACAAAAATATACAGCATATTCAGGCGACGTTTGAAAAATATATCAAGGTATTACCGCAACACGGCTGGCTGTTTCTGAATAACGACGATGAAATTTCGCGGGAAAAACTCAAACGGCCGCAGACGCAGATCCGCACCTTCGGCATAGATCGCGCCGCCGATACCCAGGGAAAAAATATCGTGTATCTTGATGGGAAGCAAAATTTCGAATGGTGGTTTCAGGAAAAATACATTGATGACATCGATCTGCAGGTTCCCGGAAAATTCAATGTTGCCAATGCGCTGGCCAGTATAAGCGTCGGCACGGCGCTTGGGATAGAAACAGACGTCATTAAAAAGAGTCTGGAAAATTTTGCCGGCACCTGGCGCCGTTTTGAAACCGTCGGGCAGTGGCAGGGGGCAAGGATTATTTCCGACTATGCCCACCACCCAACGGCTCTGGAGCAAACTTTGCGAGCGACCAAAGAAATGTACGGCGACAGGCGGGTCATTACCGTATTTCAACCGCACCAACACAACCGCACCAAAAAACTTTTCACCGGGTTCGTTGAGTCGCTTCTGAAGGCTGATAACCTCATCATTCCTGAAATTTTTCATGTAGAGGGCCGTGAAGACGACAGTGATGTCAGCTCCAAAGACCTGGTCGAAGCCATCACCAAAAAAGGAACGCCGGCGGTCTATGCGGCAGATCTCAGTCAAACAGAGAAAATTTTAAAAAAAACCGTGCAGGCAGGTGACGTCATCCTCATGATGGGGGCGGGTGATATTTATACATTAGCGGAAAAGTTATGTCAGAAAAAAAGTTAAACCTGCCGGATCTGCGGGAAAACGTGCCGCTTGCCCCGCTTACCACCATGAAGGTGGGTGGGCCGGCTCGCTATTTCCTGGAAGCCAAAACCACCGAGAGCATTGTGCAGGCGGTCCATTCGGCCCAGGAGAGCGGCATTCCCTACGTAATGCTCGGCGGCGGGAGCAATGTTTTGATTTCTGACGAAGGATTCAGGGGTTTGGTGATTCGGACAAAAAATGTCGGTTATGAATTCCGGGGTGAAAAGCTTGTGGCTGAAGCGGGAGTGCCGCTGATTACGTTGGTAATGCAGTCAGCCAAGCGTAATCTGCTCGGGCTCGAATGGGCGGCCGGAATACCGGGCACGCTCGGAGGCGCCGTACGCGGCAATGCCGGTTCCATGGGTTCGGATATGCAGGCGATTATTGATGAGGTGGAAATACTCACCCGTGATGGCGCCAAAAAAACTTTGAGCAATAAGGAATGCGAATTTGCCTATCGCAATAGCCGTATCAAGAAAAATAAGGAAACGGTTTTGCAGGCCACGCTGAAATTGCGACCAGGCAAGACAGGGGAAGCGCAGGACAAGGTGAAACAAAATTTCAGCAAGAAACATAGTAGTCAGGATCTCAAGCACCCCAGTTGTGGTTGTATGTTCACCAATCCTTTGCCGCAACACGCTGGAAGATTGCTAGAAGAAGCGGGGCTCAAGGGTTTTCAGATCGGTGGAGCCAAAGTTTCCGATGTGCATGCGAATTTTATTATAAACGATGGGACAGCGCGTGCCGAAGATATCGTGATACTCATCAGTGCAATCAAGCAAAAAATTCGGGTCAAGTTTGGTGTGCAGTTACACGAAGAGGTGCAGTACATCGGGTTCGATTAGAGGCATCTCAAAACATTTTTCAAAAATAATCTTTAACGGTAAAAATATGAATGCACAAATTCATGCAAAAAATTGTGAGCTGAATGAGGTGGAAGAAGATTATATCCACAGGAAGCTCCAGAACTTGGAAAAAATTCATGAAAACATTATCGCCGTAAAAGTTGATGTGGCAAAAGACGCGCATCATAAAACCGGCTACGTATATACCATGAAAGTTCACGTGAGCGTTCCCAAGCAGTTGCTTATGGCGGAAGAAGTGGGTTCCACGGTACAGCAGGCGGTTGATTTGATTGAAAATGAACTGACTCGCCAGCTCAAACGCTACAAAGAAAAGCTGATAAGCAAAAATATAAAGGCCGCGCGACTGAGAAGGGAATAGGCGGAAGTCACGGGAAAAACTCTAAAAGCGTCTGCAGCTGGATCCGGCGCCTGTCTTGTGGCCATCCAGCATGTTAGAACCCATCTCAAAAATAATATTTTACTGCAATTTCAGATTTTTGTCTGCAAAACATTCAGATTTCGTCGGCATAGTTGTACTATTCCTCCTCAATCTTCATGTTTTTCGTCAAAAAATCTGAAATTTCGTCACAAATCTATTTTTGAGATGGGTTCTACACAGTTTGCGGTGGCAGGCGTAAAGTGGTAGAGTAATCAGCATATTTCTGTGGAGCTATCTCAGTAACTGTCTCATATCTCCGTATTCTGCTGCAAAATTGAAATTTCGGCTGCAAAAAATTCAGATTTCGTCAGCATAGTAGTCACTATTCCTCCTCAATCTTCATTTTTTTCGCTCGAAATTTCAATTTTTCGCTACGAAAGAGAGATATTAGACAGTTACTCAAATTAAGCACAAAGCGCCGTATGTCCATACTCAAAAAAATATTCGGGGATCCCAGTGTGAAAGCAGTGAAGGAATTCAGTAAAAAGATTGCCAAAATCAATGAGCTCGAACCAGCGGTGGCCGGGCTCGGAGATGAGCAGCTCAAGGGTAAAACCCAGGCATTTCGCGAGAGATTAAAGAAGGGCGAGAAACTAGATGATATGCTCTTTGAGGCTTTTGCCGTCGTCCGCGAAGCAGCCAAGCGCAGTCTGGGCCAAAGGCACTACGATGTTCAGCTCATAGCCGGACTGGCTTTGCATGACAGAAACATTGCTGAAATGAAAACAGGCGAAGGCAAAACGCTGGCGGCAACACTCACGTTGTACGCAAATGCGCTGGAAGGAAAGGGTACGCATTTGGTAACGGTAAATGATTACCTAGCCAGACGCGACGCTGATTGGATGGGGCGTATTTTTCATGCGCTTGGGTTGTCAGTGGGCTGTTTACAAAATCAGGGCATATCCTACATTTTTGATCCTGAAGCGCGCGTCAAGGAAGAAAAAGACCGGGAAGAAAATACCGAAGACAGGACAGAAGAAATCGCACAGCTTTCTTTTAAGGTGGATATGGAAAATCTGCGCGCCGTATCGCGCCGTGAAGCCTACGCCGCTGATATTACCTACGGAACCAACAACGAATTCGGCTTTGATTATCTGCGTGATAATATGGTGCAAAACCTGGCGGACAAAGTCCAGCGGGGTTTGCATTTTGCCATCATTGATGAAGTTGACAGTATCCTCATTGATGAAGCCAGGACGCCGCTTATCATTTCCGCGCCGGCCGAGAAAGCGACCGACAAATACTATGAATTTGCGAAAATGGTCAACACGCTCGATGTTGATAAGCACTACAATGTGGATGAGAAAATGAATTCCGTGGCTCTGACCCAGGAAGGCATTGATGCCGTGGAAAAGGCGCTGGGCCAAAAAGATCTCTATCAGGAGGGTGGTATTGAAGAAATTCATCATATAGAACAGGCCCTCAAAGCCAAGGCGTTGTTCCGGCTTGATAAGGAATACGTCATCAAAGACGGCGAAATCGTCATCGTTGACGAATTCACCGGTCGGCTGATGTTTGGTCGCAGATTTTCCGAAGGGCTGCACCAGGCGATAGAAGCGAAAGAAGGGGTGGAAATTAAACAGGAATCTCTGACGCTCGCCACCATCACGTTGCAAAATCTGTTCCGCATGTATGAAAAAATCGGGGGCATGACGGGTACGGCGGAAACAGAAGCCGAAGAGTTCGGAAAAATTTACGGGCTCGACGTGGTGGTTATACCAACGCACCGGCAGATTGCGCGGCAGGACCACAACGATAAAATTTACAAAACAGAACTCGGTAAACTCAAAGCCGTGGTGCAGGAAATAAAACGTAAGCACGAAGCGGGTCAACCGGTGTTGGTCGGCACCATTTCCATCGAGAAAAATGAAATACTGGGAGCGCTCCTGCAAAGGGAGGGTATAGTGCACGAACTCTTAAACGCCAAAAACCATGAGCGCGAAGGTCAGATTATCGCCCAAGCCGGACGGCCGGGCGCCGTCACCGTGGCTACCAATATGGCCGGGAGAGGTGTTGATATCGTGCTCGGTGGCAACCCACCCACGAAAGAAGATGCCGATAAGGTCAAAGCAGCCGGCGGACTCATGGTGATTGGCACGGAGCGCCACGAATCACGGCGCATTGACAATCAGCTGCGCGGTCGTTCAGGTCGCCAGGGGGATAAAGGGCTGTCACAATTTTTCGTCTCGCTTCAGGATGATCTGATGCGCATTTTTGCATCCGAAAAAATTTCCGGTCTTATGAACAGACTTGGTTTGCCCGAGGATATGCCGATTGAGAACAAACTTATTTCCCGCTCTATTGAGTCAGCGCAGAAAAAAGTGGAAGGAAGAAATTTCGATATCAGAAAACACCTCGTTGAGTATGACGATGTAATGAATAAACATCGTGAAGTCATCTATAAAAAACGGAATGACGTGTTGGAGGCTTTCAAAACCGAACCAAAAAAGCTCAAGGAGAAGATTATGGAGATGATGAGCTTGGAGATTGAACATGTGGTGGCCTTCCATACCGCCATTGAGGACAAGAAAAAAGACTGGAATGTGAAAGAGATCATCGAAACGATGGTAACCATATTTCCCATGTCAGAGGAAGAGCGGAAAAATATACTGAACAAAAATATTGAACAGCCTCAAGACGTCAATAAGGCCGTTGAACACAGAACTGAGCTTATAAAAGAACTTATCGCCGCGGCTGAAAAAAGATACGAAGAATTCACAGGAACATTTCCCGATGAAGATACCCTGCGCCGCGTGGAAAAAGATATCCAGTTGCGGGCCATTGATTCGCTCTGGGTTGAGCATTTGGATCAGATGACCAGGCTCCGCGAGGGGATTGGACTGCGCGGCTATGGCCAAAAAGATCCGTTGGTCGAATACAAGCGTGAAGCATTTTCACTTTTTACTGAGCTCATCAATCAGATACAGCGCCGGGTGGTATATGCATTCTTTAAAATACGGATCAAAGAGCCAAGCAGGGCAGCCAATATCATGAATCAACCGCGGATCCGTCTCCAGGGAGCCGCAAAGGAGATGAGCAGGGGTGCAGGACAATTTTCCGATACAAAAAATGGCGGAAAAAACGGCGTAGGCGTAGGCGTAAAACAAGCGACAACACCAGCCGTAAGCGAAAAATTAAAAACACCGGAAGGAAAGAAGGTCGGCCGCAATGATCCCTGTCCATGCGGGTCGGGAAAAAAGTACAAGCGCTGCCACGGAAAGTAAAAATTTCGCCAAGATAAAACAAAAAAATACATTTCACCATTGACAGAGATAAGAAAACCTGCTATTATAACGTTATAACGATGGAAAAGGCCGCAGAAGCAGGAAACATCAAAATAATGTCACTGCTCCGGCTCCGAAAAATAAAAACAAAATAACAATTGAACGGAGGAAGTATGAAGTCATATTTTTTCTATAATCCCAAGCGAATTTTTGGTGCCGCAATTTTAACCATGATCACGCTCATGCCTGTGGGTGTTCATGCTTCGGAAACGCGCGCGCCGGAAGTTCGCATTTTTCGTTCGGCTGATCATGCCCAGCAAACTTCCTTCTACGCCTATGATCAGGGTTTTCGCGGTGGCGCAGATGTTGCCTTTGGCGACTTTGGCGGTGACGGCGTCTATGAAATGGTAACAGGTCCAGGCACCGGTGGTGGCCCCGACATCCGTTTGTTTCGTGCAGACGGATCTTTTATTACCCATTTTTTGGCGTACGAACCGAACTTTAACAAAGGCGTAAAAGTGGCGACCGGTGATCTTGATGGTGACGGTAAAGATGAAATCGTCACCGGCACGCGCACCGGCGGCGGTCCGTATATCCGGATTTTTGATGGGAACGGTATGCCGAAATTCACTCCAGGATTTTACGCATTTGATCCAAAGTACCATGGTGGTGTGGATATTGCCGTTGGCGACATTGACGGTGATGGTACCGACGATATTATTATCGCGACCGGACAGGAAGCTCTGGCCCATGTGAAAGTGTACAACCGTTTCGGATATCCGATGACCGACTCCGAATTTCATCCATTTGACTGGAATTTCCAGGGTGGCATTTCCGTTGCCGCGGCTAACGTGGATGGTGGTCCGGAAGATGAAATCATTATGGGTGTGGCAGCGTATGGGCAATCATGGGTAAAGGTTTACAAAACTAATCGGGAACAAACGGTGCTTGGGAACTGGAAAGTCTTTGCTGACGATTTTACCGGCGGTGTGAATGTGGCGGGCGGAGATGTTGATAATGACGGTATGGATGAGGTGCTCGTCGGCGTGGGTGCCAACGGCAGTTCACACATCCGCGTGTTTGAAGGATATGGAAGGGAAATCGGTGGCGCCTTCTTTGCCTATGAAAATGAATATCAGGGTGGGGTATTTCTTGATGCGCAGGATCTTAACGGTGATGGTGGAGCGGAAATTATAACCGGTCCAAATCGATTCATCGCAACGTTCGGTGTTGATGACCGACCGGACCTGGCGCAGTATGCAAAATATATTGATATTAATATCAGTGAGCAGAAACTCTATGCCTTTGAAAACGGGAAGCTCGTCAGGTCATTCCTCATCTCTTCGGGAATTCCGGGCTTTGAATCTCCGCGCGGTGAATTCGAAGTCTTCCGAAAACTTCTCAATCATGATTACCGCTGGACATACGGCGGAAACCTCAGTTACCTGAGTTATAACATCCCGAACGTAAAGTACAATCTGAACTTTACCCCAAACTACTATATCCACTATGCTTACTGGCATAATGACTTCGGGAAAAAGAAAAGTCATGGCTGTATCAACGTTGATCTCACCAATTCGGAATGGATCTATAACTGGGCGCCGGTCGGAACCAAAGTCAAAATACATGACTAAGTAACTGTCTAATATCTCTCTTTCGTTGCGAAAAATTGAAATTTCGAGCGAAAGAAATGAAGATTGAGGAGGAATAGTGACTACTATGCTGACGAAATCTGAATTTTTTGCAGCCGAAATTTCAATTTTGCAGCAGAATACGGAGATATTAGACAGTTACTAACGCCTCAAACATGACCTGGCTTCGCTGACCAATATAAAAAATATGCACAATCGCATCATAGGAAAACCGCCTTAATCAGGCGGTTTTGGTTTTGAAGAATACCAAGCCGCAGGGGTCCGGTTTTACTTTGACCACACCATGGTTCTTCGTTATACTAGATGAATGTCTTATTTTGTTTTTGGTGAAAACGTATGACACAGCGTCGAAAAGTATGGTTGACCACCGTAATAATCCTGGTTATTACCGTTCTGGCGGTTCTTGTTGACGTGCCGAAAGGTCCGGATATTCACATGAGCAGCCTGTCGCGGGAGCTGAAGGTGCGCCTTGGTCTTGATCTTCAGGGTGGCACCAGCCTGACCTATGAAGCCGATGTTTCCCATGTCGGTGATGCGGACAAAGAAGAAAGTATGGCCGGCTTGCGCGATGTTGTTGAACGTCGGGTGAATCAATTTGGCGTCAGTGAGCCGGTGGTGCGCGTGAGCAGGGTCGGCGATAGCCAGCGCCTGATAGTGGAATTGCCGGGTATTACGGATGTGAATGCGGCCATACAGGAAATCGGGGAAACACCACTGCTCGAATTCCGCGAGGAAGAAGCGCCGAAAGAAAAGACCGAAGAAGAAAAAGTCCAAATCCGCACCAAGAACGAAGAGCAGCGCGTCAAGGCTGAAGATGTTTTGCAAAAGGCACTCACCGAAGGAGCTGATTTTTCGGCACTTGCGCAGGAATTCAGCGAAGATCCGGGCAGTAAAGACAAAGGCGGCGATCTTGATTTTGCCGGAAAAGGGCTGTTCGATCCGGCCTTTGAAGAAGCGCTCTTCAGTGAAGAGGCCACGGTCGGACAGGTTATCCCGCGTCTGGTCGAGAGTTCATTCGGTTATCATATAATAAAAATCACTGACAAGCGAGAAGTGAACGCGGCTGCGGATGCCGTGGGAGACAGCGCTGAGCCGGGTGGCATACAACCAGAGGTGCGGGCAAGTCATATACTTTTGCTTACGGAATCAGAAGAAACCCAGCCACCATTATATCCTAATTACGTCAACACCGGACTCAACGGCGAGCATCTCGTCAAGGCTCAGGTGGGCTTTAGCGGTAATGGGACAGCGGGTGGGATCAACGAGCCGCAGGTACAGCTCAACTTCAATGAAGAAGGAAAAAAGCTTTTTGCCGAAATCACCGAAAGAAACATCAACAAAACCGTAGCCATTTACCTTGATGGCACACCGATAAGCACCCCGGTCGTGAATGCCGCCATACCAACCGGAGAAGCAGTCATTACCGGATCTTTTACAGTAGATGAAGCCAAAGAATTGGCCAGGCGACTGAATGCCGGTGCCCTGCCGGTACCAATAAGCCTGGTAAATCAGGAGAATGTCGGCCCGTCACTGGGCGAAATATCGCTGCAAACCAGCCTTTTTGCCGGCATTATAGGTCTGGTGGCGCTGTCACTCTTTATGATCGTCTATTACCGCTTACCCGGTTTGGTGGCGGTCATTGCTCTCCTTATATACAGTCTGATAACATTGGCGCTCTTCAAACTCATCCCCGTAACGCTCAGTCTGGCCGGCATAGCAGGTTTTGTCCTTTCCATAGGTATGGCGGTTGACGCGAATGTGCTGATTTTTGAACGTCTTAAAGAGGAATTCCGATCCGGAAAACCACTGGTAAGTTCCATTGAAGATGGTTTTGCTCGGGCCTGGCCGTCTATCCGCGACTCCAACCTGTCTTCACTGATCACCTGTTTTATTCTCGGTACTTTTTCCACCAGCCTGATTAAGGGATTTGCCATTACGCTCGCCCTGGGCATTGGTGTGAGTATGTTTTCGGCAATAACGATAACCAGAACGTTTATGCGAATCATTGCCATTTGGCTGCCGGAAAAACATGTGAAGATCCTTTTTGGGGTCGAAAAAATTCATCAAAAGTAAATGTATGTATAATATACTGCGTTTCGAAAAGTTACTCATCGGTATTTCCATCGGCCTGGCGGTGTTGAGCGCTGTTTCTTTGGCTGTATGGGGGCTGAAGCTGGGCATAGATTTCACCGGCGGCACACAAATGCGTGTGAGTTTTTCGGAACAGAGGCCCGAAATCGAAAGCGTGAAAAGCAGTTTACAAACGCTCGAACTCGGCGACGTCAGCGTGCAGCCGACAGAAGAAAAGGAATACATACTCAAACTCAAACCCATTGATAACGACACCCGGCAAAAGGTTCTTGAAAACCTGAACACTGCGTTTCCCGGCACGCAGGAAACGAGCTTTGAGTCCATCGGGCCGAGCGTGGGCGCGGAGCTGAAAAGCAAAGCGATAAAGGCCATCATCATCGTGTTGGTCGCCATTGTTCTCTTTATTACCTGGGCGTTTCGGAAAACTTCCAAAGGGCCTGTGCCTTCCTGGGTATATGGCATGGCGGCTATTATCGCCCTGGCGCATGATATATTTATAACCACCGGTATTTTCAGCTTCCTTACGTGGTGGAAGGGGATAGAGGTTGACAGTCTCTTTATAACGGCATTACTCACCATTCTCGGTTTTTCGGTGCACGATACCATTGTGGTATTTGATCGCATTCGTGAACACCTGAAAACGTCGAGTAGCAGCTTCCGTGAAATCATCAACGAAAGTATCAACAGTACCATGATGCGGTCACTGAACACTTCTCTTGCCACCCTTCTGGTTTTATTGGCGCTGTTTATTTTTGGCGGTGCCTCCATTCAGTATTTCGTGCTGACCCTCATTATCGGCATCATTCTGGGAACCTATTCTTCCATTTTCATTGCCAGCCCACTGCTGCTGGTGTTCCAGAAATTCCTGAAGCGGTCTTAGTAACTGTCTCATAGCTTCGTAGCCTGCTTTTGGTGCCAAAGTCAGGTAAGAAACCCCTTGCTGAAGGGCTTTTTTTGTTGACAAAAGCTGCTAAAATTGGCCTAAAAAATTGCTTGACACAAAAAGTAAGATATGCTATATTGATTCAATGAATTTTTGAAGATTCAGCCAAATAATTTTATGAGCGATTCAATATTGGACAAAATCATTACCAGTCAACAGGTGTCGGAAATACAGTCTTTTCAGGCAACGGAAATTCTGAATCAGTTGCTGAGTAAGCTTTCTCAAAAAGAGGAGGATATTTTGCGTCGTCGTTTCGGTTTGCATGAAAGGGAACCGGAAACACTGGAAAATATCGGCAAACACTACAATGTGACCCGTGAACGCATCCGTCAGATCGAAAGTTTGGGCGTGAAGCGGATGAAGGAAAAACCTGATTTCCGGTCAAAAATCGCATCGGTTGAGCATGTGCTGACCACGGTTTTTCAGAAATCTGGCGGTTTTCTCACCGAAGAAAAATTGTTTGAAAAACTGCTTGGTGAATACAAAGAAGCGTATGAAAGTCAGCGCGCCATTCTTTTTATACTCAGTCATTTACTTTCGGAAAAATTCCACAAACATGCGGCAAACGAAAAGACCCGCCATGCCTGGAAAGTACTCAGCGCTTCACAAAGTTTTCTGGAAGAAGCCCTGGAACACCTGCATAATCTGATTGATACCCATGGAAAGCCACTGAAGTTCGAGGATGTGCATGAAAAGTTCTCACAGCATGAGTTCTATCAAAAACATCAGGATAAGCTGTCAGAAGATGTGCTGTCTTCTTTCCTGGATATAAGTCAAAAAATCGATAAAAATCCCTTTGACGAATACGGTTTGACCCACTGGGGCGCTATCTCACCCAAGCGAATGGACGACAAGATCTATCTCATCCTGAAGAAAGAAAGCAGGCCTTTACACTTTACTGACATTGCGGAAAGAATTTCCAAGACGTTTAAAAAGCGCGCCTATCCGCCAACCGTGCATAATGAACTGATTCTGAACGCAGAGTATATCTTGGTTGGTCGCGGTATTTATGCGCTGAAAGAATGGGGGTATACATCCGGTGTGGTTGCCGATGTACTCGAGAACATTCTCAAACGCGAACAGCGACCGATGACCCGTGAAGAACTGGTAAAGGCCGTACTCAAAGAACGTATCGTAAAACGCAACACGATTCACCTGGCGCTGACGAATAAAAAGAAATTCAAAAAGAACAGTGACAACGCCTATGAACTGAACGCAGAAACTCCCCAGACTCCAGCCGCGGACATGGCAAAATAAACAAGGGTTAAACAGCCAGGTCCACACGCCAAAATTCAAAAAAGAAAAATACATACCAGCAAAAGCATGCCTGATTTTCTCATAAATATAGTGAGCCAAGGCGGAGACAACCCTTTCTCCGTATTTTGGTTTATTTTTACCAGTGGTGGCTGGATAGTCATGGATGCTGCCATGCTCTGGGTTCTGTATTTGGCATATTATGATCTGATTCAGAGCCGTTATGACAGAACGGTCAAACATGTTTTGCTGGCCATAGATGTTCCCAAAGAGAATGAACAATCTTTTAAGGCCGTTGAGCAGATTTTTGCCACACTTTCGGGCGCGCATAAAGATCCCAACCTGACGGAAATTTACCTTGAAGGTGAATTTCAGCTCAGTTTCAGTTTTGAAATCGTCAGCATTGATGGCTATATTCAGTATATGGTCAGAACCCCAAAACGTTTCAGAAATCTCATAGAATCGGCGATATTCGCCCAGTACCCGGACGCGGAAATTACGGAAATAGAGGATTACACAAAAAACCTGCCGAAAGATATTCCCAACGAAGAATGGGATCTCTATGGTGGCGAGTTCATCCAAACAGGCAGCCAGTATTACCCCATACGGACATGGTCAGAATTTGAAGATAAGGCCACGCAGACAACGGCTGATCCCATGGCTTCATTGCTGGAAATTATGGCCAGTTTGCCGCCCGGTGAACAGATATGGTTTCAGATCATCGTGACGCCGGTCAGCCATAAGTGGAAAGATAAAGGCGATAAATTGGTAAAAAAATTGATTGGCGGCAAAGTTGAAACCGAGTATAATGCCTTTGAAAAAGTTTTGTATGGTACACTGAATACACTTGGTTTTATCAGCGAGCAAACGATTGGATATGGACCGACATCACCTGAAGAAAAAACAGATGCTCCACGGAGTCAAATGCTGTTTTTGAGTCCCGGTGAAAACGTGATCGTGGAAGCTCTCGAAAAAAAGCTCGCAAAAATAGGTTTTAGATGCCGGACACGGGCTTTATATATCGGTCGGCGTGAAACATTCAGCAAGAAGAGAATAGTATCGCCGATTATCGGGGCCATTAAGCAATTCAACACCCACAACCTCGGGGGCCTAAAACCGGACCCAATCGTCAGCACCAACAAAGCCGAATATTTTTTCAAACGATACAGGACACGGTTAAAGCAGGTGCGCATATACAGAGCCTTCCGCGACCGCAGTACCTGGATAGGTGCAGCCAAAGGCTATGGTATACTGAATATAGAAGAATTGGCGACACTGTGGCACTTCCCGCTCATCAACGTCAAGGCGCCGTCACTGGCCAAGTCGCTGGTCCGCACCACCGAACCGCCAACCCGTTTACCGGTAACCCCACCTGGCGCGGAGAGAACAGCTCGGGGTATTCAGAGCAACCCATTAGGTGGTCAGGCGCTGCAGAGACAGCCGGGCGAAATCGGGCCTGCCGGTCCGCCAACCAATTTACCAATAGGTTAATATCAGGACTTACGCGTTTGCGTGCAGTTCAAGGCAAGCGCGAGGAGCACAGCGAGGCGTACTAAAAAGTACGTCGAGCAAGCCCCGCAGCGCTAACGCAGAAATGCGCCAAACGCGTAAGTCCTAAAAACAAAAGTATGCCGCATGACAGACGACCCGCTGATGTCAAAGATATATCCTTTTTCGGTGAGACATTTTTCCGTAACCGCAGTGTTAAGTTCGGCATAAAAACCGACGACCGCCGCCGGCACATGTATGTCATAGGAAAAACCGGTATGGGAAAATCAACGCTGCTGGAAAACATGATCATTGATGATATCCGCGGCGGCAGGGGCGTGGCGGTTGTTGATCCGCACGGTGATTTGGTGGAAAAAATTCTTGATTTTATTCCTTCATTTCGGGTCAACGATGTCGTGTATTTTAATCCAGCCGACGGTGATTACCCGATAGCGTTTAATATTCTTGAAAATACCAATCCCGAATACAAAAACCTGATCGCATCCGGCTTGGTTGGTGTCTTTAAGAAAATCTGGGCAGATTCCTGGGGGCCGCGTTTGGAATACATCCTCATGAACTCAATTTTGGGACTCCTCGAAACGCCGAACACGACGCTTTTGGGCTTGCCGCGCTTATTGGTTGATAAAAAATACCGCCGGAAAATCGTCAACAACATCACCGATCCAGTGGTAAAATCGTTCTGGGTTGATGAATACGCCAACTATAACGATAAATTTCGCAATGAAGCCATAGCTCCAATCCAAAACAAAATCGGTCAGTTTTTATCATCGGCGCTTATCCGCAACATTATCGCGCAGCCGAAATCAACCATTGATATTCGCGAAATCATGGACAGTAAAAAGATTATCCTCATGAATCTTGCCAAGGGGCGCATCGGTGAAGAGAATTCAGCGCTGCTCGGCGCCATGATGATCACCCGCATTCAGCTAGCTGCCAT
>MHKD01000041.1:36007-36592 GCA_001818775.1 Candidatus Kerfeldbacteria bacterium RIFCSPHIGHO2_12_FULL_48_17
GAGGCCCGTAAATACCGCCTGGATATCACCATCGCTCACCAATACATTGAACAGCTGGGGGACGAAGTGAAAGCAGCTGTGCTGGGTAACGTGGGTACTATGATAGTTTTTCGCATAGGCGCGACCGATGCCGAAGAACTGGAAAAAGAATTTGAACCCTATTACATGATTGCTGATTTGGTAAATTTGCCCAAGTATCATGTATATATCAAGCTCATGATTGACGGTGTTACATCCGAACCGTTCAGCGCCAAAACACTGGCACCGGTTGATTCGGGAGAATCTTTTAAAAACACAATTATACAGGTTTCGCGCGAGCGCTACGCCAACCCACGCAAAAATGTCGAAGAAAATATTCAAAAGTGGGCCGGATTTGATGAAGAAAGAACCATTGAGGAAGCTGAGCAGAAAAAGATCAATCCAGCCAAAGTTCGTCCCGGTGCTTCGATGACATTAGCGGGGTTGCCGGCGAATGCCCGGCGCGTGACTGCGCCAGAGGCGCGTCCGCAGGCACCGCGTCCGTCTGCACAACTTGCACCAAAAATGCCAGTAGCAGCAGAACCGGCTCGTTCACCACAACCAAGC
>MHKD01000041.1:36625-36917 GCA_001818775.1 Candidatus Kerfeldbacteria bacterium RIFCSPHIGHO2_12_FULL_48_17
CCGCAGGCACCGTGGCAGCAGCAATCGCGACCTATACAGCAGCAGCCAGCGCGACAACCTCAATCTCCGGCACAACCATTCCAGCAACCAACGCGGCAAACGCAACCGCAGCCTGCCATGGCGACACCACCGTTCGCGCCACCGCCACGTATGCCCGAGATCAAGCCGGTTACTGTTCAGCAACCACCCAGGCCAGCTGTTCAACCGGTAATGCCGCGACCTTCAAGGCCGCAACCAATGGCGACACCGCAAACAACGGCCATACCACGACCGACACCGACACCACAACCAA
>MHKD01000041.1:36935-37191 GCA_001818775.1 Candidatus Kerfeldbacteria bacterium RIFCSPHIGHO2_12_FULL_48_17
TGCCTGTCTCGCAACCGGCAGCAGTCGTTAACAAGGCTCCGGCCGCCGTAGTGCCGGCGTACCAGGAAAAATCAACGCCGGTAATCCAAACCCAAACCGAGGAAGATGACGTCAAGCCCGTCAATGAAGACGAAGTTCGTCTCGAGAAAACAGCCGTGCCGATCCAAACCGGACCGGAAGTTTCACTTACCCAGGCGCTGACAATGGGCGTCATGGGTTTCAATGGTCGGCCGGTGCGCCAGCAACCACGAGGCGG
>MHKD01000042.1:0-1732 GCA_001818775.1 Candidatus Kerfeldbacteria bacterium RIFCSPHIGHO2_12_FULL_48_17
CACGAAGGTTGATGTGACGGCCAGCGACACACTGGCGTTGGGATCTTCCGGGTATACCTTAACATTGACCGGTTCCGGCCAAGGAGCAGCGCAACCATTTATCGTGTCTGGGACGTTGACCGAGGGAACGAACTCAACCGTTGATTACATCGGTGCGGCGGCGTCCGATGTCGAGCGGGAAAGTTACTGGAATCTGAGCGTGCGACCGGGTGGCGCCGTGACGTTTCATGCGGAAGGTGGTGGAACACTGACGGTGCTGGGGAATTTGGTCGTCGGCGATGGCGCCACGGCCGGCATTTTTAATCTTGATACCAATGATCCGACGTTTGATGTGGATGGGAATGTGACTATTGCTGCCACTGGCACACTTGTTGCTTCAGCAACCGGAACATTCACGGTCGGTGGCAACTGGGACAATAATGCTACGTTTACCAGTTCCGGTGGAACGGTGACGCTTGACGCCGCTGATACGGACAACACCGTGGAGTGCGGCAGCTCTTCTTTTAACAGTGTAACTTTTGCCGGAAGTGATGGAAGTGGTACCTGGACGGTGCAAACGGATAACTGCACGGTAGCTGCGACGTTGAATGTGGACACCAGCGATATTCTTACTATTACTACGGTCACGCTTACGCACAGTGGTGTCACGTTTACCCTGGGCGGGACCATTTCCGGCACGGGTACCTTGCGCATTATGGATACTTCTGACGGTCCGGGAACAGGTGGTACGTTGTCATCCGTGGTGCGGTATGACGCGACCACGGCGAGCATTGCTGCGGCTACGGTTGATGCGCGGACATACGGTGGCGCCGTGCAGATGTATTCCAACAGCGCCGACCCCCGTACCATCACGTTGCCCGGCGGCACCATGGATTTTGACGGCGCTTTGTCCATTGAGGCCGCGGGCGCCGGCACTTTGGAGCTCACCGGCGCGACCAGTGACCCCGCTTATGATCTTGAAGGCAATTTCAGTATGGTTTCGGGCGGCGGTGTGGAAACGTTTACCACCGGTGGCGGTAACTGGAATGCGGCCGGTTCTGTCAATCTCACCAACGGTACGTATACCACGGAAGGTACGCACACTCTGATCATGGATGGCGCCGGCACGCTTACCAGCGACAATGAAACTCTGCGCAATCTTACGATCAACTCGGGCAGCACCGTCATCCTGGCTGCGGCCACACATACGGTAACCGGCGATTTGTCCTTGGGCGGAGCCGGCACACCGGACGTCACCGGTTCTACCATTCTCATGTCCGGATCAGCGAACACCATTGTCGGTGGTAGTAAGACCCTGAACAACCTCACCATTGACGGCGGCGGCACCATCACGCACCAGACTTCCGACCTGACGGTTTCCGGCACACTCAACGTCACGGCCGGTGATATTCTCACCATCACCAGCGTCACCCTGACGCACAGTGGTACCACCCTTACTTTGAGCGGAACTATTTCCGGCTCCGGCACGCTGCGTATCATGGATACATCGAGCGGTCCTGGTTCCGGTGGCACGCTTTCCTCCGGCGTGCGGTATGATGCCAGTACTGCCAGCATTGCCAATACCACCTTTGACGCGCGAACGTATGGCGGAGCAGTGGAACTCTATGCCAATAGCGGTTCAGCGAAATCCATTACCGCAGCAGCCGGAGGTTATACATTCTCTTCAACTTTGACAACCACTGCCGGTGGAGCCGGGGTGGTGACGGGTGATTTGAGCGCGGCTACCGGAACG
>MHKD01000042.1:1745-14238 GCA_001818775.1 Candidatus Kerfeldbacteria bacterium RIFCSPHIGHO2_12_FULL_48_17
GAGCGTTGGCGATTGGTGCGACGACCGTGTTCAGCGCTCCGGCAGCGCTGAGCCTGAGCGGCAACTATACCAACAGCGGCACATTCACCGATAATTCCGGCATTGTGACGGCAGCGGGCGGCAGTCAACAAACATTCGCCGGCACCATGACCAGCAGTTCTGATTTTAATAATCTCACCATAACGAATAATTCAGGCGCTGACCCGGACGCGTCACCTTCGGTGATATTTTCCGCTTCAGCCACCACAGCCGGCACGTTTACCGCCATAACCGCCAATACCAAGCTGCGTTTTCTGGCCGGCGGGACGTATACTTTTCAAAATATTTCCTTCAATGGACAACAGATAACCAGTCGCGTGGCATTGCGCAGCTCAAGCGCTGGGACCGACTGGAACCTGAACGTGGCCGGCACCCGTTCAGTGTACAACACCGATGTCAAGGATTCCGATGCCTGCGGACAATCACCGAACATTGACGGTACGGCTGCTTCCAACATTAATTCCACCGGAAATTTCTGCTGGGATTTTGCTTCGCTCACTTTTATCATCAGCGATACCACGGTTGGTTTCGGCGACCTCACTCCGGCCAACGTCCGCTATGCAACCGGGGATCTGAACGGCACCACCACCTTTGGAACGGCTGCACATACGTTATCCGTTTACTCGAGTGCTGCCGGTGGTTACTCCATAACCTATACGGGAGCCACGCTCACCAACGCGGCACTGGACACCATTGATGTTGCTGATATCAATAATGACAATAATGGCACACCGGGCTCTGAGCAGTTTGCCTTTGGCGTGACGACGGCCGGCGATGGCACGATTGTGGGGGATTACGACGCCAACAGTCCGGCCGATTATAAATTTGTTGCCGGCGCCATAACTCCGTTTTTCAGTGAAGCCGGCATCACCGTCACTGAAGTTCTGAGCGTCTTTTACATCGCCAACATAGGAGCCACCACAGAACTGGGCGAATATTCCACCGACGTCACCTATATTGTGACAGGAACGTTCTAAGGATCCGTTACTTTTTCTCCGGTTCTTTGGGTTTGGGATGAAGCACTAAAATATTCGCATCATACGTCACCACCCCGAGCAGAATCGCGTTCAGCAAACGCTGCATGTGCACCTTGTAGTAATTGTCATGCGAAATGGGATTTTTCTTGTAGGGGTCAGCAACAATAATTTTGCGTCTGGTGAGGGTGTAGTCGGAAAGTACCACAAAATGTCCGCTCGGCTCGCCGCGCACGTCATCATAGTAGGAATCTTTACCGCGCATAAAATCCCGTTTATCCTGATAGAGGTAGGTGGAGCTCAGGCCGGTTATCAAAGGCATTCTTTTATTGAGATAGCCACGGATAAGTTCCGGCGTCAGCTCACGCCACAAAATCTGTCCACCTAAACGCAAAAAATGGGTGTAGCCTTCGGTGGCCTGACGCAATTTTTTGTTGCGCTTAAAACGGGCCTGCTTCCGCAGCTTTTCCACAAGGTTTTTTACCGGCTTGCCGTCACGATGAAACCAGGAAGGATCAAATAAGGTAAGATTATAGGTATAAATGATCGCTGAATAATTCCTTTTCAAAGCGTGACAGCCCAGAAGCACATCCAGCGTACCGCCACCCGGCAGCATCTTGACTTCAGCGATGGTTTTTTCAATACTAATATCATCTCCATAATAAGCATACACAGAATGGAGGCAGGCCGGACCGCAGGTCACGTCATCGGGTTGGGGGTGGATGCGTACGTCATTCATATACGTCCATTGTACCGTCTCAAACAAAACCATGCAATAGAAAAATGGATTTTTTTCGGCGCGTGCTGTACTATTCAACCTATGCAAACACCAACGGAAAAATCAACCTCGCCCGGCTGGGGAGTCATCGTCATCATGCTTCTCGCGCTCACGGGCGTATTTGATACCGCTTACCTGACCATCGAACATTTTCAGGGCAGGGAAGTCGGCTGCTCCATAACCAATGGTTGCGGTGAAGTCTTGAACAGTCAGTATGCCACCATTGGTCCCGTTCCACTGGCGCTGCTGGGGCTGATATACTACCTGACGCTGGTGATACTCGCCGCCCTCTGGGCTGATAAAAGGAATCCCTTACACCTCCTCTACCTGCAGGCGCTGGCTACAGCCGGATTGGCGCTCAGTCTTTACCTGGTCTACCTGCAGATTTTTGTGATCCAGGCCATCTGTCAATACTGTATGCTGTCAGCCATAACCACGACACTGATTGCGCTGTTGAGTTGGTTGGCGATAAAGCCCGGAACAACATTAACTCGGCCCAAGCAGAGCCTATGAAAAATAATTTTTCTGCGCTGCGGACAAAACTGAAGGAAATTGCCCACCTGAACACGGCCATGACAGCGCTGATGTGGGACCAGGAAGTAAAAATGCCTTTGGGTGGCGCCGCCAGGCGGGCCGAAACCATGGCAACCCTGAGTGGCGTGACCCATGATAAATTTCTTTCCACCGATTTTGTCACGCTGTTGACCGAACTCAAAAAAAATTCCGGCGCAAAAAAATTCGATCAAGGCCAGGCAGCAACGATCAAAGATATCTGGAAGACGTACGAGCGTGAAAAACGTATACCGAAAAAATTTATTGAAGATGAAGCGAGGGCTATTTCCGCCGGCCAGACTGCCTGGCAGCATGCCCGTAAGCAGTCAAAATTTTCTTTGTTTGCCGGCGAGCTCACCAAACTCGTGGAACTTGCCCGTCGCAAGGCCGACTATATCGGTTTCAGGCACTCGCCCTACGATGCCTTACTCGATCTTTTCGAACCCGAAGTGCGGACACAGGAAGTATCCATTATGCTGGACGAGCTTAAAAAATTTCTCATCCCGTTTCTTGGGAAAGTTTTTGCCGCCGCCAAAAAGGAAAATTTTTCCCACGATATTTTTTCAGGAAATTTTCCACTGGAAACGCAGAAAAAATTCAACCGTGAAATCGCAACCAAGATGGGCTTTGACTGGCACCGCGGTCGTTTTGATGAAAGCACCCATCCTTTTACGGTCGCGTTTCACCCGGAAGATGTGCGCATAACGACGCGCTACAGCCAGGCAGATGTTTTTTACTCAATTATCAGCACAGTGCATGAAACCGGACACGCGCTCTACGAGCAGGGGATCGAGCCCAGACATTTCGGGACGGCGTTGGCCCAGCCGGCGTCATACGGCATACACGAGTCGCAATCAAAGTTATGGGAAAATATGGTCGGTCGCAGTACCGGTTTTTGGAAATATTTTTACCCGCGCCTACAGGAACTTTTCCCGGAACCGTTCGGCGGAATTTCTTTGCAGGATTTTTATAACAACCTCAATGCCGTCATCCCCGGGCCGATTCGCACCGAGGCTGATGAGTTGACGTTCAATCTCCATATTATTTTACGCTTTGAAATCGAACGGGACCTTATTGAAGGCACCATAGCCGTCAGAGATCTGCCCGAAATCTGGAATGCAAAAACCAAAGAGTATCTGGGCCTCACGCCGAAAAATGATGCCGAAGGTGTTTTGCAGGATATTCACTGGTCGCAGGGTGGGTTTGGCTATTTTCCCAGCTACATACTCGGCAATCTCTATGCGGCGCAGTTGTACGCCAGGGCAAGCCAGGAAATGCAAAACCTGGAAACAGAAATAGCGCTCGGTCATTTTGAACATTTACTGAACTGGCTGCGAAAGAAGGTGCACAGGCACGGGAAAAAATATGACCCGCAGGAGCTTATGATGCAGGCGACCGGGGAAGGACTGCGTTCCAGTTATTTCATCCGTTACATCGAAAAAAAATACGCCGATATATATCAACTGAAACCATGAAAATACATAAACAACTCACCATTTTTTTCTTCGCCATGGCGCTTTTCATAGCCGGCTGCGGAAAGCCGGCAGACACCGGTACGGTCAACCAAAACGCCAATACCGCCGCGGACACAAACACGAACGCCGTAAACGCGAACCAGGCGACACAAACGACCCGTGAAAAAGACGGCTGCGTCATTACCGGCTGCAGTGGGCAGCTGTGCGGACAAGCGGCTATTATAAGCACGTGCGAATACCTGCCTGCTTACGCCTGCTATGAAACGGCCGTTTGCGAAAAGCAGACCAACGGCAAGTGCGGCTGGACGGAAACCACACAACTCGTGTCATGTCTGGAAAACAACCGGAAAAACACGGAAAATCAAAAACCGACAGCGTACTAACCGTCGGTTTTGGACCTTGAAAATGAAACCCTAGAGTTTCTTGGCGACCCACTCACCGGTGATTGTTTGCTGCGTGGTGCCTTCCTCACTCACATAGGATTCGATACTGAGCCAGTTTCCTTTCATGGCGGTATCAGAAGGACTTACTTCACCACTCGCTGTTATTTTAAAAGTAAAACTAAATGGTCCCACTTCTTTGTCATTCCCAGATCCACTGGCAGTACCCTGGTACTTGAAAGAGCAATCTTCTTTTGTCCAGCTACCTTTATGCTGAGCCGTGGCGGTTGTTTCTCCATCATTATACACCTCGGTGAAATTGGCCGTACCATCCGCACTGAAGTCAAAAGTATGGGCGCTGTTAGCGTATGGTGGGGTAAAGGTGGCACCGGGAATGTCGGTCGTGAGGCTCCACTTACCGGCAATGGCGATGTCTTCGCACTGTTTTTTCGGTACAACGATTGGTTCTCCTTCCTTCGCTTCGTTAACATTACCCGTAGTTGCCGTATTGGTGTTGGCATTCGGGGGAGCGATTTTCTTGCCGGTGGGTGCACTGCTGTTGGCATTGGTGACAGTCGCCGGCTCACTGACATCACTGACCGTGCCGGTTGATGTGTTCTCAGAAGCACGCCTAAGGTAGATACCGAAAATAAGGGCACCGCCAGCCAGGCCGATGACGCCGATAAAGAGAAGTATTTTTAAAAAAGATGACATAATATATTGAAAGTTAAAGACCTCACACTATGAAATCGGACTAAAAACCGTATGAAAATCGATGCATCGCGCAGTCATGGAGCGAAGAAAAACCGCAGTTGTACTGAAAGTACAATGAGGATTTTTCTGTGCGAATGACAAGCGAGGCGCGATTTTCATAGGGAGAGAATCTGATTTCATAGTGTGAGGGCTATAGTGTGATTCGACAGAGTTATCCACAATTCTGTCGAAAAAAACTTGACAAATTAAAATAAAAATATATAATGAAATTAGCAAAAATATGGACATAAGCATTCTCAAGAAGATAGGATTTTCTGACAAAACAGCGATTATTTACCTGACGCTCCTGCAGTTGGGGCCGTCTTCGGTTCGGGCACTGGCTGCCAAGGCTCAGCTCAATCGGGGTACGACCTACGATGCGCTGAAATGGCTTCAGGAGCAGGGCGTGGTCAACTACTTCCACAAGGACACGCGCCAGTATTTTGTTGCCGAGGCTCCGGAAAAACTGCAAACCATGGCAGCGAGCCGCAAGCAGGAAATCCATGACGTTGAAAAAACGCTTACCACCATTATACCAGAATTAAAATCATTGTACGATAGGGGTGGGGAAAAACCCGTTGCCAGGTATTTTGAAGGCAAAAAAGGCGTTCACCAGATTTTGGATGATGTTTTACAAACCACGGCCAAGGATAAGGAAAGGTTATATCGCATTTATTCAGCGGTGAATATTCGTGAGCATCTGTACCAGGCTTATGAAAATTATAATGAAGTTCGGGTGAAAAAAAAGGTGAAGGTAAAGGCAATAGCCATCGGAGAAGGTGGTCAACTACACGGTCTGGATGAGCGCAAGTGGATATCGGCCCGGGGCGGATCGCAGACATATATTCTTATTTATCTGGGAAAAACCGGTTACATCTCGATCGATGCCGAGAAAAAACCGTTCGGGGTGGTGATAGAAAACCGCGGGGTGTATGAGACGCAAAAAATTATTTTTGATGAGCTATGGAAAAAACTATAAGTGTTGCACTCTTTGATCTGGACAGAACTTTGCTCGACACAGAAAAACTGGTCGGAATGCTGAAGCGCATCAGTCAGGCCTACGGTATCAACCCGGTGGCAGAACGGCAGATATATTGGGGCGTGATGAACACCGGCGCCAAAAATGCTTTTTCGCTCGAGGCATACGTTGCAGCGCTGCGCAAGGCCACAAAACACGATCCACGACTGGGTGATGAAGCGGCGGAAAAGGTGAAGAAGAATATTCGCGCCACCGGGGAGCGGCTGCTGATTCCCGGGGCCCAGGAACTCCTGCGGTTCTGCAAAAAAAAGGGGATAGCATGTTACGTGCTGACACTGGGATTGCCGAAATGGCAGACGCGAAAGATTCTGTGGACCAAGCTCGATGAATTTTTCGACGAACCACATCGTCTTTTTACAGACGAACCGAATACGGAAAAGGGCAAAATGCGCCTGATTAAAGAAAGATTCGCGGAAAGGGTAAACGGGCGGGGCATGGTTTTTTTTAATGATCGCGCTGATGAACTTGCTGAATTTTTACAGAAATTTCCTGAAGCGCTGGCGTTTGGCCGGTTTGAACCGCGCGACAGCCGGGCCAGAAAAGCCAATTTTCAAAAACTCGCAGAAAAATTTCCGGAGCGGGTGTATTGGTCGGAAAATTTAGCAGATCTGCAAAAAAATTTAGAAACTATAATCAGTTAACGTTATTACTATGTGCGGCATCGTCGGTTATATCGGTGACAAACAAGCAACCCCAATCCTCCTCAAGGGTCTGCGGCGTCTGGAATATCGCGGCTACGACAGCGCCGGCATTGCCATTATGCAACCGGATGGTATTTTCCGCGAACGCTCTGTGGGGAAAATCGAAAAACTCGTCGGCAAACTTCAGGGTCAGACACCGGAAGGAACGGTGGGTATTGCCCATACCCGCTGGGCCACGCACGGCGGCGTCACCGAAGCCAATGCTCATCCGCACACCGCTGCTGATGGCGATCTCGTTCTGGCGCACAACGGCATTATTGAAAATTACCGCGAACTGAAAAAGGAACTCGGCGATGTGAAATACAAGTCAGAAACCGATTCCGAAGTTCTGGCCCACCTCATCGCGTCTTTCTATGAGGGCGATCTCCGCAAAGCTGTCATGAAAGCCCTGGCCAGGGTGCGCGGTACCTACGGCCTGGTGGTGATGCACAGGAAAGAACCCGAAAAAATCATTGCCGCCCGTCTGGGCAGTCCGCTCGTTATTGGCATCGGGGACCATGAGCACTACATCGCCAGTGATCCCACGCCCATGCTGGCCTATACCAAACGCGTGACGTTTTTGGATGATGGTGAAGTGGCGGAAGTCACGAAAGACAATGTCCAAACGTTCAATCTCAAAGATAAAGCCATCACCAAACACATAGAAGAGATCGAATGGAATGACGAGCAGGCGCAAAAGCAGGGTTTTGCCCACTTCATGCTCAAAGAAATCTTTGATCAGCCAACGGTGTTTGAGGATGCCATACGCGGACGCGTCGAAGCCGAAGAAGGAACAGCTCATCTCGGCGGCATTAATCTCACCGAAAAAGAAATGCGCAACATCAAACGCGTTATGTTGATTGCCTGCGGCACCGCGTCGTACGCTGCCATGGTCGGCAAGTATGCTTTTGAACGGCTGGCGGAGCTGCCCTGTGAAGTTGATGTGGCCAGTGAATTCCGCTACCGCGACCCTATACTCGACGAACAAACACTCGTGTTCGTTATTTCCCAGTCTGGGGAAACCGCCGACACGCTCGCTGCGCTCAGAGAAGCCAAGCGCAAGGGAGCCAAGGTGCGTGGAATCATTAACGTCATCGGATCAACCATTGCCCGTGAAGCTCATGGCGGCACCTACATTCACGCCGGTCCTGAGCTAGCCGTTGCCTCAACCAAAGCCTATACCAACATGGTGGCTATACTCCTTTTATACGCCCTACAATTCGGACGCCTGCGCCGTGTGACGGTGGCTACCGGCCAGCGCATCGTGAACGCGCTTTTAGCTATTCCCGAAAAAATGCAAACCATACTCAAGCAGAACGACGCCATTGAAGCGATTGCCGATACATATACCCGCTACCAGGACATGCTCTTCCTTGGCCGCGGTGTTAACTTCCCAGTGGCCCTTGAAGGTTCACTCAAGCTCAAGGAGATCGCCTATGTGCACAGCGAAGCGTACCCCGGCGGCGAAATGAAGCACGGACCGATCGCACTGTTGTCGGAAGATTTTCCGGTCGTGGCCATTGTCACAAAAAATCAACTCTATGATAAAATGAGAAGTAATATCGAAGAAATTCGCGCCCGCAAAGCGAAAACATTTTTGATAGCCACCGAAGGCGATGCTGATATCGCCGAACTCGCCAATGATATTATATACGTGCCCAACACCATGGAGCTGTTGGAGCCGCTGCTCAACACCATACCGCTGCAGTTGTTTGCCTACCACATGGCCGTCAAACTCGGTAAAGATGTAGACCGACCCAGAAATTTAGCCAAAAGCGTAACCGTCGAATAGTATGGCAAAAAAACATAAGAAAAAAATTGTGTGCATCGGTGGCGGCAACGGCCCGGCTATTTCCATTCAGGCGCTCAAAACCATGCTGGAAGATGTTGACATTGCCGCGGTGATTGCGATGTTTGATACGGGTGGTTCAACCGGACGGCTGCGTCAGGAGTTTGGAACGCAGCCATTTTCCGATTTGATGCGCGCGACTTTATCGCTGTCAAAGTATGATTACGAGGGCATTTTGCGACCGATTTTTTACAAGACCCGCTTCAAAGATGCCGGTAAACTCGACGGGCACAATCTCGGAAATTTATTTATGACATTGAGCGCAAAGTATGACGGCGATTGGTTGCATGTCCTGCGGGCATTGGGCCAGGCCGCGGAAATCGTCGGTAAGGTGGAACCGGTGACGCTTGATGTGGCTGATTTGATTGTGGAACTTTCTGATGGTCAACATATCAAAACCGAAAGCGCGATTGATGAACCGTCATACGATCGCAAATTGCGCATAAAAAAAATGTGGCTGGAGCCGCGGGCAAAAATATATCCAGCGGCACGCAAGCTCATTGAAAAGGCTGATTACATTGTTCTCGGTCCGGGCAGTACCTATACCAGCATAGTAGCTAACCTGATTGTTGACGGCATGAAAGAAGCGCTGAAGATAAGTCGCGGAAAAATTATTTACCTCACGGGCCATGTGTACGCCACCAACAAAGAAACCGGTCCGGAAACTCTAAGTGAACGGATAGTCGAAATTGAACGCTATCTGCCGAGAGTCATTGATATCATTGTCTACGATGATCAGAAACCCGGTAATCCTGATCTGATACGCTACCAGCGCGAGCATTTTCGTTTGCTGCCCAAAGATGTGGAAAATATTCCCAAGCAGAGCGGCGGGCATTTTCTGATGAAGCGGGATATTATTGCGGAAGCGGGAAAGATGTCATCGGCCAAACTCATTCCGGTGTTTAAGGAAATCATTAAAGATGAAGTATGGAAATAAAAAAACGCGAACAGCCGGGTACAAAGGTCATAAAAATCACCGCCGAAGAAGACGGAAAAATCATCGGTTGGGGTTTTTTATATCTGATTGTAAATGATCGCCACGATGAACCATATGGTTTAATAGAAAATGTCTACGTTGAAAAAGAATTTCGCGGCCAGGGAACAGGCAAGAAGCTTATTGAAGTGCTGATAGTGGAAGCAAAAAAGCAGGGTTGCTATAAACTTATCGGGCAGAGTCGCTATGGAAAAGATGTCACACATACGTTTTATGAAAAATTCGGTTTTCGGGATCACGGGAAGAATTTCCGGATGGATTTGAAGAAATCTGAAATTAAACAGGCTGATTAAAGACGAGCATGCCACATCTATGAATCTCTACGAATTCGAAGGCAAAGATTTGCTCAAAAAATATAAAATTCCTACACCGGCGGGGGTGGTTATCCAGCGCGAGCAGGCGGACACTATTCCGGCTGATATTGCGTTTCCCTGTGTTGTCAAAGCCCAGGTGCAAAGCGGCAAACGCGGTAAAGGTGGTGGCGTGCTGTTCGCTCAGAACATAGACGAACTTAAAACCCACGTCGCCGATCTCTTCAGTAAAAAAATCTGCAATGATACCGTCCTTTATGTTTTGGTCGAAGCGAAAAAAGCTATCAAGCAGGAATACTATTTAGCCATTACGTATAATACTCAGAAAAAAATTCCCGTCGTGTTATTTTCGGCCCAAGGCGGCATGGACATTGAACAGGATTCTGAAAACGTGCATGTACTTGATATTGATCCACTCAAAGGCTTTGAGGAATTCCGCATGCGTGAGTTGCTGGTGACAGCCGGCGCCAGGGGCAAGGATGTTGCGTTGATCGCCGATACTGCCAAACGCTTGTATCGAGTTTTTTCCGGTGAAGATGCCCGTCTGGCCGAAATCAACCCACTCGCTAAACTCGAAGACGGCAGTTTTGTCGCGCTTGATGCGAAAATTATACTTGATGAAGACGCCGGTTTTCGTCATCAGTGGAACAAGCTCGGTCCACGCACCACCATGGGACGGCTGCTCACGCAGCGCGAACAAGCCGTACGTCAGGTTGATGCCGGCGAATTTTACTACCGCGGTACCGCCGGAAAATACATCGAAATGGACGGCGACATTGCTTGTCTATTTTCCGGTGGTGGCGCCAGCATCAGTATGATGGATGCCCTACTGAAGGTCGGCGGCAAACCGGCCAACTACACCGAATATTCGGGCAACCCTCCACGGGAAAAAGTTGCCGCGCTGGCAAAAATCGTTTTGTCAAAACCCGGATTGCGAGGCATCTGGATCGTCGGCGGCGTTGCCAACTTCACACATATTGGCAACACGATGGCGGGAATTGCCGATGTACTGCGTGAACTCAAACCCACGATACCCATTATCATCCGCAGCGCCGGGCCGCACGAAGCCGAAGGCAGGAAGCTTATGGAAAAACTGGCGGCAGAACTGCAGCTTGATCTGAAATGGTACGGGCGCGAAATTTCGATGACTCAGACGGCGGAAATTCTCATGAAAAAAGTAAACGAACAGACATGAGCATATTCATTGATGAAAAAACACGATTGCTGATTCAGGGCATCACCGGTAAAGAAGGCCAGCGGGCCGTAACCGCTGCCCAAAGTTATCATACGCAGGTGGTAGCCGGAGTCACGCCGGGGAAAGGCGGGCAGAAAGTTGAAGGCGTGCCGGTCTATGACACCGTCGCCGAAGCTACACGTAAGCATCCGGAAATAAACGCCAGCGCAATTTACGTCCCGCCGTTTGCCGTCAAAGATGCGGTACTGGAAGCGCTGGCTCACGATATCAAGCTCATCAACATCATGACCGAGCGCATTCCCATCGCTGACACCGCCTCCTATCTTGCAGCAGCCCGCGCAGCCGACGCCCGCATCATCGGTCCCAGTTCGTTGGGCGTGATCAGTACCGGCAAAGCCCGCATCGGTGTGGCCGGCGGTGATAAACCCGACGAAATTTACCAACCGGGCCCGGTGGGGGTCATTTCGCGTTCCGGCGGCATGACCAACGAAGTTTCCTGGCAGCTGCGGCAAAACAACATTGGCATTACGACCGCTGTGCACATCGGCGGTGACATGCTGATGGGGACAGCCTATGCCGATGCTTTGCGCGCTTTTGAAAATGACAGCGAAACCAAAGCAGTGGTGATCTTCGGTGAAATGGGCGGGCGTTATGAATTTGACATTGTGGAATTGATACAGCAAGGCGGATTTACGAAACCTTTGGCCATATTTATCGGTGGTAAGTTTGGTGCCAGTTTGCCGGAGGGTATGACGATCGGTCATGCTGGTGCTATTATTGAAAAGGGGAAAGGCTCGGTAGAGTCAAAAGAAGCAGCGCTGAAGAGCGTCGGTGTGCTCGTAGTTGATATATATGAAGACCTGCCAAAACGTATTCAAGAAAAACTTTAAATATAAACACAACTTGCTTGGATATGCTTTTAAGGAAGCTCATTAGGAAAAATTATTAACCACTGGCCGGAGGACATGTGCTTTTTCGTAGTCCCGGCGGAGTCCGGAGCACGAAAAAGTATATGTCCTCTGGCTTACAAAGTTTTATATTTTTTAAGCACATATGGAATGGAAAACAGCGATCAGTTATGTTGAAGACGGTAAAGAAATTATACGCGGAGAAAAACTCAGCGATCTCATCGTCAACAAAACCTTTGTTGAAACTATTTTTTTGATTTTACGGGGTACATTTCCGAATGCCAAAGAAACAACCATGCTCAACGCGCTCCTCACGGCCAGTATAGATCACGGCATCGGTACGCCATCAACCATGACGGCGCGCATCACGGCTTCCACAAAAAACAGCATGCATACCGCTATAGCCGCGGGTATTCTGGCCATGGGCGAACTTCATGGAAGCGCCATCGAAGGAGCTGCTCAGTTTTTTCAGGAAAATAAAAACACAGCAGACGCGGCCAAACTCGTCGCCGAATGCAAAGCCAAAAAAAAGCGGATACCGGGATTTGGTCACAAAGTTTTCACCA
>MHKD01000042.1:14251-36235 GCA_001818775.1 Candidatus Kerfeldbacteria bacterium RIFCSPHIGHO2_12_FULL_48_17
TACGCAAACCCTCCTGAAAATCGCCAAAGAATTAGGGTTTTATGGGGATCATACAAAATTCGCCGTCGCCACAGAAGAGCAACTCGCCGCGCAAAGCTCAAAAAAACTGCCCTTGAATATCGACGGTGTTATGGCCGCCATTCTCTCCGATATGGGCTTTGACTACCGCCTGATGAAAGGCGTGTTTATTATCGGTCGCGTACCGGGTCTGGTTGCTCATGTTTACGAAGAACAAACTACCGGCACCGGCATTCGCCGCATAGATCCCAAAGAAGAAATATACATTGGCAAAGGTGCCTGAGTCAGCGCGCGTGTACAAAAAAATACCCGAGTCAACCGACGTGGGTATTTTTTCGTGCTCAGACTACAGGCCGCAAACACCAGTACCAGAGGCTATGGCCGAGGCTACCTCAATATCAATATCGGAAATTTGAACGAGCAAGAGGCCAAGTTTTTGGATTTCAGCCATTTCGCTATCGGTTGAAATGGTATTATCATCAAAATAGACCTGCTCGAGTGTTTTTACACCGCTTGGGATATAGGTTTCGAGATTGCTGGTGGCATCAACCCAGAGTGATGATTCCGGAGTGATGCACGCCGGTGGGAGCATCATAAAGACCTTTTCGATGGCAAGCGTCATTTCCTGCTCAGAGGCGATGAAAAAAGCCTGCAAACTCACGGCAACGGCTGCTGAAACGCAGTACTCGACTTTGGCTTCATCAATGTTGGCGATATAATCATCCTTGGCCTTGATCAAATCATCTTTGGTGGTGGCGCTGTCAATCGAAGCCGTAAAGGCCTGTAAATCTTCCTGACCGCCATCCACGCAACCCTGGATAATAGCCACGGCTTCATCACTCACGTCCGTATTCGCGGCAAGTTCAGTTACCACGGCTTCCAACCGGGCATCAGCTGCTTCAGCCTTCTCTCGATATTTAGCGCGCAATTCATCCACCGTGGCGCTGGCCTGGTCGCTCGCCTGATCCTTGGCATCATCAACCGCTGAGCTGGGATCTGGGGTTTCCACACTCGGAGTTTCCACGTCCGGTGTTTCAACGTCCCCGGCATTACCAGGAATATTCAAGGCGTAGACCGGCGCGCTAAGAGAGGGGAGAAAAGTGGCCGCCGCCAGTACGATCGCTGCCAATGAGTTAAGAATTTTTTTCTTCATAAAAATATGAAAGTAAATATAAGTTAAAGGCCTTCGGTCGCGGAACGTTGCGCCGAGATGATCGCTTCATCGGTTTCCTGTACTGCCTCAACGCCGGACTTTCCTGATTGCGCCTCACTGTTCGCATCATTCACCTGTTGCTGTTGCTCCGGAGTTGCTGAAGATGCGCCATTTGAATCGGTGGACCCTGAATCACCACTGCCATTGCCGGTCGCGGAACCATCTTCACCACCGGTCGTATTGCCCGAACCATCATCAATCACATTACCTTCTTCATCATATGTTACCACCTGATCACCAGAAGATGTGGCGTCGGTATCTGCTCCCTTGGAAGCTGTTTTCCCGCAGCCGACGAGGAATAGACTCCCAAAGAGCAAAACCGAACCGAGAATGCGTTTTGTTTGCATAAGATTATTTTTATGAATTAAGCAGCTCCAAAGAAAGTATAGCACAAAAAGAAAACCCCCGACAAAAAGGGGGTTTTCAGGCGCGCTGAAAGGCAGATTTACAGGCCAGCGCAGAGCTCAATACCTGAGGTCACGCCGAGATACACCGTGAGATCAATTTCCGCGACTTCATACACCTTGGTGACCAAACTGTCCATAGCAGCAAGTTCCGTTTCACTGACCGTGCCATCAGCAAATACGGCATCAAGTTCCTGCTGAGCCGCGGGGGTCTTTTCTTCAATACCCTGATTGGCCAGATCAACAATATCCTGTGCGCCGGCATCCAGGCATGCCTGCGGTAAAAAGGCCAAATATTCAACGCTGTATTTCAAAAAAACATCTGATGCCTGAAGAAACGCATCAATACCCAAAGCAACGGCGGTCATCACACATGCCTGGACCTGAGCCTGATCAACATTGGCAACAGTGGCTTTATTTGCAGCGATGAGCTGTTCCTGGGTGGTGGCTGCCTGAACTGCGGCCATATGCTGATTGATTTTGGCTTCGGCCTGATCATTGCACGATTTTAACTGCTCAGCCTGCTCATCAGAAAAATAGGGACTGTTGGCCACGTCTTCTTCCGAAAGTGCCAGGGCATCGAGCGCCTTTTGGTCAGCGGCCAAGAGCAGCTGCTTCTGGGCCTCAACACTCGTGGGATCGGCCAGGAGCGCACTCGCAGCCGAATCAACCGAACCGTCTTCAAGGGCAGCCGCATCATTGGCAACATCTTCGGCATTGGGAGCAACGGCATCTTGCGCCGCTTTGGTAAAGTCATCAGCACTGAGCGCGTAGGCCGGCGTAACAAAGCCTGGTAAAAAGGTGCTGACACTGAGCACGACCGCCGCTGCTATATGAAGAATTTTTTTCATAAAATAAAAGTGAATGTATTAAAGTCCTGATGGCGTAGCGGTAGAAGCCGCTCCGTTGATATCATCATCAACATTCTGCGCTTCCTCTACGCTTTTGTTTGCATCCTGCGTGGCATTGAATTTAGCATCGAGTTCGGCTTTGCTGAATTCGGTACCGTCACTTGATTGACCACCTTCAGCCGGGTTGGACGAATCGGTAGTGCCGTCGCTGCTGGTACCACTGCTGCCGGTGGCGTCACCGTTATTAGAGTCGTTATTAGTCGCGGTTTTGCCGCAACCAACCAGGAAAAAACTTCCCAGGAGCAGGGCAGCGCCGATGAGGCGTTTTGTTTGCATAGGGTCAGGTTAATAAATAAGGGGTTGAACGCCGGCCTTGGGTGGCCGAATATTACAAAAATTATACCACAAAAAGAAAAACCTTACGAATCCAGATGCTGTCTTTTGAGGGGCAGCAGGGGAAAGGTAAGGTTTTCTGGGAAAGGGCTAGTAACGGGGATGGCCGCCACTTCGAGAAAAATTTTATGAGGCGGTGGAGATAGATGGTGAGACGGATGGTGCAGGATGGAGTCGGCGTTTCTTGAAAGGCAGGTTAAAAACAGCTTCCAGAAAAACCCCGACACAGCGCAGGAGGTAGGAAAGAAAACGAAAGAGAAGGAAGGCGGGACGCCAGAGGAAGTAGGTGAGCCAGATGAAGAAAAAGACAGCGACGGTCAAAATGTAGAACAAAAACTTTTTGCCGCCAATACCGAGTTTTTCACCCAGCCACATAATGGACTGGGCCGTGGCGGTGGGGTGGTTCCAGACGGTGTAGCCAACGAACCCAATGGCGCCCCATTTCAGGACCGTACCAGCGAGGGCACGGGGAATCTGCGAGGAGACAGAAACCAGACGACCGGTTTTGGCCACATCGCCCAAGGCATCCACGCCCCTGGCCAGCTTGCGGGTATCATTGACAGCATCGGCTGTTTTGCCGGCCTTACTCAGCCAGGGAATCGCCACCAAAGGGACAGCGATGAGACCGGCAGTATCAAGTGCCGCGTTCAGTTTATCAACGCCGGTCAGCTCCTCTCCACGAGCCAGTTTCGTTTCCATGGTTTGCAGTCCGCCAACCATAAACTGCTCGCCAACGGAAGTCACCGTGGTCGTCCAAATCCGCTTTGTTTCGCCGTTCGGTAGCACGGTGTAACGACGGAGGAACCCATAACCAAGCCGGTGGGTCTTTACAGTAGCTACGAGTAACCTCTTCAGGCCTTGATCACCCATGACTTGTGGCGCTTTCTCCTGGATTTCATCAGACACCCACAGTTCAAGGTTGCTTTCATCCTCAGGCGCGGCTTTCGCGGCAGGCGCCTCTATGAGACGCTTTTCCGATAAAAAAGCGACGGCCTTTTCCATGCCTGCCTTATAAAGCGCAACTGCATTTTTCACAGCCACTTCCGCTCCGGCTTCGGCCTGATGAAAGTTGTCCTCGTTTGAGTATTCATACGCCAACACTGGGACAATCATCGTGCCGTACGCCGCTACCAGCTCAGGCAAAATTGGCATACCACCAATCTTACTGCAAACAAATTTTGTTTGTACCGGGTACTGTAGGGCAGCCTGTGCCAAGGCCAAACGCTGCGTATTATTAGGCGCCTGGCTCATAGTTGCCAAACTTTCGGTATCCAAGGTCTGTAAAAAACGTTTTTGAAAGACCCACCCGCGACCGGTGATGTCCGCAGACATGACTTCAATGACCGAGTCCCTCACAAGAATTCGGTCAAAATCCTCCGTAAAAGACACACCCCTGGAAAAGAAAACAGCCAGCGTGCCGCCGAGGAAAAAAGAAACAAACCCAATCGCCACAGCAAGGCGAAAAAATCGGATAATACTTTTTTTCATGATAAAAATCCTTCTTTGGAAAGCGCGGGCAACGAGGCCAGGCGCACTTGATATAAATTTTCAATTTCTTTACCACCATTGGCGGCAAAATAATACCAGATTCCAAGAGATCTGTCAACCACAAGCACCCCACCAGCACCCTGACTACCACCTCCCAGGTAAAGTTGTTCCCACCCCAAAAATATGCTACACTGAAAGCATAAAATAAACGTTAGCCAAGACAAAAACATGTCCCTGCGTAAGTACCTCATCACCCTGGGTATAGCCACCTTTTTTTGTTGGTTGGCCTGGGTCCTGGTGCTCAGCTTTATTAACCCTTTTCAGGCCGGTACCATCGGATTATTCTGCTTCTATACAAGTCTTTTTTTCTCCCTCACCGGCACGTTTGCCATCATCGGTTTCCTCCTGCGCCGCGTCATGAACCGCAAAGAAGCGCCCTTCCGCTACCTTGGTGTATCACTCCGGCAGGGACTTCTTCTCTCCGTCCTCATCGTCGGCTCACTCTTTCTGCAAGGAAACAGACTCTTTGTCTGGTGGAGCCTTCTCCTCCTCACCCTCGGTCTCATCATTCTTGAAATATTTTTCCTGACACGAACCCCTCACATTCTCAAAACTGAATCACGTAAAAGTCACTCAAAACCGACCCATGCCTCAATCACCTAAAAACGATATCGAGCAACAACTGAAAACATTGGAAACCCAGCTCGAAACCCAGCTCAAGAAACTTGGCGCCCAAATCAACCAGGAAATTTTCATGCAACTCAAAAATACCTACCTTGGCCGCAATGGCAAACTCGCAGAAATTATGAAGACCATGAAGCAGGCCGCCAGCGCCGATCGGCCCGCCATCGGAAAAATCATGAATACGGTCAAAACCAACATCGAACAGAGAATCGCCGCACTGGGAAACCGCACCGGCGGCGGCAGCACAACCGGCCAGGCGCCCATTGACCTCACCGCACCTGGCACCACACCAAAACTCGGCAAAAATCATCCCATTACCCAAATGATCTATGCTATTTATGACATATTTGAAAGTCTCAATTTTGAAATAGGGGAGGGACCGGAAATTGAAAATGATTGGTATAACTTTGACGCGCTGAATATGCCGACCGATCACCCGGCCCGCGACATGCAGGATACCTTTGTGCTGCCAGAAAATTTACTCCTGCGCACCCAGATGACCGCCGTGAGCGCGCGGGAAATGGAGCAGCGCAAGCCGCCGGTTCGTATTATTTCGATCGGGAAAACGTTCCGTCGCGATCCGGCCGACATCAGCCATACGCCGATGTTTCATCAGTTCGACGGCATCATGGTTGACGAACACATCAACATGGGCCATTTACGCGGCCTGCTGCACACCGTCATGGAACGCATATTTGAGAAAAAACTGCGTGTCCGTTTTCGTATTTCCTATTTTCCCTTCGTGGAACCGGGCGCGGAATTTGATGTGAGCTGCACGATATGCGACCAAAAGGGTTGTCCCACCTGCAAAGGCACCGGCTGGTTGGAAATGGGCGGCTGTGGCATGCTCCATCCCAAAGTATTGGAAAACGTTGGCTATGATCCGATGAAGGTCCAGGGCCTGGCGTTTGGTTTCGGTGTTGAACGTCCGGTGATGATCAAATACAAAATTTCCGACATACGGCTGTTCTACCAAAACGATCTCAGATTTCTTCAGCAATTTTAATTATGAAAATATCACTCGATTGGGTAAAGGAATATACCAGGATAAAAATACCGACCCCGGAACTCAAGGAACAGTTAACGCTGCGCTCAGTTGAGATTGATGCGGTGACGGATTTCAATGACATGTGGAAAGATCTGCTGGTCGGTGAAGTGATTGCTGTGCGTAAGCACCCGGGCGCCGACAAACTCAGTGTCGCCAAAGTGGACACGGGATTGAAAATTTTGGATATTGTCTGCGGCGGGCGTAATCTCGCGCCGGGTCAAAAGGTGGCCGTGGCTCTGCCGGGAACGATACTTCCAAATGGTACTAAAATCGAAGCGGCTATCATTCGCGGGCAGGAATCGGAAGGCATGATTTGCTCAAGCGAAGAAATTGGACTCATGAAAGAGGGTGAACGCCATATTCTGGTGCTTGATGAGAGTGCAAAAAACGGTGTCTCGTTGGCCAAGGCCATGGGCATAACCCAGGAAGTGCTGAACGTTGACGTTCTTCCCAACCGGCCTGATCTCATGGGACACCTGGGCATGGCACGTGAAATCGCCGCGATCACTGGGGCAAAATTCATGCCAGATAAACACAAGCTGCCCAAAAAAATGAAAGAGACACTGGCGTTGAAAGTGGATGTCCCTGATAGTAAACTTTGTCCACGCTACAGTGCCTTGGTGATCGACAACGTCACCATCACCGATTCACCGGCCTGGATACAGAATCGCCTGCGTGCCATTGGCCTCCGTCCCATCAATACGATTGTTGATCTCACCAACTACCTAGCAGCCGACCTCGGTCTGCCGTTTCATGCGTTTGATTATGACAAAATCAGCGGAGCAACCATGAAAATCCGCGCTTCACTCCCCGATGAAACCCTGGTCACACTCGATGGCGTGTCTCGCTCGCTTCCCGCCGGCACCATCGTTATCGCCGATAAGGACAAAGTCATTGACCTGGCCGGCATCATGGGCGGTCAAAACAGCGCTGTATCACAAACGACCAAACGCATCGTCCTGCAGACAGCCGTGTTTGATGCCGGTGCGGTTCGCAAAGCATCGCGTCTGATCGGTCACCGCACCGATGCCGTTGCCCTGTTCGAGAAAGGTGTTGATGGCGAAAATACCATCAATGCGCTCGCGAAGGCTTACGATATTCTCAAAGAACAAAACGGCGATATATATCTTGACCGCGTCATAGATGAATATCCGAAAAAACGCCAAGCAAGATACATCACGTTTACAGAGAAGCATTACCAAACGCTCATAGGCGAACCCATCGAAACCAGAGAAGCCGGCGGGATACTCGAAAAACTCGGGTTTGAAATCTTTGAAAAACTCACATCAGGCCTGAAGGTCAGCGTTCCTTCGTGGCGCCCTGACGTGAAAATTCCGGAAGATGCCATCGAAGAAGTCGCGCGTATACAGGGCTACGACAGCCTTAAAGAAGGTTTACCGTTTGTGCCCCTGAAGCTGTATGCAAAAAAACCAATGGTACTGCTCAAACGAGCAGCTTCGCGCTATTTCACCAGCATGGGTTTTCAGGAAGCTGTTAATTACGCTTTTCTCGGAAAATCACAACTGAAAAAAATCAGCGCCAATGAAAGCATGCACATCCCATTGCAAAATCCCATGAATGCTGAACAGAGTTACCTGCGCACCGAGCTCGTTTCCGGACTCATTCGCAACGTTGAGAGTAACCTTCGACACACGGAAAGCGTCCGCCTGTTTGAAGTGGGACATGCCTTTTTTCCGGGAGCCGAAGGAAAACTCCCCCAGGAAAAAACACTCCTTACCGCCCTTATTACCGAAGAAGCGATCACATTTTACGCCGTAAAGGGGATTATCTCGGGATTCTTCACTGCCCTGCAACGACCGGACATAGATTTCACCACGACCGGGAGCATTTATGGCCAACGCGGAACAACCGCCAGTGTCATGCACAAAAATACGCAACTCGGGGACTTTGGTTTGCTTACATCAACCGCCATGAAAAACAAGCAAAAAAACCTCAATACCTGGTGGCTGACCCTGGATCTCAATACCATAAGTGAACTCGAGAAAAACCATCCAGAATATAAGCCGCTCGATACCTATCCTGCGGTGCTGTTTGATGTCGCTCTCATTGTAGACCAGGCACTCCCCTGGAAAAACATTGAAGAACTGGTGCGTGCCGGTGGAGAAGGCCTTGTGGGAACGATCGAACTGTTCGACACGTATATCGGTGAACAAATACCACCCGGAAAAAAGTCACTGGCATTTCACCTCAACTACCAATCCCTGGAAAGAACACTGACCAAAACGGAAATTGACCCCATTCACGAAAAAATAATTCACGAACTTACCACCACTTTACACGCTCAAGTAAGAGAAAAATAACACCTATGGCCAAAAAGAAATTACCTCCGACCGACGAAAAAAAGAAAAAAGCCATTGCTGAATACGGCGCCAAGCAAATTTCCGTACTGGAAGGCCTGGAACCCGTTCGCAAACGTCCGGGCATGTATATCGGCAATACCGACCACACCGGCCTGCACCACCTTATCTGGGAAGTGGTTGATAACTCCATAGACGAAGCCATGGCCGGTTTTGCTGATGAGATTAACATCCATTTGTTGCCGGACCACAAAGTTTGCGTCGAAGACAACGGTCGCGGTATTCCCGTGGAAAAACATCCAACCACGAAAGTTTCCACACTGGAAACCATCATGACCAAGCTGCATGCGGGCGGTAAATTCGGCGACGGAGGATACAAAGTTTCCGGTGGTTTGCACGGCGTGGGTATTTCCGTGGTCAATGCGCTTTCCACCTACGTAAAAGCGGAAGCGAAGCGCGAAGGAAAGCTGTGGGTGCAGGAATACAAACTCGGTAAACCGGTGAAACCCGCCCGCGCGCAGGGTCCGGCCAAGGGAACGGGGACCATCATCACATTCCAACCGGACAAAAGTATTTTTACGGTGCACGAATTTGACTGGGATTTTATTTTGAGCCACTTACGACAGCAGGCGTACCTCACCAAGGGCGTTCGCATCAACATTCACGATCAGCGCGCTCCTGAGCATACCAAAGCCTATTCCTTTTATTTTGAGGGCGGTATTGGGAGTTTTGTTCGTCATATCAATCACAACAAAGAAGTCAAGCAGGAAAAAGTTTTTTACATTGAAAAGGATGTTGAGGAAAAAAATATCAAGGTGGAAATTGCGCTGCAATACAGCAACGATTTTAAGGAAACCGTGCAGGCCTATGCCAACAACATTCATAACCCTGAAGGCGGCACGCACCTGCAGGGTTTTCGCACGGCGCTCACGCGCTCTTTGAATGCCTATGCCCGCAAGCAGGGTTTTCTCAAGGAAAAAGATGAGAATCTCTCCGGTGATGATGTGCGCGAAGGCCTCACCGCCATTATCAGTGTCAAGCTGACCGATCCGCAATTCGAAGGCCAAACCAAAGGCAAGCTCGGTAACGCTGATGTCAAACCGGTGGTGGAAACGGTATTTTCCGATTACTTCACGATTTTTCTGGAAGAAAATCCGCGCGATGGTAAGGAAATTCTCTCGAAGTGTATTCTCGCCGCTCTGGCGCGGAAAGCGGCCCGGGCTGCGCGCGATTCCGTGCTCCGCAAAGGCGCGCTTGACGGGTTGACGCTCCCCGGAAAACTGGCCGACTGTTCTTCGCGCGATCCTCATGAATCCGAACTGTATATTGTTGAAGGTGACTCTGCCGGCGGGTCAGCCAAGCAGGGACGCAACCGGCGTTTTCAGGCCATTTTGCCGTTGCGTGGAAAAATTCTCAACGTGGAACGCGCCCGTATTGATAAAATGCTGGCCAACAACGAACTGAAGAATCTGGTGATTGCGATCGGCACCAACATTTCCACGGAATTTAACATTGCAAAACTCCGCTACCACCGCATTGTCATCATGACCGACGCTGACGTTGATGGTTCCCACATCCGTACGCTGCTGCTGACATTTTTCTACCGCAATTTTCTTGAGCTGATCAAACAGGGTCATATTTTCATTGCCCAGCCACCGTTATTTCAAATTCAAAAAGGCAAGCACGTCGAATATGTATACAACGAAGAGGAAAAAGAGAAAGTACTGAAAAAGCTGCTGGGCACAGCCGCGCTGGAAGCGGGCGAGGCCAAAGAAACAGCTGCCGCCAAAGCCGAAGGTGTTGACCGAACCGGTGTCGGTGAAAAAATAAAGGGCGTCAACATCCAGCGTTACAAAGGTCTCGGCGAAATGAACCCAACGCAGTTGTGGGAAACAACCATGCAACCGGAAACGCGGGTCATGAAACAGGTGACGATTGAAGACGCCGCCAAGGCTGACGATGTATTCAGCGTGCTCATGGGTTCGGAAGTATTGCCACGCAAGCGCTTCATCCAATCACACGCCAAGGAAGTTCAAAATTTGGATATTTAGGTGGTTGACAGGTAAATAATTTTAGATTTGGTTGGGGTATTTTTTCTTGGGGACTCATTTTACGAAGCGGGCACGGTTTGAGCGAACGAAAGTGAGCGAAAGAGCGAGTAAAATGCGTCAGTTGAGGCCACTCGCTGGGTGGCCGAAACGGCACAAGAAAGAATACCTCAACCAAAAGTCATATAACATGCTCATACTTCTCCTTAAAAGTCTCTGGTTTTTCTTGCCGATCGGTGTGGCCAACATGGCACCGGTGCTGGTAAAAAATTGGTTTCCATTTTTGGGACGACCTATTGACGGCGGCCGGAGACTTGGCGGCCAACCGCTCTTCGGCAGTCACAAAACCTGGCGCGGGTTGCTGGCAGCCGTTGTATGCGGTGAAATTATTTTTTTGCTGCAGCGCTATCTGGTACTACGCTTCCCTGACAGCTTCGCGTCGCTTACCTTCACAGACTATGCCAAACTCAGTCTGTGGTCAGGGGCGCTCATGGGCGGGGGAGCTATACTCGGCGATCTCATCAAAAGCTTTTTCAAACGCCGCGTCGGGAAAACCAGCGGCTCGCGCTGGATACCCTTTGACCAGATTGACTACATCATCGGTGGACTGGCTGCGGCAAGTATCATTACCCGGGTCCCCGGCGAAGTCTGGGCAACCCTCCTTATTACCGGCTTTCTCCTTCATATCCTCACCAATCACATCGGTTTCTGGCTGGGCATGCGTGAGGATAAATTTTAGATAAAAAATGGCTAATTACAAACAAAAAATAAAAATCACGGTGCGAGGCTTGCATAAAAATCGCAAATTCGATATACTCCTAATGAAGAAGACCCAACCGGGTCTGTTTTAGATAAACAATGGAAACTGCAACCAAAAGCGCACCCATAAAACGCCTCACCACCTACCTCAAAGAGTCCTTCACAGAACTCAAAAAGGTGGTCTGGCCGACGCGCGAAGAAACAACAAAAGAAACCATAGCCGTCATACTGGCCTGTCTCGGTGTGGGTGTTTTCCTGGGGGCGCTTGATTTTGGTTTTTCTTATCTCTTAAAACTTGTCATCTAACAAAAGCCTATGGCAAAACAAACAGGCGATCAAGGACGACGCTGGTACGTCATCCACACCTATTCCGGGTACGAAGAAAACGTTGCTCATAACCTCAAGCAGCGTATTGAATCCATGGATATGGAAGACAAAATATTTCACGTACTTATTCCCACGGAAAAACGCATTAAAATCCGTAACGGTAAACGCAAAATCGTGACCGAAAAGATTTTCCCGGGATATGTGCTGGTGGAAATGCTCGTAACGGATGAATCCTGGTACGTGGTGCGTAACACCCCGAACGTGACCGGTTTCATCGGCTCCGGAACAACGCCAACGCCAATTTCACCCGAAGAAGTCAAGCAGCTGCAAAAGCGCATGGGTGTGGAAGAGCCGAAATACAAAATTGATGTTACGGTTGGCGCATCGGTGAAGGTGGTGGATGGTCCGTTCAAGGAAATGGAAGGAAAAGTTTCAGAAGTCGACGAAGATCGCGGAAAACTGAAGGTGCTTCTCTCTATCTTCGGTCGGGAAACCCCGGTCGAACTCGACTCTCTCCAAATTAGAAAAATATAGTCAATATTTTATGGCCAAGAAAGAAGTTAAAACAATTTTCAAACTCCAGATAATGGGTGGCGCCGCCAATCCTGCGCCTCCGGTTGGCCCCACGTTGGGTCAGCAGGGTATCAACATCCCGGAGTTTTGCAAAAAATTCAATGATGCCACCGCTGACAAACGCGGCGACATTATCCCGGTGGAAGTCACGGTCTACACCGACCGCTCTTATACCATGGTGTTTAAAACCCCGCCGGCTGCCGACCTGCTGAAAAAAGCTGCCGGCATCAAAAAAGGTTCAGGCAATCCATTGAAAGACAAGGTCGGCAAGGTCACGAAAGAACAGGTTCGCAAAATTGCCGAAACCAAGATGCCTGATCTCAATGCCAACACCATCGAAGCAGCTATGAAGATTATCGAAGGTACGGCTCGCCAGATGGGCATTCAGGTTAAATAAATTTATTCTATGTCAAAACAATCCAAGCGCCTGAAAAACGCGTATAAAGAACTCGAGCCCGGCAAGATTTACCCGGTTGATCAAGCCGTTGAGCTGGTGAAAAAACTGGCTCCAACCAAATTTGACGGTTCCGTTGAGGTTCACATTCGTCTCGGTATTGATCCGAAAAAATCTGACCAATCCGTCCGTGGTACCGTCGTGCTGCCGCATGGTACCGGTAAAACCCGCCGCGTTATTGCTTTTGTGCCAGCCGCCAAGGAGAAAGAAGCCAAAGATGCCGGCGCTGATATCATCGGTGACGAAAATACCATCAATGAAATCAAAACCACGCAGAAAATCAACTTCGATATTGCTGTCGCAACTCCGGACATGATGCGCAAGCTGGCTCCGGTTGCCAAAATCCTCGGTCAAAAGGGCCTGATGCCCAACCCGAAAACCGAAACCGTTACCCCGAACTTCGTGCAGACGATTAAGGATCTGAAAAGCGGCGGTAAAATTTCTTTCAAAGCTGACGATACTGCCAACCTGCACCAGATTATCGGCAAAGTATCGTTTGATGCTGACAAGCTCAAAGCAAACTTCGTCACCTTCATCGAAGCTGTCAAGAAGCTGAAACCCGACAGCATGAAGGGCACCTACATGAAAAATATTATCCTTACGGCTTCCATGGGCCCGGCGATTAAGGTTGAGGGCTAAATTATCCGCCCTCAATCGGCTCGAATCCGGCCGCATAAAACCCGCAAATAAAACTGGCGTAAATACCAGTTTTTTTGTACCATAAGGGTATATGTTCCCAAATTACCAACAACTCATGGACGATCACATTCTGGCTTTTGTGGGCTGTATGCGCAGCGGAAAAACATCGGCGCTCATCCACGTTGCCACGATGTACAGCCTGCAGCACAAATTTTCCGACCGGCCGGGAAGCAAGCTGATTTTTTTTCGTCCCAAGATAGATATTCGTCCCCAGGTTCAGAAAGGCAGGGGAGCTAACATGATTGTTTCCCGCAACGGAACAGAGTTCACCGGTTCAAGCCTGAGTACGCCGGAGGAGTTGTACGCATTTGGTAAAGACTATGACGTCATTGCGTGCGACGAGCTGAATCTGCTTTGGGATGAAGCGGATAAATACATGGACGTACTGATGCGATTGTTTCAGGAAGGGAAAAAGATTGTGATTTCGGCGCTGGATTTTACGTTTGATAATCGGCCCTTTCCGGCGTACGAGCGCATAACCCGAACACCCGAGGTTTATATTGTGAAATTCGCAGCCGTGTGCACCATGTGCGGTCGCACGGCCACACGAACCGCCCGGACAACCGACAGCAAGGAAACGATAATCGTTGGTGCTGATGAAATGTACGAGCCACGTTGTTGGCGCTGCCATGGCCGCAAGAAAACGCCGGCCAATCCGGCCACTATTAAAATTATTGCTCAAAATAACGTCTGACTATGATTATGGCGCAACCAAAAGGGAAATTTTTTGTTTTATGCGGAACAGATGGCTCGGGCAAGGGAACGCAAACGGAATTGCTGATTGAGCGTCTGCGCACCGAGGGTTATACGGTGGAAGGCGCAGATTTTCCGCGCTATGGGCAGCCATCCTGTTTTTTTGTGGAAAAATATTTGAACGGTGAATATGGAGCCGCCGGTGAGGTGAATCCGCGGGCAGCATCCCTGTTTTACGCCCTTGATCGCTACGATGCCAGCTTTGGTATGCACCAGGTCCTGGATGAGGGTAAAACAATCGTGAGTAACCGCTATGTTTCGGCGAACCAGGGTCATCAGGCCAGCAAGCTCGCGACGCAGGAATTGCGGGCTGAGTTTGTGCAGTGGATAGACGAGCTGGAATATGGGATTCTCGGTATTCCGCGGCCGGATCTGACGTTGTTTTTACATATGCCGCCGGAAATGGGGCAAAAGCTGGTCGAGAAAAAAACCGTCAATCGCGCCTATTTAAAAGGTGGCCGCACTAAGGATATTCATGAAGCCGACATTGAACATCTGCGTCGGGCGACGGCGGCTTACCAGGAAATGGTGATACATCATAAGGATTGGCGGCAGATCGAGTGCATGGAAGATGATAAGGTATTGAGCCGCGAAGAGGTGGCCGCGAGGATTTGGACAGTGATTGAGCCGTTTATGAAAGATATAAAGCCAAAACAATGAAGATGGAAATCGAAAAGCTACGTGCCGATGTGCCGGTACCAAAGATGGCCTACGAAGATGACGCCGCTTATGATTTATATGCTGCTGAAGATGTTGTGTTTGCACCGGGTGAGCGCAGGCAGGTGCCAACCGGTTTGAAGATCGCCATTCCGCGGGGTTATGCGGGTTTGATCCGTGACCGCAGCAGCGTGGCCTGGAAGCAGGGTTTGACGACGCTGGCGGGAGTGATTGATTCCGGATATAGGGGCGAATGGTTGGTGGTTTTACTGAATACAAGCCGGGAAACGGTGCGAGTGGCCAAACACACCCGTGTGGCCCAGTTTTTGGTTTTACCGGTAGCTCAGCCGGAAATTCAGGTGGTGGAGAAGGTGACGGAAAGCGTTCGGGGTGAGGGTGGTTTTGGCAGTTCCGGCCAGCATTGACAGGCCCGCAGAAGTATGATACAACTCGCGCAAACAAAAACTCAGTTTTGTACAAACCGGCGCTGCTATGCGGCGCCAATGCGAGAGGGAGAAAAAAGTGGAAATTTTTTTAAGAAGAAGGATTCAGGCGGCAGTGTTATTATTTTGTCTGATTTGGGGACTGCTGGCAGTAGTTGCGGCTATGGTGATCGGGATCTGGCAAATGGATGACCTGTGGGCAGCACTGAGCCCGCCCCATCCCAATCCGCAGGTGGTTGCAGAGATTTTGCGGCGCCCCGTCGCTGCCTACTTTATTATTTTTCTATTGCCGCTTTTCGCGATTGCCTCAGAGTATCAGGCAATCGAAAATTTTTTGGTAAAGAAATTGAAAAAACGCGCCTCTTGGAAGGGGCACGAAGTCAGGAGATAATCACATTCTGAAAAGCGGCCCGACACCTGTCGACAAGCTGCTTTTCTTTTTGTCCGGGCCCAAAAACCGTGCTAGAATAACCCCATAAACGCCTAGCTTTTCCCTTATGAAAAAGGTCACTAAACCCACCTACGAAGCCACCATCGGCATCGAAGTTCACGTCCAGCTCAAAACCAAATCCAAGATGTTTTGCGCCTGCAAAAACGCCGACACCGACGCTGCCAAACCCAATACCCACATCTGTCCCATCTGCCTGGGTCATCCCGGCACGCTGCCGGTTCTCAATAAAAAAGCCCTGGAATTCGGCATTATTGCGTCTCACGCGCTGGAAGCCGAAGTCCAACCCCTTTCCAAATTCGACCGCAAGCATTACTTTTATCCAGATCTTCCTAAAGGCTACCAAATTTCCCAGTACGACGAGCCCCTTGCCCTGGGCGGTCACGTCACCCTCTACCGACCCGGCGCTGATGATGTCATCGTCCACATCACACGCCTGCATCTGGAGGAAGACGCCGCCAAACTCATGCACACAGCCAACGGTGACACGCTGGCGGATTTTAATCGCGCCGGTACACCGCTCGCAGAAATTGTCTCGGAGCCGGATATGCACACACCGCAGGAAGCCAAAGAATTTGTCCAGGAACTGCGCCAACTCCTCGTGTACACGCATGTTACCGACGGCAATCTCAAAAAAGGCCATATGCGCTTTGACGCCAATGTTTCGCTGCTGCCCGCCAGCGCCGGTAAAACCAAAGGTAAGGGCGCCAAAAAACTCGGTCAGCGTGTGGAAATAAAGAACATCAACTCCTTCAGCGGCCTGGAAGCAGCCCTGACGTTTGAAATCAAACGCCAGGCCCGGCTCCTGGAAAACGGTGAAACGGTGACGCATGAAACCCGCGGCTGGGACGATGCCAAAAAGCAAACCTACAGCCAGCGCAGTAAAGAAACCTCGGCCGATTATCGTTATTTTCCGGAACCGGATTTGCCACCGCTTGAGCTGGATGAAAAACATGTGCAGCACCTGAAGACGCATCTGCCGGAATTGCCGGCTGCGCGCCGCACGCGCTTTATGGAAGAATATACTTTGAGTTACGCCGATGCCAAAATGCTGGCCGACAACGCTGACATGGGTGAATTTTTTGGTGCAACGATTTCTGAGCTGCGTTCCTGGTTGAATTCTTTGGAAAACAGCGAGGGCAGTGACGATGAAATCTGGCAGGCCAGCGGGAAAAAATTAACGCGCCTGGTGTTGGGCTGGATAACGACCGAGTTGGTGAAGCTGATGAATGCGGCTGATATGGATTGGCGGGCACTGAAAATTACGCCGGAAAATTTTGCGGAATTTATTGCGCTGATTTATGAAAATAAGGTGAATTCATCGGCGGCGCAGGTGATTCTGGCTGATATGTTTACGACGGGTATTGATCCTTCACAGGCCATGGCCGAGAAAAATCTGGAGCAGGTGAGCGATGTTGATGCTTTGGGTGCCGCAGTGGATGAAGTCGTGGCCGAAGAGTCAGGGCCGGTTGAGCAGTACCGCGCCGGGAAGACGAATGTGCTGATGTATTTGGTGGGCAAGGTAATGAAGAAGATGAAAGGCAAGGCCAATCCACAGATGGTGACCGATATTTTGCGAAAAAAACTCGGATAAATTGTATAGCAAAAGGCTGTTATATATACTTTTTTGCGCTCCTTCCAACGCCTGGGACTACAAAAAAGCACATATACAGCCTTTATAAGTTGCGCTCTTTCTATAGTCTATTTTTTTGCTAAAAAAAGCGAAAAAATGACAAGGGGGATTGACAGAGGTTGCTATTTACTGTACAATCGGGCCACGAACTTTTTGTTCGTTTACATTAAAAAACGTTTTGCAGCGGGTTATACTCCTCCTGCGCAAAACGGTGAATTCCCGTCAGGGAATGATTATCCCGGAAATCATCTGCTTTTGAAACGCATTCAAAATGCAGTCGATTTATGGGCTGTCCGGGCAGCGAAAAAGGAGATGTTGTGATGAAAAAGGTGAAAATAATTTTACAACAAGACGTTAACTATCTGTTATCTCGCTATGAGAAAAAAGGCGAATTGAAATCAGAGTTCAAGAATATTACAATTCCAAAGGGATTTTCATATTCTGAAAACTGTATCATTACGCCCTTTGTGGACGAGCCAGATAGAGCCACAATGTGCCTTGTTAATCACTGTGCTAATTGTAACTGTGAAGTTATAAAGCAGATAGAGGTAGGCAAGTGGCGTCCATGCATAACGCATGGACTAAGAGACGTCAGAATTGTAAAAAAATTTCTCAACGAAACACTCAGCGTCGAAGAGAAAATTATTGATTCGCGCTGGGAGGACTGGAAGCCTTACTACAGTAAGGCAAGTGATGTGATAATCGAAGAACCAGTCAATTTCGCTGAGAAATAAGTCTTTGTATTTGCTATTTTGACCATACCAGATAAGCATATGTAATCGGTATGGTCTTCTTTTTTAGGCTAAATTGAGAGAAAAAATAAGAAAACGTGTCGCAGTGTTTTTTATCCTAAGTTATGATATAATAGAACCGGATACGTGCAACAATAATCTCTGAACACATAAGATGAAATCAAATCCAAAAAAAGAAGCCATAAGAAAAGTAGTTGAAGAGTTTCATGAGGAGGTGTCGGTGCTCAAGGCAGACATTTTACAATTCAAAAAACAGATCGACCGGAGAAAATCAAACGATCAGATCAGTAGACTAAAAGATCAAATATCATAAAGGCGTATGGGTGAAAAAGAATTGAACAAACCGGAGCCAGAAGCGGATTCAACTGTTCCGAATCATGAAGAAGCAGACAAGAAGTATGAAAAGGTTACCGATCAAGTAGAAAACGAGCAAGAGGAGATAGAGCAAGAGACGCAAGAACTCCTTCTAAGTGAGGTGGCTGAAGATGCAGGAGAGGTTTTTAGTCAGCTGCAACAGCTCCAGTCTGATGAGCAACTTACCCCTCTGGAAAGAAAAAAAGTGACAGGGATTTTTGGTCGGTTTGACAAACTTTTTGCCGATGTCTATGAGAAAAGCAGGTCCGTACTGCCGGAATTACCGCGCCTTCTTGTTTCGGATGTTCAAAAGGGCCAGCCTCTAGAAAAAGACCGCATGTCTCTTTTGGTGCGTTGGATGGATCACTACGTTGATGGCGGTCTGAGTGAGATTTACAACAAGTGTGTCGGTTTTTTACATGAACGAGACGAAAACGGTAAGATGAGTGCCGGCGAGATCGATTACAAAGAACAATTAGCTCGGAATGTGCTGCCTTTTGGGTATCACCTTTCGATCTCATCGAAGGGGGTAGAGGGTCCAAAAACCCGCATCAAAAACATTCGCGAGGATGTTGGAAAATACCACCCTAATCGCATAGCCTTTGGGGGGGAACTAAATGAGCAGCTGCGCATGGATCTTTTTCGTCGTTATTTAGGGCTAGAACCGAATTACGATTTTCTGAAAGAATCCCCATATCGCCCCACGCGTTCCACGGAAAAGAACGCTCGTTATTTCAGTTTTGATGCCAAAAGTGTGGCAAAAGATATAATTGAAACGCGAGAGGCCATTATTGAAAAGATGAAAAGTGCCAAAAAACTATCTCCAAAAACACAACCCATTACCTGGGGAATAGGCAACGAGTTGAAGCTGGCGATCAGCACAAAAGATCTAAACTCCATGGAAAGTTTTGATCAGATTGTTGAGTATGTCAAACAAAAACAGCAACTTCCTTCGAATGATTACACGAGTCATCTCGGACGCTACAAAGCCTACATAGGTGAAGATAAAGGACAAATAGAAGGACAGAACAAGCGCTATGTGAGCTATTATGATCGCTGGGATCTCAATCCTCCATTGTTGAATAAAGTAGGGATAGACCTGAATCAGTTTAACTCCCCCTTCGAGATCTATGGTCGGATATATGAGGAAGATTTTGAGGCAGCTCTAAATGCCCATAAAGCTGAGCAGGGCAGCTATAAGTAGTAGGTCATCTTTATTTTTGCAAAAATTTTTCGATAAAATCTTCAGAGTCGCCGGTATTTTTTATACACTTCATCCCTTCCCGTTTCCGCCACCAGGTGAGTTGTTTCTTGGCGTAATGCCGCGTATCCTGCTTGAGTTTTTCCACGGCCTCGGCCAAATCCATCTTGCCCTCGAGTACCGGCCGAAACTGCCGATAGCCAATGCCGCTCATGGCGGGCACATCCCAGTCGTATTTTGCAGCCAGGCTTTTTACCTCATCCAATAAGCCCGCTGCCATCATCGCATCAACACGCGCGTCAATTCGCGTATACAGTTCCTCGCGCGGCACATCCAAACCCAACAACAAGATATCAAACATTCTCGGACCACGAGCCTGATCAAAACTTTTTCCCTCGAGCACGACTTCCAACGCCCGCACCACGCGGCGTTTATTTTTTATATCAATACGCTTGGCCACATCCGGTGCGCGATTTTGTAATTCCTGTACCAAATCATCGAGCGTTCTTTTTTCCAAATCCTCGCGTAATCCAGTCGGCGCTACTTTCGGTATTTCCCAATTTTCAATCACGGCACTCACATACAATCCCGTGCCACCGACGAGAAAGGGGATGTTGTCTGGATATTCACGCCGCATGTCTGAGATAAGCCGGTAAACAGCATCTTTATATTCAGCGACGGTGTACGTCTGATCAGGTGAAACCATGTCAAACATGAAGTGTCGAATGCCGTTAATATCATACGAAGGTTGGTCGCAAACCATTTCCACGGCGCCCAACGCCGGCTTGCCCGTACCGATGTTCATTTGACGGTAGATCTGGCGTGAATCAGCTGATATCACATACCCATTATATTTTTTAGCCAACTGAAGAGCCAAATCCGTTTTTCCGGAAGCGGTAGGACCAACGAGCGCGATAAGTTTTGGCAGCGAAGTTGACATAGCACTGATAGTATGGGATTCTTTGGCACAAGTAAAGGCTGGCACAAAAAAAACTTAAAAACAAGGAGAAAAAGCATGAGAAGTCTTGAAACAAAAATTCAACAGATAAAGGACGCTCTAGAAAAAGCTCTGGAGGCGATTGAGTCGCCCCAGGAGCTGATACATGAACTTCGGGAGAAAAAAATTATCGGAGAAGCAGATGCGGAAAGAATAGGAAGAAGTGCGTTGCATGCGGACACGGCGCTAGAGGATTTCATTTATAACTTTGAAGACCTGACGGTGGAAATAAGCGAAAAAGTGAAAGAGGCAGATGCCGCACAGCTGAGAACAGATGAGCAAGAAATGAGTAGTGCTCAAACGTATACCCCGGCAAAGAAAGGCGGCAATGGAAACCCATTTCAGCCCAATTAGTCCAGGCCGCTATGCAAGAATAACAACTCGCTCAAGCACACCCTCTAAACTCCAGGTCTGTGCACTTTCCACGCGCACCTGGGCAAACTTACCCACCAATCCAACCTCCACGACCGGGAACCTGATATTTTTCAGGCCCTCGGTCCGACCTAAGTACATTCCGTCCCGCTCCTTCTCCACCAGAACCTTAATCGTTCGGCCCACTAACGCGTCATTGTACGCCTGGGCATGAACTTTCAAATCGCCGGTCAACACCATATGACGGCGTTTTTTTTCTGCCGCGCCCACGTCATCAACAAATACCTTCGCCGACGGCGTACCCGGCCGCACCGAATACTGCGCAATATAGGCCATATCAAAACGCGATGCGCGCAACACTTCCCGCGTTTCTGCAAACTGCGCCTCAGTTTCACCGGGAAAACCGACAATAATATCTGTCGACAACCCCAAACCTGGCAACACTTCACGTACGCGTTCCATCAAACGCACATATTCCTCGCGCGTATACGTCCGGTTCATGCGCCGCAGCACCGCTGTGCTCCCGGCCTGCAGCGGTAAGTGCACCTGCTTGGCTATCTTCGACGAAGAAGCCATGGCTTCCAAAACATCATCTTTCATATCCCGTGGATGCGGACTGGTATAATGCACCCAAAAATCACCGTCAATCGCCGCCACCGCGCGCAACAACTGAGCAAACGACATTTCACGCCCCGGTTTATCAATGCCATACGAATTCACATTCTGGCCCAACAAAGTAATCTGCCGATAGCCGCGCTCCACCAACGCCCCAACTTCACGCAAAATTTCCTCAGACGGCCGACTGCGCTCACGCCCGCGCGTAAACGGCACCGCACAATACGTACAAAATTTATCGCAGCCCGACATAATCGGCACAAACGCCTGAAACCCGGAAGAATACTTCGGCTTGACCTGTAAATAATTCACAACATCATCTCCGGTCGAAGGCTGAATATTCACCGCCGCATCGCGCAATAACAAAGGCAACTGATTGATATCTTTCGTATCCAACAAAATGTCAAACGTCTTGGCAAATTTTTCCTTATCCGCCGGCAAAACACAGCCCGACAATACCGTCAGGCGCTTCTTCAGTGGCT
>MHKD01000042.1:36261-105707 GCA_001818775.1 Candidatus Kerfeldbacteria bacterium RIFCSPHIGHO2_12_FULL_48_17
CCGTGAATTCTGTCCACCGCCGTCTGCCGCACCGCACAAGCCATCGTCAAAATCAAATCAGCCTCGGCCTCGCTCTCAGCCGCCGCAAAACCCAATTCTTCCAAAATTGCCGCCGCACGTTCACCGTCAGATTTGTTCATCTGACAGCCCAAAACCCATAAATAATATTTTTGCGCGCCGTACGCACCGTACGAAGCAGCGCGCTCAGAATCATATTTCATAGGTTTCACCATACCATTTTTCCGCCAAGGTATCAACCCAAGCCCGACCGGTCGGCCCCACTCGGCAGCGTCACAAAAAAACGTTAGTCGGCATCAACACATTTATTTGCCGCCTGGGAAAAATTGCAGTACCCTGAAAGCAGCTACCATTTTTAGCACACCCTATGGAGTGTAAAATTCCCAGCCTGGAACAAGTACAAACATCTTTTCCGGGTATTTTTCAAAATCTGAAAGAACTCAATTTCACGCAAATCTGCAAACAGCTGGGCGGTATGACAAACACCATTATCGAAAACTATCCGCTCACGCGAAATTGGCTCAAAATTTTAGGCGAAGGCAGCGAAACTCGGGTGCAAGCGGCGCTCTTCCGCAGTGATTTTACCCATATTCACGAGGTAAAAGGAGAATTCACTCCCGTTCTCCAGGTAAGCTCGCTCAGGAATCAGCTGAAAAACATGCTCCTGGAGTACGCGATTGAACACGGGAAAACACATCTCAAAACATACGAAAAGGAAATCATCAGCGCTTTCACCGAGCTCTGCACCGTATTTGGCGATGTTTTTATCCGGTGGAGAGAAAACATAAGAAGCTCCGAACTGGGAAAACATGTCAGTTGGCTGGAAGAAGAGGAAGCCGGGTCGGGAGCGGTGTATCTCTTAAAAAACAACCTTGCCAATCCATTCTCAGTGTTCGAAAAAAACGCAAACGGGGAGTGGGAGCAAAAAGCAATGGTCGCCGCCTACCCGGAACAATACAAAATCATCAATCGGGTGTTGTTAGAACTTTTACGGAAGTTGAAAAAACATGCTGACAAGGAACTCAGCGGTTTGATAAAATATTTTCAGCTTCTGAATCAGGCCTGCCAGGAAAAAAACATTGAAAGAGCGGCAGATGAGTGGCTTGCGGTGGAAAGGGCATGGCTCGATGTGGACAGCCGTCTCCAACCGGTCCACGCCATGGAATATACCTACATTGATCCGGTGGGAATTCGCGTTTCACCGGGATTTCAGTTGCTCATCGACGACGAAGATTTGCCGCACCTGAACGCGCACAGTGAAAAGACAAAAAAGGAAATATGGGAATACCTTGAAGCCCGCTTTCAGGAGAAAACCTGCTGGCACGAGTCAAAACCGGTTATCGAAAAGACACTCATCAAGGTCTGCGTGCCGGTTCTCACCTGCGGAGCGGAAATGGAATTTCATACGGTGGGTCAGATTTTGCCGAACCGTGAGGAAACCACGCGAAATTACGGAGTGAAGATATTTCTGGACCATGAAAGCATGTCGAAACGCCGACAAAAAACGGTGGGATTAATGAGAAAAATTTTCGGATCAGAAACAACGGAAAAATATTTCACCATGTCTACGGGAAAAATCATCAGTCAATTCATCGCGGGACACGAATCGGGACATGGTGCGTTCATGACGAGTGACATTGAAAAAAGAATCACACCATCGGTGTATGCCAACATTGAAGAAGCCAAGGCCACCTGGGTCGCCACAGCCGCCACGCAAACCCGTCTGGACAGAAAACAGATCGACGAAGAAACCTATCAGCAACTGGCCGTATTACTCATTGGGAGCGACCTCAGGTACCTGAGTCTGCGTAATGAAATGACGCTGCGGCCTTATTACAACAGCGCGGTCATTGAGCTGAATGCGATGTTTGCATGTGGGCTGATAGAACAGCGGGCAGACAGCGGAAGGTGGATTATTTTTCCCGAAAAAATTCCGGATTTCTATGAACTCATGGAGCACTACCTTGAAAAAATTGTTGATATCTATGAAGAAAAAGACATCAGCAAAGCCATGGCGCTCCTGAACGAAGTCGAGGAAACTGAAAAGATTGATAACCTCTACAATGCGCTGCAAAATTAAAGCTCAAGAGATTTCGTCCGCGCCTTCTCAGCCACCCGCTCCAGAAATTCCGCCGCTACCAAGGAAATCGTATCCCTGAAACCACGGTTGCGAGCACTGAACATGCCTGATTCAATTTCCTTATCGCCCAGCACCAAAATATACGGTATTTTTTGTTTGACAGCGATAGTAATTTTCTTACCAATCGTATCGGAGGCAGAATATACTTCCACACGAATCCCACGAGCCCTGAAATCGGTTGCAACCTTTTCAGCAAAGGCATTATGCGCTGATTTCACCGGCAGCAAAGCCACTTGCACCGGCGACAGCCATACCGGAAAATCACCGCCAAAGTGTTCAATCATCATACTCAAAAAACGTTCAATCGAACCGGCAATCGCCCGATGAATCATAACCGGTTCTTTTTGCGTACCGTCTTTATCCTGGTATTTGAGCCCAAAACGCTGTGGTTGATTGAAATCCAGCTGAATCGTCGCCACCTGCCACTGACGCCGTAAAGAATCCATGCCCATGAAATCAATCTTTGGGCCGTAAAATGCCGCTTCGCCTGCGGCAACTTCAAAATCATCGCCCTCATCCTCAATAATCTGACGCAAAAGTTTTTCCGACGTATTCCAAATCTCATCTGTGCCTAAATATTTTTCCGGAGCCTTTTGATCGCGCACCGACAAGCGTATTTTCAGAGGAATGCCAAACGTGCGGTAAAATTCCTGAACAATCCCGTAGACTTTTTTCGCTTCCTCAGAAATTTGATCGGGGCGACAAAAAACATGACCATCATCCTGAGTAATGGAGCGCACACGGCTCAATCCCTGTAACTCACCCGGCTGTTCGTCGCGGTAAATCACACCGAACTCGCACAAGCGCAGCGGCAAATCGCGGTAACTTCGCGGTCGTGACGCATAAATCTGGGTGTGATGTGGGCAGTTCATGGGTTTCATCACAAACTCCGTCTTCTCGTATTTGCCACGCACATGAAACAAATCATCCTTGAATTTATCCCAATGGCCCGATGTTTTATACAAGTCAGACTTGGCCAAATGCGGAATCCAGACGCGCTCATAGCCCAGCGGCTCCTGCAGCGAAGAAATATAATCCTCAATCAGGCGGCGCAGCAACGTGCCACGGGGCGTAAACAACGGCAAACCCGCGCCAACCAAAGGCGAAAACGTAAACAAATCCAACTCCTTACCAATCTTGCGGTGATCACGCTTTTTGGCCGCTTCTTGTTGGGCAAAGTACGCCTTCAAATCTTTCTTATTACCAAAAGCAACTCCATAAATCCGTTGAATCTGAGGCCGACTGGAATCACTCTTCCAAAACACACCGGCCAGACGCGCCAATGAAAAAGCCTGCGGATCAAGTTCCTTTGTTGATTTCACGTGTGGACCGGTGCACATATTCGCAAATTCACCGTTGCTGTAAAAACTGACTTCCTTTTCACCGGAAGCCTTAAGATCTTCAGCAAGTTCCTGAGTAAACACCTGACCACGTTCCTTCAGCCAGGTAATAGCGTCATTAATTTTTTTCATCTCGCGCTTGAACGACTGCTTTTCAGCAATCATTTTCCGCACTTCCGCTTCAATTTGGCGCAGATCTTCTTCGGCAAGCATGCCACCGTCAGGCACCTGAACATCATGATAAAAACCGTCATCAATCACCGGACCGACGCCGAGGCGCGAACCGGGCCACAAACGCAAAACAGCCGCAGCAGTAAGATGGGCAAACGAATGGCGCTTTACTTCGATGGGATCATTGGGATTGCGTACGGTCATATGAAAATGTTAAAAGTCAGCTTCATATCAAATATTTATGCCTCAGAAAGGGTGTTTTTGTCAAATAAAAACAGAGCAAGCGCCGACCTAAAATCACTGGGAAATTTTTGGTTGAGCTAAAATAATTTCCACGTGATCAATAAGCGAAGGCGTGCGCCGGATCCAAAACGGAGAAAAATGGACATCAACCGCAGCAATTTCCGGAAAATTACCAAAATAGGTGCGAACCTGTTGGGCATCAAGATTCAAAACATTTTTTCGCTCCAGCGTCGGATGGTTGAGGGTCAGAACCATTTTGGCGCTGGCTGTGCCCGCAAGTGTGCCGGTTTGCGCCAACGGATCAACATTCTCGAGGTGAAAATCAAAGGTCGGGGATTGATCACCGGCCAGTTTCATGTTTTCAGGCAAGGCTACCTGGAGCATCTCGAGAACCCGCGATTCAAGACGCTCACGTGAAGTTACCAACGCTGTAACCCGAATTTCCGCGGAAGTCGTAAAGGCCGTAACCTGATCATCCGGAGATACGTCAGCGGTTTCAGATATCACATCAGTCTGCAAGATGTCCTGAAAAAAATCAAGATGCGGGTAGAGAAGCGAGGCATCCCGCGCCAACTCATCGGCCGCTTTGACTTTGAGATCACGCAAAAGATCATCCTGCGCCGATCGTATATCAGCGCCCGTAGCGACGGTGCTGCGCCGACCGGTCTGCGAAGTCGGCACCGAACTTTCCGCATAAATCTGATCCTGAATACCTGCCCACAATGCAACAATGGTGAAATGGGTCGGCCCAACGATCTGCGACGCGCCAGGCTGATCCGCAATAATATCCACGGTGACTTCACCACCGCTCGGCACGGTCACGGTCCCGGCTGTGCGGTACAAAGCGCCTTCATCAGACAGGAGGCGGGTCGTGGCCACCAGCGGCTGGCTCTTTGAGTATCTATTGATAATTTTTACCGTGCCGGTGGCTTTCTCCGAAAAATCATCAAGCTCCGTAACGTCTGTCGAGGTCTCCTCGCCGGAAACCGTTGTTGTTAAAAAAATGCCGTCAAATCGGGTATCTGAAGGCGGATTTTTCGTGACCTCTGCGTTTTCAACAGGCAATGCAAAATCAAGGGCAATGTCTTCGGCCCGAGGCATAAGGGTGATGACGGTCTTGGAAAAGGAAAAGTAAAGAATAAAAGAAACAAGGACGACAGTGAAGCCGATGAATGTCCAGAGAATTTTCGCGTAATGTTTTTCTATTTTACTTTTTTGCAGTGAGGGCATATTCCATTCCATTATATACCCTGATCGATTTTTGACCAACTTTATCAGCAATTTTTGACAAAACACCCGGGTCAGAAGAAATGAGCATTTTCGTATGTATTCTTCTGCCGTTTTCACTGCTGCCGATAAAAAATTCCACCGGACATGACCCGGGAAAATCGGAAAAAATGCGCTTCAGTTCCAGAAGGGTGGTGGGGTGCACCGTGGCCGGAAGCGATATGAGAATGCGCTGCGGTGGGATGAATTTCTGTTTGACTTTTTTACTGCTGCTCCGTAAAAAATCCTGAGACGCGTTCCACTTTGGTTCAGCCAGGAGTTTTTGCACGTCTATTTCCACGGCGGCATCCACAATGACCTGCGGAGTGACATCACGGATGCTGAGTTTCCCCTCAATCCGCAAAAATCGCTCTTCTGTCCACAGATAAGAGGTTTCCTGAAAAATTTTCGGAAAAACCAGAAGTTCAGTTTCACCCGTATGATCAGAAAGTGTGGCAAAGAGCATCTGTTCGCCTTTTTTGGTAACGATTTTTTTTACTTTCGTGATAAGTCCAATGACCCGCACGGGGGCATTATTTTTATACCGCGCCAGCGAAGCCAGCGAAGCAGCGCGTTCTTCGAGAATATCAGCATACTGAGCCAAGGGGTGCTGAGAAATGTACAGACCAAGGAGTTCTTTTTCCCAGGTCAGGAGCTGGAAAATATTCAACGGGTCAGCTGCCGCCAGTTTGAGTGGGGGAATATAGCGCGCCCCGTTTTGCTGGAACAAGGAAAACTGCCCCGTATTCGATTCGGTCTGAGCCGTTTTGGCATACTGAAGAATGAGCTCAAGATTATGCAGAAGCTGCGAACGGTCACCGAAAGCGTCGAGCGCGCCCGATTTGATCAGACTCTCAACGGATTTTTTATTGAGATCCTTGTGCTGAATGCGCCGCAAAAAATCCTGCAAAGAAGCAAAACGACCCCCCTCGGTTTTCCGCTCGTCAATAATTTTTCGACTGACACTCCCACCCAGATTTTTAATGGCCGTCAGTCCAAAGCGGATGCGCGGCTTCCCCGAAGCGAGCGATTCTTTCACTACGGTAAACGTGGAATAGCTTTCATTCACGGCCGGCGGCATCACTTCAATTCCCAGATCACGGCATTCCTTCACCTCAATGGCAATGCGATCAGTATTATCACCATCGCTCGTCATGAGAGCGGCCATAAACTGCGCCGGATAGTGCGCCTTCAGATATGCCGTCTGGTAGGCGATCATGGCGTAGCACACGGCGTGCGACCGGTTAAAACCATAGCGCGCAAACGGCAGAATAAATTCCCACAGCTGCTTCGCGGTACGGGCAGGGATGCCGTTTTTTATCATACCATCAACCATTTTTTGCTCCTGCTGATCAAGCAGCTCCTTGATCTTTTTACCAACGGCCTTGCGCAACACATCAGCCTCACCGAACGTAAAACCGGCGAGCTGACGAGCAATCTGCATGATTTGTTCTTGATACAGAATAATGCCATATGTTTTTTGCAGCAACGGCCCCAGCGATTCATGAATATACTCGACGCGCACCCAGCCGTGCTTGCGCGCTATGTAATCAGGTATAAATTCCATCGGCCCAGGACGATACAAAGCCACCATTGCGACGATATCTTCAAATTCCGTGGGCTTCAATTCCTTCAAATAGCGCCGCATGCCGGCTGATTCCAGCTGGAATACGCCGATGGTCTGACCTTTTTGCAACAGCTCGTATGCCGGCTTATCGTCAAGCGGTAAACGATCAATATCAATGACAGCACCCGTTGTCTTGGTTATTATATTCAACGTATTACGGATGATGGTCAGGTTTTTCAAACCCAGAAAATCCATTTTCAAAAGCCCCAAATCCTCGACCGGGTGCAGAGAATACTGAGAAATAACGGCCGTATCGCCCTGCGTTGAATACTGGATACCCGTGTGTTCGGTGAGGGGGTGCTTGGTAATAACGACGCCGCAGGCATGTATGGAAGTATGCCGGGCCACACCTTCGATCTTACGCGCGCTCTTCAGTAAACGCTCACAGTCGGGATCATTGGCATGCATCTGTTTTAATTCCGGCACGACGTCAATGGCCTTTTGCAAAGTTGTGAACATTGGCACCAATTTTGCTATCCGATCACAGTAACTGTAGGAAAAACCAAGTACGCGTCCGACGTCACGAAGCGCAGCCCGGGCCGCCATCGTTCCAAAGGTAATAATCTGCGCAACGTGATCCTTGCCATATTGACTTTCCACATAGCGAATGACGTCATCACGCCGTTCGTCATCAAAATCAGTGTCAATATCCGGCATGGACACGCGTTCGGGGTTCAAAAACCGCTCAAACAAAAGCTCATACTTTATGGGATCGACGCTGGTAATATTCGTAAGGTAGGCAACCAGGCTGCCGGCCGCGCTGCCACGGCCAGGTCCGACGACGATGCCGTTTTTCTTGGCCCAGTTGATAAAATCCTGAACAATGAGAAAATAGGAGGCATAACCGGTTTTAGCGATGACACCGAGTTCATACGCCAAACGGTCGCTGATTTCTGAAGTGACTTGACTATAACGTGCGCGCAAACCCTGGCCACACAACTGCTCAAGTTTTTCCTGGGCAGTGATCCCGCTGGGAAGTTCGTAGTGGGGCAGTTGGATTTTCCCCAATGCAAGTTCAAACTGACACTGTTTCGCGATTTTGAGCGTGTTTTCCAAAACCTCGGGATGCGCCGCAAAAACCTGCTCCATCACTTCCGCTGAACGGAAAGAAAAATCATGACCCAGCAAGGTGGGCCTGTCTGTATCCTGAAACAATTTTTTTTCACGTATGCATGACAAAATATCCTGCGCTTCAGCGTCGGCATACTCTATATAGTGAACATCATTGGTGGCGACAACAGAAGCCCCAATCATCGCCGCCAGTTGAAAAAACATTTCATTCACCCGCATCTGCTGAGCCAGTCCGGGATGATGAAGAACTTCCAGATAAAAATTTTCTTTTCCGAATATATTCTGAAAAACCGCAGCCACCTTGGCAGCCGCAGCCAAACCAGCATCCAAAGCAACGGTGCCGACCTTTCCCCGGAAACCATGGCTGAGGGCAATGAGGCCATGGGCATGCGCCGCTAAAATTTTTTCATCAACACTTGGATGTTCGAACCAACCCTGAAGATGGGCAATGGAGGTGAGTTTCAGTAGATTTTTGTAACCGGCATCGTTTTTTGCGAGCAAAACCAGGGGATATGCAGGCGCCGTAGCCGCCGCCATGTCAGACAGGGGGAGCGTGGTAACCCACAGCTCCATGCCAAGTATAGGCTGGATACCGGCACTTTTTGCGGCCTGAAAAAATTCAACCGCACCATACATAACGCCAGAATCCGTCAATGCCAAAGCCGGCATACCCAAAGACTTGGCTTTCGCAACCAACTGGTGAACCTTTGGCAGGCCTTCCAAAAGACTGTAATCACTGTGCGTATGGAGATGAACGAAATTTTGTGGCATAAGAGGACGCGGGTACAAAACAGATGAGCACCAAAAGTTCCTTCAGTATACCAACATTGCCAGTGACATTCCAGTGGCGTCCATAACGAAAAAACCCGGATTTCTCCGGGCGCCCACTGAACAATTACTCACCCCAAAACCAAAGAAAAATCAAGAAATGCTTTCTTCGGTTTCATCTTCATCATCCTGATTTTTCACCTGGTCTTGATCAGTTGCCTTGGTTCTTTTTGCCCGGCGACGAATGGATGAAGACGAACTTTTCCTGGCTCTGAAATCACGAACAAGGCCGCCAATATGCTTAAACTCCTTAACAAGAAAGGAAATTGATTGCGCTGAAGTAAAAATTTTATCCTTAATAGCCAGAACGGCCCGTTCAATCTCTTCGATCTTCTCCCGAAATTCCTTCACCATTTCATTGCCCTGCTTGAGCAGTGTGCCGATATAGTACATGATCCAAACCAGAAAAACCGTAAATACCAAAATACAAACCGTAAGGACAATATAAAGATAATCAAGGGACGTAAGCATATTTTTTGTGTAATTTTTATTCTGTCTGAGACAACACATGCAGTATAGCATATTTTTTTATTTCGGGAAAAAATGCTAGAATAAAACCTAAAGGGTCTGTCGCCGAATACCATTTCTGCTGCAATCATGGAATTTTGGCCAGAACCGCTTCAAAATTTTTCGGCTTATATTCCATATAAACCTCAAAATTTATTCAGCAATTCTGTCACAAAATTCCATGATTTCGTCACGAAAGCGTATTCGGCGACAGACACCTAAAGACAAACAAAGTCATATGGCGGAGACAAGAATGAGTGATGCGGAATTTTCTTTCGGGTACTGGTGGGTCACGCACCGAGGGCAGCTACGAAAAACTTCCGGCATTACTCTGGTGATTATACATTTACTTCTTATAACAACACTCGTCATCCAGGGAGTGAGTTTTGTGTTTGAAGTCATGCGCACGGCCGACTACTTCGAAACAATGGCACAGCCGGATATCGCCTACGCCGACGTCCGAAACAAGCAACAACCGCAAAATATCCAACTGGGCGCGACCCAGGTTTTTGATTCTGATCTGGAAGGCAGAGTGAATATCGCCACGGAAATCACGAATCCCAACGAACACTGGGCCGTGAAAAAAATAACGTACAGCGCGGTGGTCAATGGCGAATTGCAGTCGCCGGAAACCGATTTCCTTATGGCCCAGGAACGCCACTTTATCACCACATTTGGCATTGAAGCGGCAAGTGCCGGCCAGGTTCAGGCCACGCTGAATGTAACGGACGTTGAATGGGAGCGCGTGAATGCATACACAACGCCGAAAGGCAGGATAGATGTCACTGACATTGAGTTCAGCCCGAGCATTACCGTCGAAGATGCCACGAGCAGCGACCAGGTTTTCAGTCAGGCGACGGCCGACATAACCAACCGCGATATATTTACTTTCGCCGAAGCGGAATTTATCGTCGTGGCGGAAATACAGGGGGATATCATCGCGGTGAGAAGAATCATGCTCAAAGACCTTATCCCGAGTGAAACGCAAACACTGAGAGCGCAGTGGAGCAGACGGATAAGTCCGGGGGCGGAAGTGAGCGTTCTGACCCATATCAACCTCATCGACAAAACCAACAGGAAACTCAGTTTGACACAACCCGCATCAACTGAGTAGACTATAGCCCTCACACTATGAAAACCAAAGGTTGGCTCACGAAAGTCAAAAAAATCGACTGGGGTATACTTATTTTCACCGCAATCCTGGTGACATTCGGGTTGTCCATTATCTACAGCATCGGTCTCCATGGTGAAAAAACGGATCTCAGCGTATTTTACAAACAACTTGCAGCCGTCGGTATAGGGGTCGCCATTCTGATGGGGGCTCTTTTTTTTGATTACCGTTTTTTACAGCCACTGAGTTGGATAGCGTGTATTCTTGGACTCCTTTTGTTGGCTTCCGTGTTGCTTTTTGGCATCACGATCCGAGGGACAACAGGGTGGCTGAATCTTGGATTTACGACGGTTCAACCAGTTGAGCTGGCCAAGGTATTCCTCATCGTGACCCTGGCCGCTTGGCTTACCAAATGCGGCGGCAGTCTTGAACGCTGGCAGAATCTCGTAATCAGCGCGTTAATTGTCTTTGCCTACACGGGACTTGTGCTGCTTCAGCCTGATCTTGGTTCAGCCATGGTCTTTGTCGGCGTGTGGGTTATGTCGCTGTTTGTGACGAGAACCCCAAACCTGTACCGCATCGGCATCATCGTTCTTAGTATTATTTTTGCTGTGTCGAGTTGGTTTTTTTTGTCAGGGTTTCAAAAGGATCGTATTCGTGTATTTCTTGATCCGGGTGCCGACCCACTTGGTATTGGATATAATGTTACCCAATCCATCATATCAGTAGGTTCAGGCAGGTGGTTCGGCAGGGGCCTCGGACTGGGACCGCAAAGTCAGCTGAATTTTCTTCCCGAGCAGGAGACTGACTTTATTTTTGCCGTGATCGCCGAAGAAATGGGTCTCATCGGAGCCAGCGTCCTCCTCCTGAGCTTTGGTCTGCTCTGGTTCATGATCTGGCGGCGCGCCAGAAAAACCAGCGACCTGTTTGGCATGTACGTTCTCACTTTGGGCCTGTTTCAATTCTTCATCCAAACTTTTGTCAATATCGGTATGAATATGGGAATTTCACCGGTGACCGGTATTCCGTTGCCGTTTATCAGCTCAGGCGGCAGCTCCATGATAGCCAGTCTCCTCCTCGTTGGCCTATTTGAAGGAATAGCGTTAAGAAACAGCGAAAAAAGTTGACACAGGGGTCAATTAAATGATAGAGTAAAATCACTAAAAATTGAGAAAAAACATGGACAACAAAAAACCAAAAACCAATCTTTCTCAGATGTTGATCCAGGGTTTGCGGCTCCTTACGCACTGTCCTTTATGCGAAAGCGACTACCAACCCGTTTCAGCCAAGGTTATAGAAGAGAAAGACAATGCGCATTTGGTGTATATACGTTGTAAAAATTGTCTCAGTTCCGTTCTTGCTGTGGTGATTACTGGTTCGGCTGGAATCAGCTCCATGTGTCTTGTGACCGATCTCAATAGCGAAGATATCAGGCGTTTTCAGTATGCTGAAAAGCTCAGCATTGATGATGTCATAGATATTCACGAAGCCGTATCGGGCCAGGACAGCCAGGACTTTATTCACTCGCTTGTAGCCACACAGCCATCTACAAGCATTCATTAAACTTAAAGGCATCAGAAAATTTATGGAAGCACTCTTACTTACCAGTAAAATCCGGGAGGAAAAACGTAAAAATCTCAAAACTTTGCGTGAATCAGGCTATGTGCCAGCTGAACTGTATGGTCATGGAATAAAAAACCAGCATATTTCCGTGCTGGCGAAAGATTTTCAGAAAGTATACCGGCAGGCTGGTGAAAATACCCTCATCGAACTCGTCATTGACAGCCAAAAGCCAGTCAAGACACTGATCAGTGATGTCCAACTTGACCCGGTTACTGACCGCATTATTCACGTAGACCTGCAGCAGATTCGCATGGACGAAAAGATCAAAACCCACATTGAATTCGATTTTATCGGTGTTTCACCGGCAGAAAAAGAAACCGGGGCTATTATCGTGAAAGACAAAACTGAATTGGAAATAGAATGTCTCCCAAGCGACCTTATTCATGAATATAAAATTGATTTAGCGGCTTTGAAAAAAGTCGATGACAGTATCCGTGTTGAGGATCTGAAACTGCCGGGCACCATTACCATCCTTGAAAATCCTGACACCACGATCGTACATGCAGCAGCTCCGCGCAGCGAAGAAGAACTCGCCAAACTCGATGAAGCCGTAACAGAAGACGTTGAAGCCGTTGAGGTTGAAAAAACAGAAAAACCTGAAGAAGAAGAAAGCGCAGCCGCAGGTGAAGGCGAAAAGAAGGGGAAAAAAGATAAACCGGAAAGTGGAAAAACGGGAAAGTAAAAGGGTAAAACACGCGACCCAATCCTAAACACAATGAGTACACACTGATGGAGAAAATAAAAGAACTCCTCTGGGCTTTCAAACAAAACAAAAAAACGCAAATGATTGCACTGGGAAGTGTAATCATTGCTATTGTTGTGATACTTGGGATCCTTTTCTTTACAAAAAATCAGGATGACAGTCAGGCCACCGTGACAAATCTCAACAGCAATACCGGGGACAATCCGGAAAGACTGCGAAGGTTTATTGATGGTGTTTTTGTGAGTTCAGGAAATGAAAATCTTCATCCAAAAGCAGTAATGATTGAAAACCTTGTCAGTACGAGGCCACAGAGCGGGCTAGGACAGGCAAATATGGTATATGAAACACTCGCCGAAGGAGGAATCACTCGGTTTCTTGCTTTCTATGCCGACGTCGAGAAACCACTCAAAGAAATCGGACCGGTGCGCTCAGCCAGGCCGTATTTTGTGGCTATAGCCGAAGAGTATGGGGCTTTATACGCGCACGCCGGCGGGAGCCCGGAAGCGCTGACAGGCATTCAGGGAACAAAAAAAATCACCAATCTTGACCAGATAAGCGGGGATCACCCCTATTTTTGGCGGGCGGACGACCGGGAAGCACCGCACAACCTCTTCACATCAACAGAGTTGTTGGAACGCGCGGCCAGAGACAAACAAGTCACGGAGTCAGGTGATTTTGATCCCTGGAAATTCAAAGACGATGCGACTTTGGAAGAACGGCCGCAGGATGGCGCAGAACTCATTCTCAATTTTTCCAGCACCGATTACCGGGTACGGTATATGTATGATAGAGAAACCAACACCTATTACCGTTACCAGGGGCAGGAAAAACACATCGACAAACTCACCAACGAACAGCTCCATCCGAAAAATATTCTTGTGCAAATGACAACAAGTGCGGTTTTGGAAACAGACACCGGCAGGCTCAGCATCGAAACATCCGGCGAAGGAAAAGCACTGATGTATTTTGACGGGCAAAAAAAGGAAGGCACATGGAAGAAGAGCGAATCAGGACGCACGATTTTTTACGACGAAAATGGCCGGGAAGTGGAAATGAATGCCGGTCAAACCTGGATAGAGGTCATCCCGAACGACAAAGAGATACTCTATAATCAGACCAGTCCGTAATATACGCCGATGCCAAAAGAAAACAAAGAAAAGAAAAATACAGAAATAAAAATAAAGGAGACGCCCTTTTGGAAAAAATACAGGATCGCCATTATTTTTGCGACGCTCGCGATCATCATTGCCGGTACCGGCATCACCTACGCGTACATGAACCAATCCACACCACCGGCGACAGCGAAAAAAGAAACAAAAAACACCCAGGCGGAAAAAACCACCCCGAGCAACGAACGACACCTCGACGGCAGGCGAGTCGCAATAAAAGATGCCAATAAATATCCGGTGGCTGTAATGATTGAAAATCTCAGCCCGGTACGGCCCCAAGCCGGACTGGGACAGGCGCAGGTGGTATATGAATCGTTGGTTGAAGGAGGGATAACGCGTTTCATGGCCATCTATGACCTCAGTGAAAAAATTGATGAAATCGGCCCGGTGCGGTCAGCCAGACCCTACTACCTCGAATGGGTTTCAGAATATGACGCTCTGTACGCGCACGCCGGGGGGAGCCCGGAAGCGCTGCAGGCGATTTCAGGTTTCAATATACATGATCTGAACCAGATCGGCGGGGCACAGGGCTATTACTGGCGAAGCGACAGCGTCCCGGCTCCACACAACCTTTTTACATCCACGGAGTTACTTACCCGTGCCATAAACGATAACAAACTCGCTGATGTAGAACCGACCTACACTCCATGGACATTTACCGATGACCCGGAGGACAACAAAAAAAGCACGGACAAAGAAGTCCAAGCAACTGCAGCCTCGAACATCAGCATTGATTTTTCGAGCCCTTCCTACAAAGTGGAATATGCCTACGACGCGACCACAAAAGAGTACCTGCGTTCAAACGGCGGCGTACCACACACGGACAAAAACACGGAACAACAAATTCGGGCTAAAACGGTGGTGGTTGTCAGCATACCGCCGGTTACTGATGTCGGAGAAAAGGGCAGGATCACCCTGAGTATTCATGGTGGAGGACCGGTGCGCATTGCCCGTTTTGGCGAAGTGATAACGGGCACGTGGAAAAAAGCCGATCGCACGGCGCGGACGGAATTTTTTGACGCACGTGGGGAAAAAATTGACCTGGGTCGGGGAAATATCTGGGTGGAAATTGTTCCGGAGGATAAGGGAGTGGAATTTAAGTAATGCCATGGAAGATATACTTACCCTGAAAGACCTAAAAAAAACATACAACATCGGAAAGTACGGTTCCTTTGATGTACTAAAAAAAATAAACCTGCGCATACGAAAGGGCGAATTCATTGCCATCATGGGTCCTTCCGGCGCGGGCAAATCAACCCTGCTCCACATGATCGGACTTCTTGACAGGCCGAACAGCGGCGAGGTGGTCATTGATGATCATAATATAGAAGACCTGAGCAACAGAGAACTCGCCCTCCTCAGGCGGAAAAAAGTAGGTTTTGTTTTTCAGTCGTTCAACCTCATGCCACGCATGACAGCCCTCAACAATGTTCTGCTGCCGGCGGTATATGCCAAAAAACCACGCCGTGAGCGAATAGAAAGAGCGCAGGAGTTGCTCAAGAAAGTCGGCCTCGAAAACCGAATGCACCATAAATCGAGTGAAATGTCAGGCGGCGAAAAACAACGCGTTGCCATCGCCCGAGCGCTCATGAACGATCCTGACATCATACTGGCGGATGAACCGACAGGTAATCTCGACAGCGCATCCGGAGAGGGAGTGATGAAACTTTTCCACAAACTCCACAAGGAAGGGAAAACCATCATTGCCGTAACACATGACACGAGCATAGCCAAACAGGCGGAGCGAATTGTTCAGATCAAGGATGGGAAAATTATCAGTAAATAAACGGTATGCTTTTTTGGGAGAATATCAAATTCGCTTTCGGGGCACTCTTTGCGAATAAAATAAGGACCCTATTAACGATGCTGGGCATAATTATTGGCGTATCTGCGGTAACCATTCTCATCGGCATTGGCGATGGCTTACGCGGCGAGTTCAGTCAGCAGGTTGAAAGCCTTGGCTCGAATGTACTGGTGGTTACGCCCGGAAAACTTGATGAGAAGAATTTTAATCCGTCAGCATCGTTTGGGGTAAGCACACTCACAATCGATGACCTCAACGCCATTCAGGAAAAGGTGCCTTCCATAGAAAAAAGCGCTCCACTTACCCTCCTCTCCGGCACCATTATCTTCAACGGCAAAGCCGTGGTGAATCTTCTTCCCATCAGCACGACGCAAAATTATTTCAGTATTCTGGAAAACGAACTCGCAGCCGGAAAATATTTTACCGAAGAAACTCTGCAGAATAAAGAACGGGTTGTGGTGATGGGAGGCAAGGCAGCGGAACAAGTATTTCGCGGCGGAGAAGATGATACCCGCACCGAGGAAGAACTGGCCAGGGATGCCATCGAGAAAAAGATAGAACTTATCGGCGAAGAATTTACTGTGATTGGAGTAATGAAGAAAAAAGAAGACGCGTTGAATTTTGGAGGCTCCGACACGAACCAGGTGGTTCTTGTTCCGAGAGACACTGCTACGGAAATTACGGGGGAAACCGTCGTGTACCGTATTATAAACAGGGTGAAATCAGCCGAGGACGTTGATGCCACCAAACAGGAAGTGCGAGAAACCATCATAGAACAGCATCATGGCATTGAGGATTTTACCGTACTGACACAGGACGATGTTCTCAGCGTATTTAACAGTTTTTTCAACCTGCTTTCTCAGGCCATTATCGGGATTGCTGCCATCTCACTCATCGTGGGCGGCATAGGCATCATGAACATCATGCTCGTATCCGTAACCGAACGGACACGGGAAATCGGACTACGAAAAGCGATCGGCGCGAGCGGTGGCAACATCATGTTTCAATTCCTCGTTGAGGCCAGCGCGATAAGCGTGGTTGGCGGATCGGTTGGAGTTGGACTTTCACTCCTCTCCGGGCCACTCATAACAAAATTCTTTGATATACCAACAAAAATCACGTGGGAAGCTATCATCATAGCTTTTGGGATTTCCGTATTGACGGGAATACTATTCGGGATTATGCCGGCATCAAAAGCGGCAAGAAAAAGTCCGATCGAAGCATTACGCTATGAGTGAAAATAAAAGAAAAACCGAAACTCCCCTGCAAAATTTCAACCTCCCACTGGTGAAAATCCTCACAACACTCACGTACTTCTTGGGCGTAATAGCGCCGGTATACTTTATTCTGTGGTTTTCCACCACCAGAAATCTTCGTACAGGAATCCCGTTTTTCGGTATCCAAAAATTTTTACTCGTCACGTCAATACTCACTTCGTTCATCATTGCGATAATCGTTTACGCAAACACCAGAAAACATCAGTCAAAAAAAGAGGATTTTAAAAAACTTCTGGACGAAAAAATCATTCCCGATAACCTAACTCAAGAGTATGTTTGGCGAAGGTACCATATACTCATCAAACTGTACATTGGGTTGAGTATCTTTTTTTGGGGAAGCGTGTATCTTATCAGCGCCTGGATAAGCACCATCATTAGACCACTGGTATAATGTCCACACAAAAACAAAAAAATTTCAACAGTGCGGTTGCTTTACTCGTCGGCACCGCTGTCGGAGCCGGAATTTTCGGTTTACCGTACGCAATACAACAGGCGGGCTTTGGCATAGGCATAATAGAGTTGCTTGTGCTCGGGGGGATACTCCTCTTGGTCAATTTAGCGTACGGTGAAATTATTCTCAGAACACCGCAAAAAAAACAACTCATTGGCTACGCGGAGTTGTACCTGGGAAAACCGGGAAAATACGCCAGCCTGCTAGCACTTTTCCTCGGAATCTATGGAGCGCTCATTGCCTACACCATTGAAGTCGGTACCTTCCTTCATGCCCTGCTCGCAAAAAACATCGGGGGAACACCAATGATGTACAGTTTGTCTTTTTTTACCGTAATGGCGATCATTCTGTTCCTGGGAATAAAAGTGGTGACCGGCGTCGAAAAAATCATGGTTATGCTGATATTTATAGTAGTAGCCGGTATTCTCCTGCTTGGTATACCGCACATCGACATGAGTAATTTCATGGGCGCCCATCCGGAGAAGGCGTTTATTCCCTTTGGTGTGATACTGTTTGCGCTGGCCGCCGGCGCAGCGATACCGACGATGCGGGAAGTGCTCGACAGAGACGCCAAAAAGCTGAAAAAGGCCATTTTTGTAGGCTCCTTGATACCGTTCTTGCTTTACCTCGGATTTACGGTTATTGTATTGGGTGTTACCGGGCCAGATACAACCGAAAGCGCTGTTTTGGGCCTTGGAAAATATTTAGGCGAGTACATTCTCTTTTCCGGAGCGATTTTCGGTATTCTTGCCATGACGACATCCTTTGTATCGCTTGCTTTCGTACTTAGCGACTCATACCAGCGGGATCTGGGACTAAAGAAGAATACGGCCAAAGTTTTTGTACTGGTATTACCGCTCATGATGGTGCTCCTCAAGGCATTCACATTTATACAGATTATTGGCATTGGAGGCGCCATACTTGGGGGCACGGAAGGAATCATCGTACTCATGATTCATAAGAGGGCAAAACGGCTCGGTAAGCGCCAGCCGGAATACAGTATACAATGGCCCCGTCTTGTAAGCATCGGCCTTGTTTCCATCTTTATTCTGGGAATTATCTATCAAATAGGCGCATTTACGGGTCTTCTATAAAAACATGACAACGCTGCCAAAAAGTGACTTCCGGAAATACCGCGTCCTTGAAATGCTGCCTGGCATACTCGTCTGGGCGACACTGATACTCAGTACGCTACTCTCTTTTATCAGGCCCTTATGGGTGATAATTTTTATTATACTTTTTGATCTCTATTGGTTATTGAAAGTTTTTTATCTTTCAACGTTCCTGATTATTTCCTACCGTCGCCTCAAGGCAACGGTAAAAAAAGATTGGTTCACTATCGTAAAAAAACACCCGGGTTTTACAGATATCGTACACCTTGTTATATTTCCGACATACGGAGAAAATTTCACCATCATCGACAGCACTTTCCAGAGACTTTTGCAGAGTAATTTTCCTTTGGAAAAATGCATTATCGTGGTTGCCACCGAAGCAGCTGACAGGAGAGAAGGGGAACCGACGGCCAAAAAAATTCAGAAAAAGTATGAAAAGCACTTCAAAAAATTCATTATCACCAAACACGTACTCGATAAAAAAACGGAAATACAAAGTAAGGGATCGAACATAGCGCACGCCGGTCAGGAAGCAAAAAAATACATCGACGCTCAAAAAATACCCTACGAGAATATCGTGGTTTCTGTATTCGATATTGACACCCAGGTGCATCGTGAATACCTCAGCTATCTGTCGCACACCTATCTCAATCACCCCAACCCTACGCGTTCAAGCTATCAACCCGTTCCGGTCTTCCATAACAACATTTGGGATGCTCCGGCCATCGTTCGCGTGGCTTCATACGGCACAACCTTCTGGCTCATGGGCGAGCAGATCCGACCGGAAAAACTTTTCACCTTCTCCTCGCACAGCATGAGCTTTCAGGCCCTTGTTGACGTTGGTTTCTGGTCAAAAGACGTTGTTTCAGAAGACTCACGAATCTTCATTCAATGCCTGCTGGAATACGACGGGGATTACACACTCACGCCGCTCTATATTCCCGTCTCCATGGACAGTGTTCTCAGTAAAACACGCATCGGTACCCTGGCGGCACTCTACAAACAGCAAAGACGCTGGGCATGGGGATGCGAGAACATACCGTTCATGCTCTGGAACTTCACAAAGAACAAAACCATGCCATTCCGTCAAAAATTCCGCTATGTATTCACGCAAATCGAAGGTATGCACTCATGGGCCACGGCGGCGCTCATCATCACGGTCATAGGCCGACTGCCGCTTTGGTTCGCCGGAGAAACCATACAGACCAGCGTTCTCTTTCAAAACACGCCACAGCTCCTCAACTGGATGATGAACTTCGCCCTGATTGGACTTATTTTATCCGTCATCTTCAGCACCGCCCTCTTACCACCGATCCCCAAAAAGCACGCAAAAATGAAATATATAACGATCATTCTGCAATGGGTACTGCTGCCGGTATCCCTCATTATCTTCGGCGCCATTCCGGCGATCGAAGCGCAAACAAGACTCCTAATCGGAAAATACCTGGGCTTTACGGTCACCGAAAAAACACGCAAAGAATAAATATGTCAGATCAGAAAACACCAAAAATTTCCGTCGTTATTCCGGCATATAATGAAGTCAAAAAAATCAGGCGATGTCTTACGGCTCTGCAAAAACAAAGCATAAGAGACCCCTACGAGATTATCGTTGTTGACAATGGCAGCAGTGATGATACGGCGCCAGTTGCCCGCAAGTTTGGTGTTACGGTCCTTGAAGAAAAAACCCGGGGTGTAGCCTGTGCCCGGCAGAGGGGTTTTCAGGCGGCGCGGGGGGACATAATTGCCAGTACCGATGCCGATACGATCGTTCCCCCTGATTGGCTGCAAACAATACAAAACGCCATGGCTGATCCAAAACGCGTCGGTGTCATGGGTACTTTTTTATTCTACGACCGGGGAAAAATATGGAATGGTTTGACAAAAATAATAACACCGGCTATCCGCTTCATTGACTGGATCGTTGGTCATGGACAAAATCATTTTATCGGAATGAATTTTGCCGTCAGAAAGGAAGCCTTCAGAAAAAGTGCGGGGTTCAACACCAACCTCAAATACGGTGAAGATATCGATCTTGCAAAAAAAATGAAAAAGTACGGCCGAATAGCGTATATAAAAAAAATGAGGGTCCTTACGCACTCGCGCCGGTATCAGCTCAACCTGGCATTCGCGAAGTATGTGGTGAACTTTATAAAGACAGACATTACCGGAAAACCATTTCGCAATGAGTTACCGAAAATAGAGGGAAAAAAGGAAGAAAAAATCCGAAAAAACGAAACTCACTCAGACGCTAGATAATATCGACGCCGAAACCCCGTATAAACTCGCTTGCGGACATCACTTTCCCGCCGGCGGGTTGTATTTTTTCTATGAGAAGTTGTGTCTGCCGGGCACAGGGAACAACCAGAGCGTCGGACACGTCGGACAGGACACCGGAATCCTGACTTCCCTGGGCGCGTGCCTGAACAAGTCTTAGGCGCAAACCGTCTTTTTGACGCACATGAAACACTCCTGGCCATAAAGCAAACGCCCGAATTTTTCGTTCGATCTCGGTCGCCGGTTCGGAAAAATCAACCCGGCCATCTTCCTTTGTGAGAAGCCGACTGTAGGTTGCCTTTGCGTCATCCTGGGGAACCGGGATGACTCTCTGGTCAAGGTACTGCGGCAAAACACGGTCAAGATCACGCGCCCCGAGCTCAAAAAGAGTGCGCGATAAAGAAAAAAAGTCTTCCTGCGGGAGCAGTATATGGCTGCTTTGAGAAAGTATCGGTCCGGTATCCATGCGGACATCCATCTTCATAATGGTTACCCCGGTTGGTGAGGTATTGTGCCACAAAGCAAACTGCAAAGGCGACGGCCCCCGCCAGACCGGAAGAAGGGAAGGATGAATATTGAGAAACCCGCTCGGGGGAAGGGACAGTATACCTTCAGGAATAATTTTTCCGTACGCAGCCGTCACAGCAACATCGGGGGATAATTTTCGCAGAATAGCAGCAACACGGGGATCCTGAAGTTTTTCCGGTTGAAAAACCGGTATGCCGTGCTGTTCGGCCGAAAGTTTCACCGGAGTTGACCGGAGCGCCTTACCCCGACCCTGAGGTTTATCAGGCTGCGTAAAAACCCCGACGACGGCATACCGGGGATTTTCAACGAGCACCCGCAAACAAGGTAAAACAAAATCAGGCGTACCGAAAAATACAACCCGAACCGGCTCAATATGGGTCTGTCGCCGAATACGCTTTCGTGACGAAATCATGGAATTTTGTGACAGAATTGCTGAATAAATTTTGAGGTTTATATGGAATATAAGCCGAAAAATTTTGAAACGGTTCTGGCCAAAATTCCATGATTGCAGCAGAAATGGTATTCGGCGACAGACCCAATATGCGTCATATACGTGTGCGTGAAGGGTCACCACCTGCGCCGCCAGCCGCGCCATCCTTAAGACCGCCGCTGACAATACGCTCGGCCTTATCAATAAAAAGAATACCGTTTAAGTGATCGACCTCGTGCTGAAAAACCTTTGCTGTGAGACCGGTAGCCTTGACATCAACAGGTTTACCGTGCCTGTCAAGAGCCTTAAGACGAACCTTCACGGGTCTCTTTACCAGGCCATATACACCCGGCACAGACAAACACCCTTCTTCCATATAGGTTTCACGTTGCGAAAAAGAAACAATCTTTGGATTCACAAAAACCTGGGCATCGTGACGGGTTTTCCCGCCCAAAACAAAAACCTGGTGCGGTGTGCCCACCTGTGTGGCGGCAATACCGATACCATCATCAGCAATCATGGTATCGGTGAGATCCTCAATAAGCGCCTGTACTTCTTTGCTGCGCAGCTTTTCAAGGGTGATGTTTTTTGCCACCTCACGCAGCCGTTTATCGGGATGTTTTAATACGGGAAGTATGCTCATATCGGTAGTAATCCTAAATGTACTAGAAAAATTCATCGGGGTCAATGTCAACCAGGGCATCGGCAGGTGGACGCCAATCGCTTTTTGGGTCACGAAGCAATTCCGCCGCTTCGCGGCCGTCCCTGTAAAAAACCTTCACCAAACGGGCAAAAGGTGGATAATGAAAAATCTTGCGCCTGTTGAGTTCGGAATCATAAAAACCCCTATAATCGTGGCTCTGTACGAAACGGAAAATGGGATGCTCAGGAGCATGGGTCTGTATAAACACCTCGGGCACATGTGCAGCAAAAAAAGTCAGGAGTTGGTATGTTCTCTCGCCAGCGCGCCACTGGGGACGGCTCAGCATCTGGTCAACACCCAAAACAATGCCCGCCTGGAAATCGGCAAGCTGAATGCGCTCGAAAGCAAATTCCGTGCCAACAACAATATCGGCTTTTTCCCAATTCACATTTTCTTTCACCGTTCTGTCAAGGAGGGCAAGACGCTTATACGGAAAAAGTTTGGCCAGTTCCGAAACAATCTTCTGTGTGCCGAAACCGGCCGTATACAAACGGGTAGACTGGCAATGCTCGCACCGAACAACCTGGCCGTAAGGATAAAGATGCTTACACTCCGAACAGACCAGATAACGGGCAAACCCGGTCCGGTTGATAAAAATAAAGCAACGTTTTTTCGCCAAAACACCCAGTGCCGCTTCACTGAAAACTGAATAATTCTTCGCCATACGTTCGGCGTGCATATCAACCACGGTTATGCGCACATCTTTTTCACGCCCGCCCGCAAGAGAAATCCAATCAGCAGCATACGCCGTTGTCACCCGCGGAGCGCGACTGGTAAAAATCAGGCGCAGGTTGTATTTTTTTTGCAGATACGAAGCAACATCATGAACGGAAAAACGCGGATTCTGATCGTAATTTTTATGATGCACGCTGTCCTCATCATCAATAATAATCGTAGAAAGACGCCGAGGAAGAGAAAACAGCGCTGACTTTGTTCCGATGAGAACACGCCGTCGCGAATTTTTTTGACGCGCTGAAAGCCAAAACGCCCAATAGTCGCGCATCGACAGGGCACGGTCAAGAACACGGGGAGAAAAATCAGCAAAAATCCCCGCAAAGTACACAGCAGCTGAACGCGAAGGGGTAATGAGAAGGATATCACCCTTACTTTTTTGGAGAATGCCCCGATAAAATGCCAATTTGTGCTGAAGTGACACATACATCAACAAAAAAGGTTGCACTGCTTTTTCGGACAGGGCCTGATGAACCGCCGCGGTGATCGATGAAATGTCTTTACGTCGAACAGAAGCGCCGGAGCCAGAAGTTGATGCACGTCGCGGCTGTGAAAAAACAGGTGCGGAAGGGACATCCGCATCTCGCCTCGGCAGCTCCGGCAGCCAGGTACGGAGACTCAAAGCAGGGGATACAAAATAAAAATCACTGAACCAAGTAAGCGCGTCCAAAAAACGGTCATCGAGAACACCAGAAAAAAGGACACGGTCAATGGTTTTCAGTCGCCGCTTAGTGCCAGAAGTCTTCTTCAGTTTTCTCACAACACCAACGCAAAAAGAACGGCGCCAGGGAATACGCACAATATCACCAACCGACACATGCATGTCCGTGGGTATGCGGTAATCAAAAAAACCCAAAGTGCGAACCAGACGCAATCTCGGGATAATTTCAGCAATCATTATTCAAGAGAAAGTTTCGCCACCAAGTAGCCAACGCCAAAGGGATGCTCATAGCTCAGTACCGAAACCGAAAAATTAACGGAATTGAAAATACCAAACAGCACAATAAAGGCCCTAAGACCGCATTCACTGCCTTCACTGATAAGTTTCTTATCAATATCCCTCAATGCCTTTGAATCAGCCGCCGTAACAGCATCAATAATAGCCTTATCAAGTTTACCGGCATATTCGGAAAAACCGGCCGGAGCATCATCAGTCAACCGATGAGAAAGGTCACCGGAAGCCACAACAGCAATCCGTTTGTTGGAATTCAGAATCTCTCGCTGCAAGGCACGGCCAAATTCAAAATGCGTTTCATAATCCAGAAGCGAGTAACTGACCGGAACAACGCGTGCATCGGGGAGATGTCGCATGAGAAAATACAAGGGGATAATAGTACCGTAATCAAGCGCGTCGTGGTGGGTAAGTTTAATGGGAATATCAGCATCACGCGCAGCCTGCTTGAAACGACTAACGAGTTCCAAATCACCGGTAAATGTCAGCTTGGTGGATATGTCGGCAAATTCCTTCAAATCCGTATCATAGTGGGTGGAAAGGTTTATATAAAATGCGTCAGCTGCCAACGGGGCATGAGGAGAAATGACAATAATAATATCAGGTTTAGCCGAATAAACAAGCCCTTCGAGCTCGTCAAAAGCCTGTCTTGTCTGGGCCAGTTGTTTCGTTTTCTCTTTCCCGATACTCGCCAGGAGGAGCGGGGGATGAGGAGTAATGGCACCGATAACAAGTGACATAACTATTTATCAAGAGTAAGGGGTTTACCGTTTGGATGAAGGTTAAGAGCCGCCTTTGAGGTAAAGATGATATTGTCCCAACGGTAGCCGAGCTGCGTAAAAGCTTCAGCGCTGGTAAATGCCCGCTTCTCTCCATTGGAAATAACATATACAGAGCCGACTTCATGAGAACTCACCAGCGTGCCATCAGGGAAGAGCACATCATTGCCGCGGGGAAGCTGATCAATAACCGTAGCAGCGACCGAGACAACCTGCTTTCCCTTAAAATTTACATTCAAAAGTTCACGGTTGATGATGTTATGACGAACCCCCTTGGGATCAACATACACCACAGCGCCCGTTTCTTTATACTGATAAAGTATGCCTGCCGGAAAAACGTCATCCGCAGTAATAGGGCTGTCTTCCTGAAAACTCTTCAGCGTGTCCCAGGAAACAGCCTGTATCTCCTCGGGATTGTAACCGAGCTTACGAAAAACCTCACCCGAACTTATACCACGAATTTTCCCATCATTATAAAGATAGACCGTGCCGCTCGGCGAACGGAGAAGGCTGAAATTCGCAAAAGAAATCGCCTGACCAGTTTCATAAGCATCAAGTGTCACCTTCGAAGCAGGAATAAGATCCCGAGGGTCATAATTGGCAAAAAAGGCCTCACGCCTGGTAAAGGGAAGTTTCTTGCCATTGCGAATAATGTAAATACCCCCGGTATTCACATCCTGAAGCAGTGTACCGTCAGGGTAGGAAAGATTAAACCACTTCGTAAAAATATCATAAAATAAACTGTTCCCGCCGACATTTTCATCACCTTCGTGATAACCGACCCAAGGTGTGTATGTATACAAAGCCGCTGTCGCCGCATTCTCAGGAGTAACTTCCAAACCATCCAGTGATGTTTTCGTCACCCCCGGACCCCAACCGGAAATGGTCGTACCCGTGCTGGCAATGTCATCAATATACGTTCGAACACCTTTTGCGCCCCAGGCAACCTGATTATCAAACCCTTTGTATTTTGCGGCCTGCTCAGGAGTGCAGTGGTCGCAACGACCATAACCCGTAGCCCAATTCAGCTGGTTATCGGTCGGTCGGCCGGCAGTGATAACTCCTTGCTCAACCTGCATGCGGGTGATAAGGTATTCCGGACTTATTTCATAGGTCAACGCGTTCTCATAAATAATCTGTGCAGCCGTTTTCGTAACGCCATCAACCGCAAAAGATAAGCCACCCAGCGCACCCTTCGCGGCCAGAAAACTCTGGATACGAGACAAGCCCATAGCCTGAGAAGAAGTCAGCTCACGATCACCAATCACATTATTCCGATCAAATGATGCACTGAAGACAACGGTAGGAAAACCAAAAAGAAAAACTGATAAGAGAAAATAACGGAGAAAAAATCGCATAAATATATAATTTACTTAATGGGAAATTCAGTTTTATTATACATAAAATTGTGATATTATTCAAACATGAAAACTATCAACATTTTGGGGGTGAATATTCATGCGATTACGCGGAACCAAGCAGAAAAAGAGATACAGGCCTATCTATTCGATAATAAAACCCGTATTATCGTGACCCCCGGACCGGAATTTCTCGTACGAGCCCACAAAAATCCAGACTTTAAGGAACTCCTCAACAGGGCTGACCTGGCCCTCGCCGATGGCAGTGGTCTCGTTTTCTTTTCCGGCGGAAACATACCCGAGCGCTGCAGCGGGGCTGATATGATTCCCACCATACTGAAACAGCTTCAACACAACAGCGGCAAACTTGGCGTTATTTTGCGCGATGATGGTCTCAGCCGGGCGGACAAACTCATGCATTCTCTCGAAAAAACCAATCCCGGATTACATACAAAAATTGTGTACAAAAAAAGCAATGAAACAATAAGCAAAAAAATCCTCCGGGATCTCACAGACTTCATTCCCGATGTGCTACTCGTTGCTCTCGGTTCTCCACAGCAGGAAGAGTGGATTTTTGCCCACCAACAGCAATTTCCCCAAACCAAAATAATGATGGGGGTGGGAGGAGCGCTTGACTACTGGAGCGGCGCTATGCGACGCGCACCGCGCTTCATGCGAAATATCGGTCTGGAATGGCTGTGGCGCCTTATCCGCCAACCCCGACGCTTACCAAGAATACTGAATGCTGTTATACTGTTTCCATTACTGGTTATAGCCGAAAAAAGTCATAAAAAACACTATGAATGAAATAAAAATCCAGATACGAACGCGCTTTGCGCCAAGCCCCACAGGAAAACAGCACATTGGGGGATTTCGCACCGCCCTCTATTCCTATCTCTACGCCAAAAAACAAAACGGCGTCTTTATACTGCGCATTGAAGATACTGATCAAGCGCGCTCAGTGAAAGGCAGCGTGGAAAGTATCTACGACGGCCTCAAATGGCTTGGTATACACCCGGATGAAGGACCACGAGAGGGCGGGGAATATGGACCATACAGCCAATCTGAACGCCTGGATATGTACAAAAAATTTGTTCAGGAACTTCTGGACGGTAAACACGCCTACTATTGTTTTTGCGCTCCGGAAAGGCTTACCGAACTCAAGCAGGCACAATCAGCCGCCGCCAAACCACCAAAATATGACCAAAAATGCCTCAAGCTCACACCTGACGAGATCAAGGAAAAACTCAAGGCAGGGGAAAAATATGTAGTTCGCCAAAAAATGCCATCTGAACCGACCCTCACAACCTTTGACGAACTCCGGGGAAAAACGCTCTGGCAAACCAAAGACCTCGACGACCATGTACTCTTAAAATCTGACGGCTTCCCGACCTATCACCTGGCCAATGTGGTGGATGATCACCTCATGAAAATCACGCACGTTTTTCGCGGTGAAGAATGGCTGCCGTCCTTTCCCAAGCACGTGGCACTGCATGGTGCTTTCGGCTGGAAGATGCCAAAATTCATTCATCTCCCACTCATCCTGTCAAAAGAAGGCGGAAAACTCAGCAAAAGAAAGGGCGCCGTGCCATTGGTTGATATGCAGCACCAGGGTTTTTTGCCCGAAGCCGTAGTAAATTTTATGGCGTTTCTGGGCTGGAATCCCAAAACCGAACAGGAAATATTTTCCATGGACCAACTCATTGAAAAATTTTCCATCAAGGGCCTGAATAAAGCCGGGGCCATCTATGATACGGAAAAACTCCTGTGGTACAACGCCCACTACATTCACCACGCGCCCGCCGAAAAACTTTTACAACAGGCAAAGGAATTTCTTCCCGGGGGATTTTCCGATGACCTGTATAAAAAAATCATTACCATCGAAAAAAGCCGGCTCACCGCCCTCAGCGAGCTGTCAGAAATCACTGACTATCTCTTCACCAAAAAACTCAAGATTGATACAAAAATCCTGCCATGGAAAGAAAACACGCCGGACGCAACGGCACAGGCACTGAAATTTTCGGCTGATGCACTGGCAAAAATAGGGGAGAAGGACTGGGAAAAACAGGAAAACATTGAAAAAACCCTCAAAACCGCCATACAGACGAGCAATCAAAAAAATGGTCCCATACTCTGGCCTTTGCGGGTTGCCCTCACCGGAAAAACCCAAAGTCCCAGCCCGTTTGAAGTCGCCTGGGCCCTGGGAAAAGAGGAAACGCAAAACCGAATCGTCGCCGCGATAAAAGCCTGCTCATAATCTCCTTCGCAAATAAGGCAATATCTGCTATAATATTGCACATGGGACAGGAAAACTTCATAAAAACAAAACACCGACAGCGCATGTACACGCTGACACTTTTCGTCTGTGCCAGTATTTTTCTGGTACTCAGCACAAAAATCACGCATGGCGCCACGGATCCGGCCGACGATACAAAACTCAACAATATTGACACGCAAATACAGCAAAAACAGAAAGAACTCACCGACATCGAAGATAAAATCGAATTTTACAACAAAACCATAGAAGTCAAACAGGAGGAACTCCTGTCCTTAAAAAGCGAACTCGAGCTTCTTGGCACCAATATTGAGCGTACGCAGAAAGAAATCCAGCAAAAGGGAACCGAAATACAGCTCCTGGAGCTGGAAATACAGGAACTCAAACAAAAAATCGAAGCCAATGAAGGGAAAATCGTCGTACAAAAAAGAAGCATCCAGGACACGCTGAAAAAACTCTACATCGATGAGCATAAAACGTACCTCGAAGCCACGGTTTCCTCAACGTCATTTTCAAGTTTTTTCAAACAGATAACGTATTTGCAGGAAGTGGAAAAAGAATCGCAGCGCAACCTGGACACGATCCAAAAACTGCGTGATGAACAAACCGTACAAAAGAAAAAAGTCGAGGAAAAAAATAGCGAAGTAAAACAGACGAAATCCGATCTTGAAGTCCAGAAAATTGATTACGAAAAACAGCAGGAGCAACGCGCTGACATTCTCATAGAAACGGAAGAAGATGAGGAAAAATTTCAACAACTCGTGGAAGAAGCGCGTCAAGAACAGCAGAGTATTGATGCCAATATTAGGGCACTGGAAAAAAAGGCGCGGAAACGGCTGGAGGATTTGCAAAAAAAAGACGGCAGCACAGGGGACAGTGGATCCGCTGAAGATCTGCTCGGGGATGGAAGTGATTTTGGCGGGGACTTCGCGCCGATCTGGCCGGTCGACAGCCAGACGGTGACGTGCAGTTTCCATTGCGGCGATTATCCGTTCAGGCGGGTTTTTGAACACTCAGGAACGGACATTGCTGTTCCACAGGGGACAGCTGTCAAAGCCGCCGCTTCAGGCTATGTGGCTATTGCCAAGGACGGCGGCGCCACCGGGTATTCCTACATCATGCTGGTTCACGGCAACGGCTTTTCGACGGTTTATGGCCACATCAGCTCAATAGGCGCCAATACGCTGGAGAAACTGGAAACCGGCGCCCTGGTGCGAAAAGGGGAGGGAATTGGGCTGAGTGGCGGCACACCAGGCACGCCAGGCGCCGGCCGTTTCGTCACCGGCCCACACCTGCACTTTGAAGTGCGCAAGGACGGTATTCCGGTCAATGCGGAGGATTATTTGCCGTAACTTTATAGCGCTATGAAAAACGAAAAGCGACCACTCCAGGACTGGGCAAAAAAATGGCCCAAGAGGAATGAATCGGTAGGGGAGAAAGAGGACTCTCAAGCGCGACCTGAAACCAATGAAGTAATAACAGAAGAGCAGGAACTCAGTGAACGAGTTCGGGAATGGGCAGAGCGCATTAATACTATAGGCGGGGATTACAACAACGCCTACAATTTTATTGCACCAAGCGGGAGAGATGGGCGAGACATCATTGAAGAGAGGCAAGAATTTTTAAATGAACAGCACTATACACCAGTCTTTACCTATAAGAAGCTGGAAAAAGAAGACTTCAAGGAACCGCTGAAAAAACTTCAGGAAATCCGACAGGAACTCAAAGATGAAGAAAAAAATGAGCAAGCCAAAAAAATTCTGCAGGAAGTGATAGACAACGTCGAAGCAAAGATGATGTTTCTTAAGGCTTCAAAGGAAGGCGATGACGACAAAGCCTTTGAATGGGCAAAAATAGCCTACGGCGACATCGATGATGAACTCGTCGAGTATGCTGAAAAAACACATGTCGACAAGGTTGAAGAAAATGCCAAAAAAAAGTCCAAACTCGAAACGTATTTAAGAAAATCAGAAAATAGCCCAGAAGACGCAAAATATGTTTTCGAGGAAGGTCTTAGAGCGCTGGAAGTTCCCATGTATGATCCAGAAAAAGGAACCGAAGGTTGGGAAGTATTCATTGATCATACGAAGCTAGGAGTGTCGGTAGAATACGCCTCCAAAGAATATCCAAGGCCAACAGTTGTCGTAGGTGGAAAAACTGAGGTACGGACAGGATTCAATGTTTTGGAACTACTCGCTCACGAAGTAGGTACACATGTAAGAACCAACCAAAACAGCGAAAACAGCGGATTAAGAGGCACTATATTCGGCAGGGACTACGAGGTATTCCAAGAGGGAATCGCGTTACTGGCTGAAAAAGAATTCATAAAAGATGTTATTGGCGTAGATACCAACCCCGCAACACCATTTGCGGTACTCGCTATGAATCAAGTCAAACAGGGGAAAAACTTTCGGGAAACATTCAACTTTATCAGAGAAAAATGGCTTGAGCATAACAGAGCGGAAAAGCAGGGGTTGGAGGAAGAGATGACCCCTGAGAAGGAGGCTAAACTGCAAAACGACACGAACAAAGATGCCTGGGGAACATGCCAAAGAACTTTTCGGGGATTCCATGACCTAAGCAAAGGCGGTAAGTACTACCCTAAGGACAAAGCGTATTTGCAGGGCTTTAAGGAAGTACAGGTGCTGGCAGAGCATGGGCTAGAGGAGTACCTCGTGGAACACAAAGCCGATGCCACCGTCATTCAACAACTCCTCGATCTCAGGCTCAAACCAAAAGACAAAGTAGAACTCAAAAAAGTAGCACAGAAAATATTCGCCGACAGTATTAAATGGTTTTTCGAAGGAAAGGAATAAATTGCACCAGGGGAGAAGGGTCTGACCACAAATCAGGCCTTTTCTTATGCCATATTATGTGTCGCACAATATATCTTATACGACACTATATAAAATACATTTTGGCTTGCCTATAAACTTTCACCCAAACGGCACTCTTCATAAAAATGTTATCTCTATATCCCACCCTCCCCATACCACACCCTCCCTCTCACCGAGAGAGATGCCACCTAATGGACTCTCGTATAATCTCTTTTTACCAAAATACGCCCGATGCTCCAAAAATTCCATAAAACAAAAACCGTCCAAAACGGCCTCAAATTTTGACCTATAACGCACGAAACACCTCTCCCTACTGATAATATACCTTATCACCAAAACGCAGATCTATGTACGTCAAATACCGTGGTTCCTCGGGATATTTCTCCCGAAGAACGGTGAGAAACTTACTCATCTGCGATTCGAAGGCATCATCTGTCGTAAAGTAAATATCCCAACCGCCAACCGTACCGATACCGACATCACGGGCCACCGAAGCCACATCGCACGGCGCCGGTGTGTAGGTATTTTCAAAAATAATCTTTTCCTTCAATTGAGCGAAGCCGTCACTGGCTAAGGGTTGATTGGTGTTTACGCCAGCACCAGCATTCACATTCGCATTGGAATCGACGGTCTTTGGAGTCTCAGCGGGAACACTCGCCTCTTCCTGGTTTATATTTTGATCCCGCAAGGGTTCATCTTCCTCATTGGTATACAAACGGGATTGATCGAGTGTCTCCAAAAGTTCCAGACTCTCATCAACGGTAATCTCATCGTTCTGCAAAAGCTCCTGAATATGACGCTTTTCAGACTCAATCCGGGCAACCTCACCTTCCTCGAGCTGGTCCAACCTCACCCGCTTCTCTATGGTCTGCTTTTGTTCACACTGTACGGGCAAAATAAAAAATGTATCAACCACAACACCGGTACTCCTGGGAACGTCCTCATGCAAACGCAAAACAAGTTGGGTAAGATTTTCAGAAATAACCTTCTTGTTGACGTCAACACCGGAATTATTATGATCAAAAATTTTCGGAAAAGTTTCATCGAGTTGATCAGGTTGGGTCTTTTGGGTGACAACACCACTGGGATCGATGTAAAAATACTGATTATCACTTACCCAAACGAGCTTTGGTACACGCTCTTCCAGGGTGACATGAATATCATGCGGGAATGATTTTTTTACCGTAACGCTCTTCAGAGCGAAGTTATCAGCGATTTTTTCCTCAATGTGGCGGCGCATCCCCACCTCACCGACGAAAAAGTAGACATCTCTGTCCAAGAAAAACAACCATTTTCTATCTAGCTTTTCATGAACAATCGTAGCGATCTCATTCTCCGTGATATAATGATTCCCCTCAACAGAAACATTGACAACCTTAAACGCCTGGACATAATTCAAAAAAACAACAAAAATGGCGACAATAAAAAAAACAATCCCGACATGCACCCAGACATCCTTCCTGGGCGCACGCGCGCCAATGGGACGCTGCGAACCAGAAAAATGACGCTGCTTGGGAAAATACGGATTATGCGAACCATGCCGTGTGGCATTATCCGAAAAACCGACATCAACTGAGCGGCGCAATGGACGACGTGAAGATTTGCGAGAAAATATACCCATATACCCTAGGAACGCACTGAAATTTTTTTGAGACCACCCATGAACGGTTGCAAAACAAGCGGTATGGCAATACCACCGTCCTTCTGCTGATAATTCTCTAGAATGGCAATCAGGGTGCGGCCCACAGCAAAGGCCGTGGCATCATTCATGTGAACAAATTGAGTTCCACCCTGTTTACGTTTGACGCGAATGTGGAGACGCCTGGCCTGATAATCAGTCATAAGGTCAGAGGTATGGGTTTCACGGTACTTCCCCTGCCCGGGCATCCATGTCTCTATGTCGATCTGACGAGCGTCAGGACTGCTCATATCCCCGGTGCATATCATGACCACATGGTACGGCAGCTCTAAAGCGCGCATAAAGTATTCCTGTATGGCCACGAAAAAATTCTGTTCGTCAATCGAATCCTCAGCAATGGTGAATGATTCCATCTCCAACTTATCAAATTGGTGGACGCGCAAAATACCCTTGGTATCCTTGCCATACGAACCGGCCTCGCGACGAAAAGCCGTTGAAAAACCGATATACCGCAGCGGCAAATCAGCCTCAGGAAAAGTTTCATCCATGTGCATGGCCCCGAGGGTGTGCTCGGCACTGCCTATCAAAAAAGCATCATCAGACGGAATATAATAACGCTCATCTTTTGGCTCCAAACGCGCCATTTTCTGAAACGCATCCGGCTTTATAAAAACGGGAGGTACTATGGGAATAAACGCCGTCGGTAAAACAGAAAGATGGGCATCTTCAATGATTTTCGCGAGAATTTTCTCATCCGTAAGCGTCTGGAAAACAAACTGAACCAAAGCAAACTCCATCCGGGCAGCTTCGCGTTTCAGGAAGGTAAACCGGGCACCTGACGTTTTCGCAGCCCGCTCATTATCAATGATGTCGAGTTTTTTCCCCAGCTCCCAGTGTGGCAGAGGTATAAAATCAAACTCTCGGGGCTCCCCCACTTTGCGGACAACCCTGTTTTCAGATTCATCCTTTCCAACTGGCGTATCCGCCGAAGGGACATTGGGCAGCATCTGCAGCAACGGCTCATATTTCGCCAGAACAAGGGCTGATTCTTTCTCCAATGCCTGAAGTTTTTGTTTTAACTCTTTCCCTTTTTTCGCATCCTTCTCCCGCGCAGCTGTTTTACGCATTTTCCTGATACCTTCCATCGCCTGCTGCAATTCGCGTCTGTGCTCATCAAGTTTTAACACTTCCTCAACGCTGACTTGTATGCGTTTATCTTTCGCAGCCTTCTGAACGAGCGCCTTATTTTCGCGGACAAAACGTATATCGAGCATAAAATCTTCGTTAAAAATAACCAAGTACTGCAACGACAATAACGTGTTGATTATATCACGAAAAGCCGACACATCAAACAAAAAATGACAGCCTAACTTAAGACCGTCATTAAGAACGCGTATTAAGAAATATTCAGTATCTTGAAAGTGAGGACATTTTTCGGGGTGGTGACTTCGACCTGTTCGCCGACTTTCTTGCCCAAAAATTTCTGCCCAAGCGGAGATTCATTCGAGATCATACCGGCGGAAGGATCAGCTTCATTGGAACCGGTAATCGTGTAAGAAAATTTCTGCCCTTCCGTATTTTCAACTTCAACCGTTGTGCCGATGTGAACATCTTCCACTCTCGATGCCTTCTTAATGACCGTAACACTCCGAATAATGTCTTCTAATTCCATAATACGACGATCAGTATTTGCCTGTTCTTCCTTGGCAGCCGTGTATTCAGCGTTTTCAGAAAGATCTCCCAATTCCTGCGCATCGCGAATCCTCTGCGCCACTTCACGTCGCTTGGTGTGTTTCAAATATTCAAGCTCTTCCTTGAGCTTATCCAAACCGGCCTGGGTAATGAATTTTTGCTTGGGAGTCATACAACAAAAACATGAGAAATAAAATTGACAAAAGTAAGTATATAGGGCACAAAAAAAACTGTCAAGAGAATTGCCAATGGTCGTCAACAGGAAAGACGGAAAACCCAAAAAAACAGGCGTAAAAAGACCTAACGAGTGAAATACCACTGTAAGGTTTCTCTGGCAATCGGCAGGGCGGCATCATTACCTCCACCGGCGCCTTCGACCAAAACCGCAATGACCACCTCAGGATTTTCATAGGGAGCAAAACCCACAAACCAGGAGTGCGTCTTCCCTCCGCTTCCAAACTGGGCCGTACCGGTTTTCCCGCCACTGCTTACCGGCAACTCTTGCAAAGAACGCGCACTGCCAGCGAGGACGGCTTGACGCATACCATCCTTGACGGTATTGAGGTGCTGAGGATCAATGAAACCCTCACGTCGAATAACGGGATCAGGCGTGGAAGAAACACTGCCATCGGGATTCAAGAACTCCTTAACAAAACGCGGCTGATACAATTTTCCGCCGTTGATGATCGTAGCTATGGAATTCGCCAGTTGCAGAGGGGTAACGAGAATCTGACCCTGACCGATGGCATAATGATACGTATCTCCGATATACCAACGCTCGCCATAGGTATCTTCCTTCCACTGCTTCGTCGGCAAAAAACCACTCACCTCACTGGGCAAATCAATTCCGGATTTTTCACCAAAACCAAATTTTTTGGCGTATTCGGTCAGGCGCTCGACACCAAGCCCGTCATCGCCGTTATAGCCGCCACCAACAATGTAAAAAAATGTATTCACCGATTCAGCCAGGGCTTTGGTAACATTCGTCTGGCCATGACCGCCCGGCTTCCAATCAGGAAAAACCCACTGGCCAATCTCTATACCGCCAACACTGGAAACCGTCGTGGTCGGCGTAATGACCCCCTCCTGCAAACCGGCCGCGGCTACCACCGGCTTAAACGTCGACCCGGACGGATAGGTACCCTGAATGGGGCGGAATAAAAGCGGGTTATCAGGGTTCTGAAAAATCTCCTCAATTTTGGCACTATCCGTCCCCTGATGAAAAACATTGCTGTCATAGGTGGGAAAACTCAGACTCGCCAAAATTGAACCGTCACGGGGATCCAGAACCACAACCGCCGCATCGGTAGCATCAGAAGTTTCAAAAAATGCCCTAACCTGTTCATAAATAAACGTTTGCAAGTCCTGATCAAGGGAAAGAAGTAAATTTTTGCCGCCGGTAGATTCGCTCTCAGCAATGACTTCCTTCTCACGACCGAACGAATCAACTTCAATCTGTTTTTTACCATCTACGCCCTTGAGAACGCGCTCATACGACGCCTCAAGCCCGGTTTTCCCGACATAATCCGTGAGCAAATAATCAGCGTAAGCGGGATCTTCCACCTCAGCCTGACTGATTTTACCGGTATAGCCCAAAATATGACCGAGAGACTCGTTGCCAAGATACTGCCGACGGGCCGAAGCAACCACGCGGACACCAGGAATCTCCTGCGCCTTAATCGTTAAAAGTATCGCCGTATCCTGGGGAATATCCTCCACCAGGGTAATGGCCTGAAAGGAATAACCTGGGAGAGATTCAAGAAAGGCATCGACATTAACGTCTCTATCGGGAGGAAGATATTGCTTCAGCAACTGCTTAAGACGCTGCCTCGCACCCTCGGCCTGGAGAAGATCACCGGGAATGACATCAATGCGAAAAGAAGGAATATTCTTCACCAATAAATTCTGCCGACGGTCAAAAATAACACCGCGTGAAGCTTTGACGGTTTCCACCCTGACCCTGTTACCTTCTGCAGCGACCAAGTAATGATCTCCGGAAAAACCCTGAAGAAAAAACAATCTCCCCCACAGAATGAAAAAACCGACGAACAAAACGATGATGGGAAAAAACAACCGCATCTTTTCTGTTGTTTTTTTTCCAACCCGGGGTCGGATAGGCTGGGCATCAAAAGGATTCTCAACCGTATATTGCTGAGAATAATCGCTCAACCTGGCATCGAAAACATCCGGTTCCCCATGAAAAAAATAACGATTTTCGGAATGCTTCATAGAAGACTAAAAATGTCTTGCCCAAATGAAACGACTTTTCAAACCACGAAAGCCATAGAAACCAACAGTGGCGAGTATGGAGTTAAGCGCGAGTTGAACAAGAATATTGTACAAAGAAATATCTGAGAAACCAATGAAAAATACATTCCAACGGAAAACCCAAAAAAGCCATGATACCACGAGTACTATAGCATAAAAAGCCAGAGTCGTGATTATGAGTAAAATGAGGACGGAAAAAAGTGTCTGAATGGTGACCAATGAACGAAAAATAACAAAACAAAAAACCAGGGCTAAAACAAGTGGTAAAGTAAAAGTACCGACATTAAGTGGTGAAAAGAAATCCAGGAGCACACCGGCAACCAATGCCCAGGCCAAAGCCACCTGGAAACTGCTGACAAACATGATAAACAGCAAAAAAACAATGACAAAGAAAAATTTTTCCGTACCCCCTGAAAAAATGGAAAAAAAACTGACCTGTAAAAGAATAATGAACAATAAGGAAAGAAACAAAAGAAAACGTGAAAAAAAACTTCTCATAATTGGTGCGGAAGAATGGCGGTGATAATTTCGAGTTTATGAAAATCAACCAAAGGTTCAACGCTTGCCTGCTGAAAAAGTTCGCCCTGGGGTTTATCAACGGTTTCAACTTTACCAATCACCAACCCCTTGGGAATGAAATCCTCGTCACCTGACGTAATGACAACCTGCCCTTCTTTCACATCCTCAAGCTGCGGAATGAGCTCCATGCGCAAAGCCAGGCCGTGTTCACCCCGCAGCAAACCAGGGCTTTGCGTATCATTCTGAATCAAGGCGCTGAGGCGGGTATTACTGTCACTGGCCAGGCGAACCTGTGCGGTTTCAGAAGTCACATCACTCACCTTGCCGATGAAAATACCACCGGAAACAACCACCGGCACACCGATACCAAGACCATCGGAACTCCCTTTATTCACCAGAATCACCTGTGAAGCGGGATCACTCGACCTGCCGATAACGTGCATGGGCAGGGCTAAAAAATTTTGCTCCTGTATAAATGCAAGTTGCTCTTGTAAAATTCCCGTTTGTTCAAGCTGATTACGTAAACGCGTATTTTCAACAATAAGATTATTGATGTCATCGTGAAGTTTTCGATTCTCCTGAAGCACAGCAGATGCGTCAATGTCAGCGGCAGGATTGACGCCGCCGATGCGAAGACCAAGACGGTAAAGCTGTGTTTGCACAGGGCGGCTCACAAAACCGACAGCGCTTTTCAGAGGACCGAGCCAGCCAAAGGCATCAAACAAAACCAGCGCAATCACAAGAACAATAATAACAAAGATGGAAGTAAAGCGACGAGGCAGCCGCATAGATTATTTCATTATTCTCTCGTCATGCGTTGAGAGTACAAAAATATCACGCAATGCTTCAATATCCTCGAGAACACGGCCCGTACCGCGGACAACGGCCGTGAGTGGGTCATCAACCACCTTGACGGGAACCTGGGTGATTTTCTGAATAACCTTGTCAAAACCACGCAATAAGGCACCGCCACCGGACATTAAAATCCCCCGTTCATAAATATCAGCCACCAGTTCCGGGGGCGTACTCTCCAAAGTATCTTTAATGGCGTCGGAAAACAGCTTCACGGAACGGCCGATGGCCTCGCGGACGTGTTCACTGCTCACCGTCATCTCGCGCGGCAGACCCGTGATGATATCACGACCGCGAACCTTGGATTCCAGAACGTCGACATCTTCGCTGGCCGAACCGATGGCGATTTTCAATTCTTCGGCCGTACGTTCACCAAGCAGCAGATTAAACTGATCGCGGTGGTAGGCAACGATATTGCGGTTAAGCTCATCCCCGGCGATGCGCAGTGATTTTGAAGTGACCACCCCACCCAGAGCGACCACGGCAATTTCCGTCGTACCGCCACCGATATCCACAATCATGTGACCCGTGGCATCCTGAACCGGAACACGGGCGCCAATCGCCGCTGCCATGGGCTCTTCAATCAAAAACACCTCACGCGCACCGGCATTCAAAGCCGCGTCTTCAACGGCTTTTCTCTCAACTTCCGTAACACCTAAAGGAATACCAATGACAATGCGCGGACGGGGTAAAATAGTAAACGTCTCCCGATGAACCTTTTCAATAAAATGCTTCAGCATCTTTTCCGTAACTTCAAAATCAGAAACAACACCCTCAACCAAAGGCCGGATAGCAACAATATGACTGGGAGTCCTGCCAATCATATTGCGGGCTTCCTGACCAACGGCTAAAACATGACCGGTGCGTTCATTCACAGCCACAACCGAAGGCTCGTTAATCACAATGCCCTTATCACGAACATAGACCAGGGTATTGGCTGTACCCAAATCAATGCCCAAATCCTTTGAAAATCTTCCAAAAAAATTCTTAATAATACCCATAGTTGAATAAAAATGCAGGAAAACCGTGCCTGCATCTTGGCATAAAAATAAGGGGGTGACAAGGCGCCCAAAGCCTGCCCCTGGAAAAACTTTGGGCAGAATATTATGAAAACAGGCCCTTAAAAAAACTCACAATAGCGCCGCCATAGCGGCCAATATCCCGGAAGGTAACGATGACAACCAACGTCAACAAAAGCGCAAAACCGATACGGTGGGCCAAGCCCTCAATTTTTTCGCTGTTCTGCTTGCGCCTGATACGCTCAATAGTCACAAAAAGGAGCCTACCGCCATCAAGAGCCGGAATGGGCAGAATATTGAAAATAGCCAGGTTTATGGAAAGAATGGCGGTAAACTGGAGCACATAGCTGATTCCCAAACGGGCTGCCTGACCGGTCAGTGCTGCTATGCCAATGGGGCCGGCGAGCTCGGCTCCCACGCTGCCTGAAGTAAAAAGCGCACGAAGTAACCCGAACAGCGCCACAAAAATAGCCGCCAGAAAGCCGAAGGTGTTGAGGAACCCCAGCCAGATGGCACGGTACCATGGATACGAAACCAAACCCGTATCAAGCAAAGACAGGCCCAAGACCCCGCGGCCGTCATCGAAACGGGAAATGGGAATATCATACGCCAGATTTTGACCGGCTCTGTCAAAAACCAGGTGAACGGTCTGTCCGACGCGTGAAGCATTATATTCCTGAACAAACGCCGCCGAAGTGACAGCAGCGCCATCAAGGGTCACCACCTTATCACCCGGCTGAATGTCGAAGCTGGCGGCGCCAAAACCTTCGTGCACAGCGCTCACCTGCACTGCCTGATTGCGCACCCGACTACCGGAAGTCGCAACCTGATCATCAATGATTGTCGGTGAACCAATCATGAAACCAATCGACAATAAAACAACCGCCAAAACCAAATTCATGATGACACCGGCCAATAAAATCAAAGCCTTCTGCCAGTATTTTTTCCGCGCAAAGCTGTTGGCATCTTTATACACCTCCGGATTTTCTTCCTCTCCCACCACGCCTTTTATCTTCACAAAACCACCAAGGGGTATCCAGTTGATGCTGTACAGAGTCCCCTTGTATTTTATACCGAATAGGCGCGGCGGAAAACCAAAACCGAATTCATCAACCTGCACGCCGGACTTCTTGGCCATAAGAAAATGACCGAGTTCATGAACAAAAACCAAAAGCCCAAGTATAACGACAAAAAGTATGACCGTGAATAACATAGAATGAATTAAATGGAGAGAATTTCTTCTTCCTTCTTAGCGAATATTTGATGAATTTTCTCATTGTACTCGTCAACAACCTCCTGTAATTTTTTCTGCCGACCGTGAAAATCGTCCTCTGAGATAGCGCCGGATTTATGATCCTCTTTCCAACCCCTAATCACCGACTCACGGACCATACGAACGGCGACCTTGGCTTCTTCTGTTTTTTGATTGGCGATCTTTGTGATTTCCTTGCGCCTTTCTTCGGTCATGGGCGGCAAATTCAAGCGGATCAGATTACCGGCGACCACCGGCTTTGCTCCGAGTTGAGCGAGCTCCAAAGCCTTTTCAACGGCCTGAATAACATTTTTATCCCAGGGTTGAATGGTCAGTGATTTACTGTCAGGCGTCGAGATATTTGCCAACTGATTCAGTGGGGTGTCAACGCCATACGCCAGAACGCTGACACGCTCAACCAGGGCAGGAGTGGCACGACCGGTGCGCAGCTGGGAAAGTTCATGCGTAAAATGATCAATGGCGGCATCAAATTTTTTTACGACATCATGTGGAATCATAAGATAATAAATTATTTTGTAATTTTTTTCGTACCGGCATACAGGACAGACGTCTCAACCGGATGCACAAGAAGCTGGGTAATGGGGCGTGTCGAAGGAAAACCCTCGAGGGTCATCCAGCTGCGACCGCCATCTTCTGTCTTATGAATAAGATTACCGACGACAAAGTAAACAGTGCGCGGGTTCAGCGGGTTGATGACCAGGGATTCAATATTCACCCTGTCTTTCAAAAGCGTTTCGATGGAGCCCCAGGAACCACCGGCATCGCGTGATTCCAGTAAACCAAACCTGGAAGCGATAATAATATGAGCCGTATCGGTGGGGTCAATGACAAACGCGGTGATATTCCTGGCATCCGGAAATTCCTTAAAGACCTCAACAAAAGGTTGCCACGTCACTCCCCCGTCTGTTGATTTTTCAAAGCCACTGCCGGGTACCAAAATATAAAGCGCGGAGCTGTTCGCCGGGTCGGAAACAATTCTGGTAATAGGCCGCTTCGGCTCCAGACTGTAGATAACCTGCCAATTGATGCCATTATCAATACTCTGTAAAATGTTACCGTCTGCCGTACTGATGAGTATACGACTCGGGGTGGTAAAGTCAATAAAAACATCGGTGATAGCCGCCCTGTTCGTGTTGACGTACACCGTCTCCCACGTCTTCCCCTGATCAACAGATTTCGCAACCTCATTTTTACTCGAAGCAAACAAAATCTTCGTATTTTTCCGATTAATGTCCAGACGCGCAATATTACCACCCAAGGTGGTCTGCTTCCATACTTCACCGTCATTTTCACTGATGAACAAGCCGGCCTGAGCCGTGGCAGCATAAACAATCCGGGGTTCAAGAGGGTCGAACATGAGCTGGTTAACAGTGAAATCCTTCATACTGCCACTCTGAACGATAAACTGCGCATTGCTGCGATCATGCCAGGTTTCGGCGCCATCAACACTCAGAAACACACCGCCGTCGATCGGAACTTCAGCTTTGCCGCAACCGACAAAGAAAACCAGCGAAACCATAGCCAAGGCGAAGCGCCCGGGTAAATGAAAAAATTTCATAAAGATGCTAATAGCGAATCAAATAAAAGTTTCGGTTGCATATTTTTTCGTAAAGACTCCTGAGCTTTCTGCAGCCTGTCAATGTGAAAGAGAAGCTCGACGGTTTCGTACTTTTGCGCCACCGAACGCAAACGGCCGGAAAAAGACGGCGAATGCACATATTCCTCATGCCCCAATTGCAGGTAAATGACATCTCTTGCCACAGTAGTGCCATGAACGATCATGTTTTGTGCCCAATTCCGCAAGCTCTGACCGGCCAATGACCGCGGCCACGCAGAATCAAGTCTGCCAAAACGCTGGGCCAGGGATTCAGCTTCAAAAATTTCCAGCCACCAAACAACCACCTTGTGAAAATCCGCCCGCAAAGAAGGGTCAGCAACAAAAGCCAGCGCTTTCCCGGGTCTGCCAAAACTCTCACGACTCAGGTTAAGGGCATCTTCTCTGTCCCCGAGGCGGTCAACGAGCCAGGGATACAAGGCACCCTGCCCGACAGGAAACATAGGAACAATATGACAACGGGAAATGAGGGTCTTAGGGAGATGATGGAGAGTTTCCGCAATGAGGATGACGACGGCATTTTTCGGCGGCTCTTCCAACATTTTCAAGAGGGCGTTGCTGGCTTCAAGCGTCAGAAACTGAGCGCCGTCGATGACCCCAATTTTATACGGAGAGAAAAAAGTGGAAACAGTCTCATGTTTATGGAGTTCACGTACCGTTTGTATGGAAATGGCAGAACGCGCACCGGCGTCGGCAGCCTGATCAAACCAATAAACATCAGAATGATGCGTCGACTTTTGCCAAGAAAGACAGGAAGGACAGACGCCACAGGCAACGGCTGAAAACGACCCGGGCGTTTGACCACGATCGTGGCGAGATTGGCATACCAGTGCCGCCACAAAAAAACGAACAAGAGGAGCTTTCCCAATATGTCCGGGGCCGTGGAAAATATAAGCATGTGATATTTTGCCAGAAATAAGACTTTTCTCCAAGTACTCCTGAACAAAATTATGTCCAACAACCGGCCAAACATGTTGCATATGGTTCATGAAGATATAGTACCATATTTCATAAGCACATCCCAGGTCTGCCTGGCCGTTTCTTTCCAGGAAAATCGCGCTAATTCGGCCTTCCCTGCTTCCCGTAATTGTGCCTGGAGTTCTTTTGAGCACAAAACTTTTTCCAAAGCCCGGGCCATATCGCCCGCATCAAGCGGGTTAAAATAATACGCTCCTTTTCCGGCTATTTCGGGTAGAGATGCGATGCGTGAAGCGAGTAAAGGAGTGCCGCAGGCAAAAGCCTCCAGCGCCGGAATACCAAATCCTTCATACAATGATGGAAAAACATAGGCATCGGCAGCGCTCAAAATAACGGGTAAATCTTCCTGCGCCACGTAGCCGGTTTCCTGAACCGAATTCTGTACGCGGAGACTTTGGATCTTCGCCTGAATAAGTTCGTACTGAAACCCCGGCATACCAGCCAAAACAAGTTTGTGAGGCAGACCCGATCGCTGTTTAAAAATCGCCCACGCTTCAATGAGCTTAGGGAGATTCTTCTTCTGTTCAAGCCGACCCACGAACAAGACATATGGCTGCTGCAAATGATACTGATCAAGAACACGCTTGATGCGATTCTGATCGCGGATGGGCTGAAAAAGCGACTGATCAAAACTGTTATAAATACGGGTGATTTTCTCAGGCGGAAAATGATAGCAATCAATAATCTCCCTTCTGGAAAAATCAGAAACCGTCAGAATATGCTCAGCGCGTTTCAAAGCGAAGCGCGTGGCCCATTTGTGGTAATCGAGTTCATTATTACTGAAACGACCAAAGGTAAAAATTTTAACCAGCCACTTCAGCAAAATTTTTGATAAAACTTTTTCATTGGCAATCGGGTGGAAATCATACAATTGCTCCATTCGTTCGAAACCAATGTCATGAAGCGTGACAACCGTATGCCGAGGATGAATAAGCGGCATGGTATGCGCCGGAACAAAAAGCACCTGAGGCTTGTGGAAAAGCATTTCCAAAGACAGGCGCAGCTGGGTCCACAAAAACTTCGGCGGCCAAGCCAGATACCTTGGGAAAAAATACTTCGGCAAATCCTTGGCGAGATCTTCGCGCATGGGTTCCCTGGTATACAAAAAAACCTTATGTTCAGGTCCGATAACACGGGCCAGATGCTTAATCAAAAAAAAGGAATACCATTCTGTCCCGGTACGGTGTACTGAATTTGCCCGTGAAGCATCGATACCTATGAGCATATATTTGCAATAAAAGTGCTAACGCGCCGTTAAACGAGTGGCAACAATACTGCGCTTATACGACTCAAGATTCTCCAAAGCGATGCCGGTTCCTTTCACAACGCACAACATGGGGTCTTCCGCCACATAAGCAGGAACATCCGTGGCCCTGGACAAAAGCTGATCAAGATTGCGCAGCTGACCGGAACCGCCGGTAATAACCATCCCCTTATCCATAACATCAGCGGCCAATTCCGGTGGTGTTTCCTGCAACACCGATTTCACCGCCTGAATAATCGCGTTAAGCTCATCCTGAATGGCGTCAGTGACGTCATGCGATGTGAGGGTTATCGTACGCGGCAGACCGGAAACAACATCACGACCACGCACGTCCATTGCTCCCATTTCTTTCAGGGGCAAAGCAGAGCCTATTTCTATTTTAATATGTTCGGCGGTCCGCTCGCCGATGGAGAGTCCGTATTTCTTACGAATGTATTCACTGATGGCCACATCAAATTTATTCCCACCGACGCGCACCGAGGTACTGGCAACAATGCCGCCCAAAGAAATAACGGCTATTTCACTGGTACCGCCGCCAATGTCAATGACCATGTGCCCCGAAGCCGATCCAATGGGAATATTGGCGCCAATCGCCGCGGCCATGGGCTCCTTAATAATATATGTCGCCTTCGCGCCCGCCTGAACAGCAGCGTCAATAACGGCCTTGCGTTCGGTGGAGGTAATCCCGGCCGGAACAGCCACCATAACCTCGGGTCTGACAATACGCACGCCACCGATAGCCTTGTTAATAAAATAACGGAGCATGCTCTCGGTGGTTTTATAATCGGCAATGACTCCATCTTTCAACGGCCTGGAAGCGACGATGGAATCGGGTGTGCGACCGAGCATTTCTTTCGCCTCGTTGCCAACGGCCAAAACTTTTTTATCAGTAATGGAAATCGCAACAACCGAAGGCTCATTAATAACAATACCGCGCTTGGGAATATACACCAGCGTGTTGGCGGTACCGAGATCGATACCAATTTTTTTGATCAGATTAAACATAAGGAAGGTTAAAACGTGATACCGCCTCAGAACCGAGGCCTCAGCGCAGTTTTATGAAGAATTCACGATCAACGCTTAAATCAGTGGAAAATCTGATCTTATTATCACCGTCATCCTGGCTAATGTCAAGGGGTTTCCACTCCAAAATTCGCTTACCTAAGTCAAAAACAACATTAAGGCCATGCTCAAGTGTTCCTGACTGTTTCTGGACCAATAAGGTATACCCATCACCCTCAATCTGTTCCTGCACACGCTCTGGCAGCGTATAGCGAAAGCTGAGAACTCCTTCCTGGCCCGGCTCAATCGAAATGAAGGCGCCAAAGCTGGTTTTACCGAGTTCATCAATAACTTCCACTTCTCCGGGCTTGGCGCCGTGAAGCTTGTCATTCTCCATGACGCCACCCGAATCCAGGAGCTGACTCCCCTGCGGCACATACACACGTGTGTAGGTGCGATAGCGAGTGGTCTTCCAGTCAAATTTACCGTTATGTTTATAATGGATTTCCACATTACTCACCAAACCCTGTTCCTTGTCATCGGAAAGCGTATAATTGACCGTTCGTTCCATTACCTGATCGGTTTTTAAACTGGCCAGATTCGCATCAACCACCATGAGGAAATCACCATTGGTCTGTTTTAATTCTCCGGACCAGCCCTGGGCCTCAACCAGCGACTGAACGTGATCATCCTCAAGTGAAATCAGAATATGCTTTTGATTGACATCATTCTGGAACGTCAACCATAAATCCTTCCAGCGCTCCTTTGGCAGGGCCATAACGTGATCCATGATGCTGTTCGCCAATTCACCGATAATGGCTTTACGTTCGGCTTCGGAAAGGCCGCGTTTATAAAAATCAACTTCAACCTCGTACTGTAAAACATCAATGAGGTTTTCACTGGTGAATTCAACACCGGAAACGGTTATGGGTCCGGTGAGCTCCAGCAATGACTGAATAAACGTCGGGGTGACGGATATAACGCCATCGAGGCGTTCCTCCGGCCCGTCTTCGAGGTGATAAAGTTCAGTGGCCAACTGGGCAGCCTCATGAAAATCCGGACTCCAGTTGGAATCACGTAAAAACCATTCCGTGCCGCCGATATATTTTGAAATCTGCCACGGCGGAGCCTTGAAATTCTTCCCCTTTGATTTTTCATCAATATTATAAATATTATCGGTTTCAAAGAGAGCGATATCCCCGTTATAAAGCTTAAGCGTGCCGTAAGTACCGATAAAACCCCCGGTCGGACGAAGCTCGGTGTTGTTTTGCAGCAGAAAAAGATACGTTTTTTCATTGGGGTAACCAACGATCGCTGGCAGAGCTTCCATGGCCGGCACTGCCTGGTCAATAACCGACTGAATAAGCGGCAATTTCTCTTTCACGGTGTCACTTGCCTTTTTTATGGAAGACAGCAGGCCGTATTCGGGAATTTTCTCCATGGCCAAAACCGCCAAATCCAGATCTGCCTTGGCGCCCTGGAGTTCAGGCGGCGATTCGTGCATTTTTTTCAAAATCTGACGCTTTTGTTCCGGACTGATGGCATCAAGACTCACGTCGCTGTCCTCCTGAACCACCGCGAGAATTTCATCCCCGAACTTCACAAATTTCAGCAGAGAAGAACTCAACTGTGAACCGGCAACAAGAATATTCTCCGTGGCATTGACCTGCCTTGAGACAAGCGGAATGAGTTTCAGAACTTTCATCTTATCAACACTGACCAGAGCAGCATCAAACTCCGCCTGGGCAGATGCCAGGGCCGCAACGGCATCATTGAGATTTTGCTGTTCAATAAGACCCTGAGCCCGAACAATTTCATCCTGACCACGGAGCGCCGCCTGATACGCGGCCAGGGCGTTTTGATAATTGGCCAGCACCAGAACAAAAGAAAGAACAATAAATACTATCAAAAAAAGACCGGCTTTTTTCATGAAGGAAAGTTTTTTCTTTTTTTTCATAATAATTCTATGTTCTGACTGTTGTTTACGGCTTTTTTTTGAGCCTGACGGATGTTTGCTGCCGGATATATCAGAGTCGGCGACATGATGAAGAAAATTGGTCATTATGTTTTATTTTATTTTGTACACGGTTGATACTTTGGTTGCCTCAAACCGTATTTAAATATGAATTTAACCCAATCTTTAATGTGCAAACGGGTTGTATAACTGAAAATGATCTTCAGGCCACTGGTTGCGGCTGATTCGCGTTTATGAAAATGGGTAATGTGTGTGAAAGGATAGTATACAACTTTTAGCCCATAATCCCAAGCGCGGAAGCAAAACTCAAGATCCGAAAAATACAAAAAGAAACGCTCGTCAAGCAAGCCAATCTGGTCAAAAATGGAACGTCTGATGTACATATTCGAACCCAAAACCCAATCAACTTCACGAACAGAGGCATGATCAAAATCCTTCATAAGATAACGATCTATATCCTTCTTCGCCCAGGGAAGTTTATAAAAAAATGTCCGACGATAAATCGGGGTCAGAAGTTTATAAAAACGAAAACAAGAATACTGAACAGTTTCATCGGTGTTATACAATTTCGGACCGACAATGCCAACGTCCTGATGTTCATCCATATAATGAAGAATCTTGATAATATCATCGGTATCAGAATACAAGATATCGGGATTCATAATCAGGACATATTTCCCCTTGGCTTCACGGATGCCGACGTTATTTCCGGCGGTATAACCGGTATTGGTATTCATCGCAATAAAACGCAGCGGTACTTTCAATTCGGCTTTTAAAAACTTTTCCTCCATCATCTCCACCGTGCCATCATGGGAAGCATTATCAAGGACAATCAATTCATACTGAAACGGCAAATGCAAATCAAGAATACTCTGAATACCGTTCTTCAGCATTTCCCGATCTTTGTAATTGAGAATAATAATCGATAATTCCATGACTAGGCTTTAACAAACCAATGATGAACTTCCCCCGGGCGCAATGTGGAATGGGAGAATATGTATTTTCTTTTCATTTTCATCCGCGCCAACTGACGAAAGAAAAGAGGTATAGCAGCCAGTGTCCTCTGTTCAAACAGAAGAACGTAAACAAATTTTTTCAGCTCGTACCAAAAAATAAAAGGAAAATCGCGCCAAAAATTCCGTGCTGAATCATTTTTCAGCAACACCAACCAGTGATTTTTGTAGGACTGAATGTTATCAATCTTTGATTTTCCCCGCCGGTTGGCCATGGTTCCCCGATCACTCAAATCCGTACTTCTGCTGACCCGACGATTATGATAGGCAATGGCAGAGGGTAAATACCACAGCGAATAACCGGCATGCCTCAATCGCCAGGACATATCATAATCATCTTTATACGCCATGATATCTTCATCAAAATACTCGTGTTCAAATTTCACCGCCTCAAGCGCCGAGCGCCGGAAACACACCAAAGCGCCGGAAATCCCGAAAACTTCCTGCGGAACATTATACTGACCCGTATCAACCTCGCTCTCACCACGGTCAATGGCGCGCCGGTTGCGAAAAACCTGCACCCCCGTGGTATCTATCTTAAAAGATTTCACCAAAGTTTTCAACCGGACAAGATCAGAGCTGAACTCCATCTGTTCCCCGGGGAATTTAAGCAATTTTCCGCCAACAGCCGCAATTTTTTCGTCCTTAAAACCCTTCAAAATCTCCTCAATAAAATTGGGTTCCAAAACAATATCATGATTGCAAATAATGATATACTCCCCCTTCGCAGCATTGATCCCAATATTAAACCCTTTGGAAAACCAATAATTTTCCGGATTCTCGATCAGCCGTACATCGGGAAACTCTTTTTTCAGAACTGCGACCGTATCATCAGGAGAAGCATTATCAATCATGATAAGCTCGATATTGGTATAGGTTTGTCCCCGGATGGAAGCAATGAGAGGACGTAAATACGGCACGCTCTTGTAGGTAAGAACCAATACAGAAACCAATGGACTGTGTGCGTGGGGCATAGTACTATTTTTTATGAAGAGTAAAGAAAAAATAGATGAGAACAAACAGCAGGGCGAGCGCGCCCAAGAGAGCGATGATTTGATACGGGGCTAAGAACAGGTAGTCTCCCAGAAAACTCAAAAGTAACGTATGCGGTATAAAACCTATAGCCACTATAGCGGCGAACCGCCGAAAGGACAAGCGCGTCAGGCCGAGAAGAAAACTCAAAATATCCACCGGGAAAATCGGGAAAATATAAAAGACAATGAGATGCTTGTCAAAACGATGGAGGTAATCCGTCGCTTTTTTAATCTGCTTTTCATGGAAGAGCTTCTCGACCAGGGGCTGTCCGAAAACATCCGCCAAAAGAAAAGCCAGGCAAGAGCCAACCACGCTACCTATATAGGCATACAGCGAACCCAGCCAGGGCCCAAAGAGAAAACCGGAAACAACTGAAATAATCCCCCCAGGTATAGGCGCGACAACCACCTCTCCGACAATAATAACGATAATAAGCAATGGCCCCCATGGTCCGGCGTAAGTAATAAAATCCCGCAAGAGCACTTTATCAGTGAGGATATCTTTATATGCCCACAGGAAAAAAAACAGGGTCGCGACAACAGCAATCAAAATAAAAGCTCCCGCCAGACGTTTCGTGGGAAAAGGGTGAAGGTTAGGATGTGGATTTGGTTCCATGTGTTTGTCTTTCTTTTTTATTATAAACCTCAATGACCGCAAGAGAAAAGAGGATCCAACCAATGCCCAAAGGGTGATTCAGAAACGGCGTCGTGGTATGAATGAGGAGCACGCTCACAAAACCGAGCATAATGCCCACGACAATCTTGTTACCGTCATCATGCGGTTGCCGGAAAAAAGGCCAGGCAGCAACCAATATCCGACCCAAAAAATACAGATAGGCAATAAGACCAAAAATACCTAACTTTAGCCATAAATCAAGATATCCCCATTCAAAAGAAAACGTGGTATAGAGGCCATCCGGATTATTTGCGAGTGCCCTGGGATCATGTGTCTTATACGTCACCGTCGTCCCAAAACCCGAACCAAGAATAGCGTGGCGCGTAGCGGCAGTAAGCAAGGGCCCAAGGAGTTGAAAACGGCTGGCACCCGCCGCCTCGGTGGTAACATCTTCAGTGCGATCCGTGATCAGTCCGCGAGCGGAAACATTGACACTGCGCATGGGCAGGGGAAAATTCACCAGTCCGAGAACGAATCCAAAATCAAACAAAGCAACAAGCGCCAGGGTGGCGGTAATCAGACCGATCTTTTTCCAGGAAAATTTCCATACAAAAACAAATAATCCGTAAAGAAATACGATGGTTATCACCGCTCCGACCCAAAAACTGCGTGAATAGCTGACAAAAACAACGAGCAGAGCAAACGCCCCCCTCACAAACACCGACCACCAGGAATGCCCATTCTCACGCTTTACGTAAGGCGTGAAAAGCAGAAACGTAAACAGCAGCAGCCCGAAAAAAATCGCATAAATATGACTCTGAAAAAAAACCCGCGTGAAATTTTCAAGCTGGGTAATCTCACCCACCCCGGTGCGGCGGACCCAGGTATACACATCAGGCAAAACGACGGTAAACTGCTGTGAAAAAATAAACAGCAAAAAAAGTGTCTTCATGATGGAGACCGAGACCGCGGCCACGATCACCTGCAAAACCGCAACAACATCTTTTTTACTGCGGATAGCATCAACGAACGGCGCGGCCAGGGCGAAAAAAAGATACCCATTCATGTCAAAAAAAATATTACCGAGCGGGTTGCCGTGAAAATACGCCAACACGACCGACAGAATCATAAAAAAAACAACCACACAATAGGGAATAAAAAAAGTGCTCGGATAAAAACGGGCGGACCTCGATCGGATAACGTGCAACACCCAGGCCAGCATGACGACCAAAAAAATACCAAGCCTCAATGAAAGGTCAAAACGCCCCAAGGGAAGAGAGAAAAGATACCCCTTGGACGCTACGGCCAGTTCGGCCAGCACTATCATGGCTCCATAGAGTAAACGCCTATACGACAACAAAAAGGTGACGCCGATAATCACCAAAAAGGCAAAAATATTCAGCGCCGGGTACAGAAAACCAAAAAATGACAAGAACTCAACAACGCAAACACCAAGAAAAGCTATGCGGAAATATTTCCCGAAAAATATGCTGGGAGAAAAATTCATACCTTCGATTGCGAACGGGGTTTAATATGGAGCCAGGCAACGACATGACTCAAAAGCATGCTGATGGGATGCAGCAGCGCAATAACGAAGGCGGCTGGGCGGCCCCAGTGCTTGCGGGCATACACCTTAAGGCTCGTGTTAAAAACCTTTTGCTTTTTCGGTGAAACCATCTGACCAAAACTCTTACCTTCTTCATGCAGCAAAGTCGTCGCAGGCGTGTACCAAATGGCGTAACCCGCTTCTTTCATACGCTTACAAATATCCACATCTTCAAACCACAGCCAAAAATCTTCATCAAAACCGTGCAACGTGTCGCGCAACACGTCACCACGCGCAAATATGGCGGCTCCCATAAGCTGATCAGTTGGCTGTTCCTTGGTATAGTCAAAATCCTTCGCCAGATAGTGGCGAACCGAACCGATTCCGGAAAAAATATGATGGAGCTTGAGCAGAATAACCACCTGCGAAGAAAGCGTTGGAAAATTCTTCACCGAAGGCTGAATTTTCTTGTTGGCGTAGACCAAACGCGGTCCAATAAAACCAACTTTCGCGTGTTCCGGTTTTTCCATCCAATCGTACAAGACCTGTAAAGTGTCTTCAATGAATTGCGTATCCGGATTGAGGATAAAAACATACTTGCCGCGGCTCTTGCGAATACCGATATTTTGCCCGCGGCCAAAACCCAGATTATCTTTACGGGCAATCAAATCCACCTGCGGAAACTCCTTCTGAATCATTTCGACACTGCCATCCTGTGAGTCATTATCAACAACAATAACTTCAAGCGCCAGGCGCTTGGTTTGTTCATACAGGGAAACAAGACAGCGCCTGAGAAAATCCTTCACCTTCCAATTCACGATCACCACCGTGACATCAATGGGTTTGTTGCTCTCGGACATAATTATTTGATTAACGAATACGTCTGCAAAATTTTATCGACATAACGCGCCATCATATCAACTTCAAAGTTCACTGTATCACCGGCCTTAAGTCCGCCTAAATTTGTAACCTCACGCGTATGCGATATAAGTCCCACGGCAAAACCGTCAGGCGTAGTCTCAACCACCGTTAAACTGACACCATTCACGGCAATCGTGCCCTTGTACGCCAGAAATTTGTGAAAATCAGCCGGTATTTGAAAATATAAACGGAGATAATCACCATCAGCCCGAACTTCGCTCACCTGAGCCAGGCCGTCAACATGACCGAGTAAAAGATGGCCACCAATCGTGCCATTATAGAGTAGTGACTTTTCAATGTTACAAACCGAGCCTTTCTTAAGGAAACCAAACGTTGTCAGCCGCAGTGTTTCCGGCATCGCTTCAACGGTGATGGAGTCAGCCGTTCTCTCGATCGCCGTAAAACAGACACCATCCAAATTCACACTGTCGCCTATCTTGACATCAGAAAAATAATCCGGTTCGTTCACACGCACCTGAAAAAGTTTACCACCCGCCCGCGCCGGACGCACGGCGGTTATTTCCCCCTGAGTTTGAATAATACCGGTATACATACGTATTATTTGACTGTTCCTTTAGACTGTTCCTGTCTTCGTTACCGCAAAAATGTCACGAATAACTTCCTCAACACTGACTTCATCAATGAAAATATCATCAACCGGAAGTTCCTCGAGAATATGCGCCGCTATTTTTTTATACTGGGCCTTGGCGACATGCAAAACAGCCCGCTTTGGCGCAAATTCACTCACTTTACCGTATTTTTTGAGATCATTACGCTTCATCTCCTGCGTAAAGGTAATCTTCAACAACTTATAATCAGCATGCTTATCAATCAACTCCTGCAAACTGCCGTCATAAACAATCCGGCCCAGGTTCACGATGATAACGCGTTTACACAGCTCCATAATGTCGTCCATGTAGTGGGACGTCAGCAAAATCGTGGTCTTTTTTTGTTCATTATATTTTTTCAGGAAAGTGCGGATATTTTGCTGAGAAGTAACATCAAGACCGATCGTCGGTTCATCGAGGAAGAGCACTTTAGGTTGATGCAACAGTGCAGCCGCGAGTTCACACTTCATACGCTGACCAAGGGAAAGTTTCCGCACCGGAATCGTCAGAATATCCTGAATTTCCAGGAGTTCGGACAGTTCCTTGAGTGAGGCACGAAAAACTTTTTCGGGAATTTCGTAAATGGTTTGATTCAGCAGGAAGGTTTCCATCGCCGGTAAATCCCACCACAGCTGATTTTTCTGACCCATGACCAGACTGAACTGCTTTTGGAATTCCGGCTTGCGGTCCCAGGGCGTAAAACCCAAAACATTCACCTTACCGGACGTTGGGTACAAAATACCGGAAAGCATTTTAAGGGTCGTGGTTTTGCCGGCACCATTGGGACCAAGAAAACCCACAAATTCACCCTGTTCAATCGAAAAATTTACTTCCTTTACCGCTTCTGTCAGCAATTTTTCTCGGTGAAAAAGACTTTTGAGCGAACCCAAAAGGCCAGGCGGCTTTTTGTAATAGGTGTAGGTTTTGCGTAAATTTTGGATGTCGATAATGGGTTGTTTCATAAAAATACTATACCAAGTTTTTTGCTAATTGTAAAGTAAATACGCCGATGAGGGCGGACACTAACTGCTGGCGCTGGAATAACTTTTAAGCGCGCGGTTCCACAGGAAGCGGGCGGAAAGAAAGAATACCGCGGCTGTTAAAAACCCAAACACCACATACCACCAATCAACCTTGCCGAGAAAAATTTCAGCCGGAACAGCTCCCATGAAAACAACGGGTAAAATCGTTGCTGCCAAAAATCGGAAGAGCTTTCCCTGAAAAATCTGGCGCGGATAACGGCCAAAATTACTGATGTCCTGAACAAATATACTGATTGACCAGGTATTGATCGTCTTAAAATTAATGGTTCGTAATATAACCAAAAAACTCAGCAGAATAACGACGCCAAAGAAAAGAAAAAGAATGTATAAAATAATAATCCAGACCGGCGGAAAAGAATACAGAAAAACATAACGCCCCAGGAGAAAAAGTGCCAGTGAAAAATCAACAACCGTTTCCGGCTGTATTTCACTGAACCCGATCAGGGCCAGCGGATGCATCGGCCGAACCAACATTCGGTCAAAAGAACCAATGCGAAGCATATAATCAAAGCGCCACATACCGCTCATAAGGAAAAGCCAGGAAATACTCTGTATAATAAAATAGGAAGCGAGAATAACCAGCGCCTCATCATGACTCCAACCGGCAACGGCGGGTATATTGGCATACAAAAATTCAATAAACAGCAACGAAGAAACGGCGCTCAACACATTAATACTGAACTCAGCAAAAAAACTGGCACGGTAGGCCAAACGTACCTGTAAAGCCAGGCGCAAATAGCGCCAGAAAACAACAAAGTATCTTTGGATTGAATAAAAAATATTGCTCATACTAACCACCATACGCTTCATAACGTCGCAACCCATAATACCAGATAGATTGGCCGGCTGCAGCAAAAAATACTGTCCAGGCTATCAGCATCAGGGCAAAAAATCCGGCGTGCGAAAAATCACCCGCCAACATCCGAGCTGGAACATAATAAAAATACTGAAACGGCAAAAAAGCATTGATCTTGATCAGCCACTGCGGAAAGGCATCAACCGGTAAAATCCTGCCGCCCAGGAAACCGGCAATAAAAATCCAGGACAGAATAAAACCCCAGGCACTGTCGGTGAAAAACGCAATCGTACCCAGAAAAAAATAAACAACGAACATCAAAAAAAACATTCCCACGACAAAAACCAGATACATCAAAAAAGCTTCGAGGAGTAGATAATGACCGAATATAAGGACGCAAAAACCAATAACATAGAGTGGGATAATAAAAATACCGTTGCCGGTGCGATGGCCAAGGTTAATGCAAAACCAGTACCAAAATCCGCGCAAAGGTTTCAGAATAAAATTGAGAACATTCCCCTGCCGTATATCATCGGACAAAATCCAGGCTACGGCATCACTCGCCGACAAAGAAATAAAAGAAACACCAAAATAGTACAAGAGAATATCGCGAAATTCAAAACCAGCCAGGCTGTTGCCTTCGGAATAAATCGTCGACCACAACAAAACAAAAACACCCAGCATCAGGAATTCCTTGAAAATGAGAAAAACCAGATTAAAACGGTAGGCCAGGGCGTCCTGGAACGATAAAAAAACGGTTTTAAGATATTTGTGCATAAGTTTACATATCTTAGCACAAAAATAAACCGAAGTAAAACCGAAAACCTAATTACTGGCGCTGGAATAGTGTTTGATGGCAAATTTCCAAAACAAGAGCGACCCGAAAAAAACCGCACAGGCAATGACAAAGGCAAAAATAAGGTACCAGGGATCGGAACGGTGGAGTAAAATTTCTGCCGGCAGGGTGGCAAAAAGACTGACCGGCAGGATGAAAAGCAAAACCGTGCGAACGTGGCCGGTAAATGCAGAAACAGGATATTTCGCTGCCATAAAAACGCGCTCCATTAAACGCCCAACACCCTGCGGATTGACCGTCCAGAAAGCGACGCCGGCTAGAAATATCATCAAGCCGAAGTAAAACATAACCCCCAGGAAAAGAAACAGCAAAAAAAGTGTAAAATCAAAGGCCGTGAACACGAACCCACCCTGGGTAAAAACATACCACCAGAGAAAAATAACCGGCGGCAAGCTGGTCACATCAAACCAGTCAATAATACGGAAAGAGACAAAAAACAAGGGGCTTATCGGCCTGATGAGAGTGAGATCAAATTCCCCACGCAGCAAAAGATCAGGAAACCAGTACGCCAAATTTCTGTGAAAGGTAATAATCACAATCACCTCAAAGGTGAGATAGATTGTTGTCAAAAGCAAGATCTCGTTGAAATCCCAACCGGCGAATGATTTGACATGAAAAAAAATCGCCTGAAAAAAGACAACAACAAGAATGGCGCGCAGCATCTTGGCAAAAACGCCAATAAAAAAAGTGCCACGTGAGGATATATTCACCATAAGACTCACTTTTGCCATAACTTGAAAGACGTGGAGATACTTGAAAAATTTTCGAAAAAATTTCATAAGCATATTATATACCCGAAGCCGAATAAACTTTCATCCCCCGCCGCCAGAGCACGACGGACACGGAAAAAATAATCAGCAGCCAGGCAACAGCCGTCAGGAATTCAATAGCAATTTCTGTAGCGGAAAAATTACCCAGATACAACTGCATCGGAACATACGCAAAAAACTTAAACGGCAGAAGATTGAGAAACTGCAACCAACCCGCCGGAAACAGACTCAGGGGTAAAAGTATACCCGAAGCCAACTCCATGATAACACGCAGCAGCGTGCGCGGACCCCAGGTCTGATCAAACCAAAACGCCATGATACTGAAAATATAGAACAAACCAAAGTGTATCAGCGCGGCCAGCAGCGTGAAAAAAAGGAGCAGGAAAGCCGCAAAAACAGAAACCGGTGGAACCAGGCGACCTGCAAAAAACCAAAAAATAACAGCGTAGGCAAACAAGCCGATAAAAAAAGTAAAATATTTCCGGCACATATCCTTGGCCAACCACATAAGGTTCGGACTGACGGGTTTGGCAAGCCAGGCCGAGAGACCACCCTTGTTGATATCATCACTAATATCATCCCCCTGACGGTGGAGTAATAAAAAAGAAGAAATCACGCCGCCACCGAGAACATAGGTTATCATCTCCGGCTGCGAAAATCCGGCAATAACCTGCGCTGAACCAAAACGAAACAACAATGTCCAGACAGCAACCGTAATAAGCGTCTGAAAAATTCCGCCAAAGACTTCCAGAAACAAATTTAAACGGTACGCCAAATACTGCTGCCAGGTGAGTTTAAAAATCGAAACATATTTCCGCAGTTGCATGTCCGCTGCCTCAAGCCAATAAAATATCAAGCATAGCGTGAACGCGACGTGTCCACGTATGCGGCGCCACAGCCTGCTGACGGGCTCCGCCTTGCGCTTCTGAATTCATTTCCAGGACGCGCTTGATATGAAAAGAAAACTCCTCAGCAGTCAACGCAACCTGTATGTATTCAGGAAACAAATCAACGCCGGCAACAGGAGTACTAACGACCGGCTTTCCGCAGGCCAGATATTCGTAAATTTTCATCGGGTTCATCGTTTTTGTGAAGGCATCAACCCGATGCGGCAGTATGCCGACATCAAAGTGCTGTATATATGCCGGCAACTCAGCGTACGTCTTCTGCCCGAGGAACCGAACGTTGGGGTATTTCTGTAATTTGGCCGCACCGGCGCCGGGCCATACCAAACCGACAAACACAAATGCCCACTCGGGATGCGCCGCGACAACGTCCTCAAGTAATTCAACATCAAGCCGGCTCTGAATGATACCGTGATACCCGATAATCGGCTGCATAATATCAGAAAACTCCGCCGGCCGCGGTCTCTGCGCAGCATAATGATCGCTGTCAACCCCATTGGAAATCCAGTGCACCGAAGCATGACCGGGAAATAAACTGTGGAGATCTTTAGCTACCGTGAAAATAGCCCGCGCATGAGTCGCAATGGTTCGATAATTTTGCCTAATACGATCGCGAATCACCACATACTCAGGATGATGCGACCAATCATCAACCGCATCAAATACGGCCACGTCATGGGGAATGGAACGGAAACAGTCGACTTCAAGCGGATTATATGACCACAAAACCACGTTGTGAAACTGAAGCTTCTTCATGATTTCCGGCACATGATCCAGGGTAAGCCCGGAAAAAGTATACACCTTTGACGATACGCTCTGACGCGTAACCTTATACGTCAAGCCGCGGACAGCAACATTCCTGCCGCCCTGCCACAGCCCCGCCAGTATATATTCTTTCAGCTTCCGCTTCACCGTTTGCGGAACAAAATCAACCGACAAAATCTGACGTACGCGTTTATCCTTACTCAGCGCTTCGAGTATAGCCAGATTACGGTTAAAAACGCCCGCATAAAATTTTTTTGCCAATGCCGGCTGCCATCGCACGAAACGCCTCAGCCAACTAACCGAAGAACCATGCCATTCAAAATCAGCCGACATGTTCAGCATGACGATATCGATTGGTTCATTCTTTCGCAAACTCATAGACGCTACCTTAATGGAGGTCATAAAATAGGTTCTTAGCGCTGCCCTGACGCACCATCAACCAAACGTTCAAACTTCTGCGCCTGAATATTCCATAAAAAATCACGCTTCACGCGTGACCGCGCCTGTTCGCCCCATAATTTCCGCTGCTCCGGCCGCTGAATCAGCGTCTCAATCACATCAGCCAATTCACGGGCATCACCATCGCGAATAATATAGCCTGTCTGCTGATGGACGATGGCATCGGCCATACCCCCGCTGTCCGAAGCAATACTTGGTTTCCCGAACAACGCCGCTTCCAAAAACACTATGCCAAAACCCTCAACATCCACGCCCCCTTGGTCAGCGCGGGCAGGCATGACAAACACATCACACGCCCGGTAGGCAGCTGCCATGTCAGCATCAGAAAGTTGATACAAAAAAGTAACGCGCGATCGCAAACCCAGAGAAACAACCACCTTTTCCAGCAGGGTCTGTTCCGGACCGGTACCGACGATGAAATAATGCCAGTTATGAATCCCCCGCCCCGCAATATCAGCAAGAGCTGAAAGCACCAAATCATGCCCCTTGCGCTCAACCAGCCGCCCCACCGTCAATAAAACGAAACAATCCTTCTCCAAACCAAACTCCTGCCGAAAATCACGCTGGCTCGGTAAAAGCTCCGTTACCCCCGGCGGCAGCAAAGAAATTTTTTCCGCGGATACGCCGCCCTGCACAAGCATACCACGGGTGAATTCACTCACCGAGGTGACAAACCGAGCGCGCCGGCAAATCTGCTGCATAAGCCAGCGTTTCCGCCACGAACGTTGCGGCAAAGTGACATCCATGCCGTGCGTCAGCACCGAATACGGCAGACGCCATATAAAAGATAAAAGCCAAACCACGGTGCCGACCGGCAATACCTGCCCCACGGCAATATGCTTGCACTGATGCTTTCTGGCCGCGCGAAAAATGTGCCAAAAAAGGGGCAGCCACTGCGGCCACCAACGCCACACAAGAGACCGGCGCACCACGGAAAACACGGCCTCGTCAACAAAACCATGGGCCCGTGGGGCTAAAACCACAATACTCCCAGCGGATAGATGACGGCACAAATTATCATAATAACGGGCGACACCACCCCTTTGCGGGGGAAAATCAAGCGTGACGAGTAGCGTTTTCTTCATAGCGCCTTTTTCCTTAAAAATACGCGCAAAAAATCACCCATCTCCTGCCGGGTCAAAGCACCGAATAAAAACAAAGATAGACTGTAAACAACAGCGCTGATGAGAATCAAAACCACCAGGTGCCATTTCTCGGTAAAATACGGCTCAATAAAATACAAAATCAACGCCATGAAAACACCGGCCGCAAAAATCTTTATGAATTTTGCGACCAAATAGCGAATATTGAACGACTGAACCCGGTACACGAGCGGTAAACCCAAAAACAGCAAAACGATTGTGGAAATAAGCGCAGCGATGCTCGCTCCGATGAAGTGATACTGGGGAATGAGAAAAAAATTCACCACCACATTGATGAGCAGGGCAATACCCATGTTCACCGTGTTGCGTGTTTGCAAATTGGCCGCATTGAGGAAATTACCAACCGGATAATTCAAAAACAGAAAAACCAAACTCACCATAAAGATCTGTAAAGCAAGTCCCGAAGCTGCAAAGACCGGGCCATACACGCTCACCACAAAACGTTCAGCCAACACCAGAACGCCAGACGTTATGGGTATGCTGACCAGCGTCAGATAAAACATGGACTGTTCAAAAACCGGCGCCACCTTCTCCCGCGCATGAATAAGGTGATGACTCATGGCCGGAAAAAAACTGGTGGCAAAAGCGCCGGGCAATACCGTTAAGGCCATGGTGAGTTTGAATGCCACTTGGTACCAACCCACGTGATCTTCGGTGGTATAGGCCTGGATCATAACCGTATCAATCGAACCGTTCAGGCGGAAAAAAATACCGGCCAAAGCAAACGGTGCGGAAATTTTAAGCATGCGCCGGAACTGCGACCAGGCAAACAGCGGCGCCACCCTAAGATGCGCCTTAAAAATCACCAAGAAAAGTGAATACGAAAACTGAAAAACACTCCCGAGAAGAATAGCACCGATGAGAAAATGCAAAGGCAGGCGCATAAGGAGCACGGCCATGCCGGCACCAACAATGACGAACTGGTAGACGATAATACCAATGGCTTCATACAGCAGGCGCTGCTTGGCGCGAAAAATGGAATAAAAAGTAAAAGCGAAGGTATCAAGCACGATGATTCCTGACGCCAGATACGACAATTGCAACGTATCCGGCGGCAGGTGGACGAATGTAGTATATATCTGAAGAGAAACGAACAAAGCAATGAGCGCGCCAATAACCAACAGAATCTTCAACCCAACCATACGCCGCAAATTCAGCTCCAGGGTGGTTTCATCTTTCGCTCCTTCACGGGTAAGTATCGGCCCAAGACCAAAATCCATGAAAATAACAAAGATGGAAGTGAATGTCAGCGCAAAAGCATATTTACCGAGATTCCCATGGCCGATACTCTGTGCAATGAAGGCAAAATAAAAAAACGACAAAATCTTTTGCACCATAAAGGCTATGGTAAGAAATGTCGTATTTCTTGCGAGGTTGTGTTTTTTATTTGCAGATGTCATGGGAAGAAATATCAGGAGATGTTTTCAGACCAGCAAAAACCGAGTACAACCACCACATTTGACGCAGCCCTAGCGCTTCGACCACTGCGGAGCACGACGGGCACGCTTGAGACCATATTTTTTGCGCTCCTTCACACGCGGATCACGTTTCAAAAAACCGGCGCGTTTCAGTAGCGTCCGCCATTCCGGGTTAAACAACTGCAAAACCCGAGCAATACCATGCCGAATACTTTCGGCCTGACCACGCAAACCGCCACCCTCAACCTTCACGGAAATATAAAACTTACCTGCGGCATCAACCACCTGCAGAGGAGCTTCAACCATACCCTGCCAATAGCTGTTGACGAACACCTCATGCAAAGGCTTGCCGTTAATAACCAGCCTGGGTTCACCCTTCTTATACAGTCTTACACGCGCAACGGCTGATTTCCGTCTGCCAACGGCATACACATAGCCCTGCGCAACAGCATGGCTCTTTGATTTTGATGCCGGTTTGGTGATTTTTTCTGTCATGGATTATGAGTTAAAACGAAGTCGGTTCATTCGGTCTTTGCGCTGATTGTTGTTAGGCAACATATTGTAAACAGCACCGCCAATAAGTTTACGGGGATCCTTTTTCAAAACTTCAGCAGCCGTCTGGGTTTTCAGCGATCCGGGATAGCGGGAATGACGGTAAAAAAGCGCCTGCTCAAATTTACGGCCCGTCATTTTCACCTGGGCAGCATTGGTAATCTCAACAATATCGCCACCGTCAATATTATTCTTGATGGTGCGCTTGTGTTTCCCCATAAGCAAAATCGAAATCTTCGTAGCTAATCGGCCCAGCGGAACATTGGCAGCATCAATAATATGCACTTTACGAACGATATTCTTGGATGGGGAAACAGAAATCTTTTTCATACGTTTATACGAATTCAATGATAGCCATTTCTGCTGCATCGCCCTGGCGCAGGCCGACTTTCACCGTACGGGTATATCCACCCGGACGTTTGGTATATTTGGGGCCAAGATCTTTGATCAAAATATCAATAGCCATTTGCGCTTCGGCACCATTGCCGAGCTGACGCAAAAGCTCACGGCGGGTTTGTAAACCGCTTTTCCCGGCCTTGGTTACAAGTCTTTCAACACGAGAACGGAGCACTGAAGCTTTGGCACGGGTGGTCTTCACTTTCTTGTGTATAACCATTTTGCACAGCAAAGAACGCAACAAAGCCGCACGAGCCGGTGCCTTTCTATCGAGTACTTTTTTACGTTTCCTGTGTCGCATACAATATCAAAATTTATTCCTTTTCTTTATCAGTTTCGGCCTCCGCCTCGACCGGGGCCGTCTTCTTCGACTCGCCGTCATCAATTTCCGGCATTTCAACACCCTCCGGAGCAGCCTGACCGCTCAATAAAACAAAGTGATCAACCAAAATCTGCGCGGAATCCTTAAACGCCTGCTCAGGGGTGATGGAACCGTCCGTTTCAATATCCAACGTCAAAGAGTTGTAGTTGGTATACTGCTCGACACGGACATTTTGCACGGTGAAATTCACGGTGCGAACCGGTGAATAAATGGCATCAACTTCAATAGTGCCAATTTCCAAATCCTTTTTCTCCTGACTCTCAACCGGCACATAGCCGCGGCCATTCTGCACCCACAAATCCATGGTCAATTCACCGCTCTTCGTAGTAATGGTGGCAATTTCATGATCAGGATTGACGATTTCCACCTGGGCATCCTTGGTGATATCCTTGGCCGTCACGGTCTTTTGGCCCTTGGCATGAAGCGTCAATTTCACCGGTTCATCAGAATGCGAAATCAGACGCAGCTTTTTGATGTTAAGCATAATGGAAACAACGTCTTCCTTGACATCAGGCACTGCTGAAAACTCATGATCAGCGCCCTTAATCTTTATAGCCGTAACCGCAGATCCCGGTAAAGAAGATAAAAGTACGCGACGAAGGGTGTTGCCGATCGTGGTACCGTAACCCGGGTGCAATGGCTGCATGATAATCTTCGCACGATTCTCGCTGACAGTTTCCACACTAATGCTTGCGGGAAGTTTTATATCTTGCATAAGATGTAATTAAATAAAATTTATCTCTAGTTTAGAACAAAGAAATCGGCCAAGCATGAAAGTCCTATTTCGAATAGAATTCGACGATTAAGCTCACATTCAACGCATCTACCAGTTCTTTTGCCTGCGGCGCGGCAGCAACCGTGATCTTCATCGCCTTCTTGTCCACCGCCAACCACTCCGGAACCTGATTCATGGTTGTTTCCTTCTGAACGGCCAGCATATCTTCCCAAATCTTCTTCTTGGCTTTGGTGGAGCTCACTTCAACCACATCACCCTCGCGCAAAACATAGGAAGGAATCGTAACCTTGCGCTTATTGACGAGGAAATGACCATGAGTGACAAACTGCCGGGACTGACGACGCGACTGGGCAAAACCGGCGCGGTACACGGCATTATCCAAACGCGCCTCAAGCATTCCCACAAAAAATTCACCGGTATTGCCTTTTTTCTGAGTAGCAGCCTCAAAAGTGTTGCGGAACTGGGCTTCACGTAAACCGTACATCCGCTTGACTTTTTGCTTGGCGCGGAGTTGGGTGCCGTATTCCGTCATTTGCATACGACGACCACCACCGGAGGAACCCGGGGCATAATTACGCTTGACGATGGCGCATTTTGAAGTATAACAACGCTCACCCTTGAGAAAGAGTTTTTCGCCTTCGCGGCGGCACCGTTTACATTGTGGACCAAGATCCTTTGCCATAAGAGAAAACAAGAGGAATTAAACGCGACGCGGTTTGGGTCGGCGGACACCGTTGTGCGGTATGGGCGTAACATCTCGGATGGATACCACATTCAAACCATTGGCCCCCAAAGCACGAATCGCCGCTTCACGACCACTGCCGATTCCCTTTACATTCACATCAACATCTTTCAAACCGTAATCTCGGGCTTTTTCCACCGCCAATTTGACAATCACACCGGCTGCATACGGTGTAGCTTTCTTCGGACCCTTAAAACCGGCTTTTCCGGCGCTGGCCCAGGAGAGAATATTCCCCTGCTGATCAGCCAATGAAACGATCGTGTTGTTATAGGTAGCCTGAATAAAAGCCAAACCACGAGCGACGTGGTGACGCTTTTTCTTTTTCTTGATGGGAGCCGCGGATGAAGTTGTCGGTGTCGTAGCCATAGTTTATGTCTTTTGATCAGCTTTCTTTCTACCGCTGGTCGTGGTGCGACGAACGTTACCGCGACGGGTACGGGAATTGGTCTTGGTTCGTTGTCCACGCACCGGCAAACCTTTCTGGTGCCGGGCGCCACGGTAGGTGGAAATATCCTTTAAACGCTTGATATTATTGAAAATATCCCGACGAAGTTCACCTTCGATGCGATAACCGCCCTTTTCAATGGCTTCGCGGAGTTTATTGACTTCGGCGTCCGTCAGATCTTTGGCGCGCGTATCAGGATTGATACCGGTTTGCGCCAAAATTTTTCGGGCAACCGTTAAACCAATACCATAAATAGAGGGAAGCGCGTATTCGATACGCTTATCTTTTGGTAAATTTACACCGGCAAGTCGTGCCATCGCGTTTAAAAAAAGTTATTAACCCTGACGCTGTTTATGCTTGGGATTGTGACACAACACAACCACGACCCGCTTCCGACGGATAACCTTACAATCTTTGCACATCTTTTTTACGGAAGCTCGTACTTTCATACGTGGTTATCTACGATAAACAATTCGGCCCTTGGTGAGGTCATAGGGCGTCATTTCCACCAGCACGGTGTCGCCAGGCAAGATGCGAATTTTATTCATGCGCATTTTACCGGACAGGTGCGCCAACACCTGATGGCCATTGCCGAGAACGACCTTAAAATGGGCGTTGGGAAGCAGTTCTTCTACTTCCCCCTCCAGTTCAAGAAAACCTTTTTTATTCGTTTTCCCGATATTAGCATCACCCTTGGGCTGTTCCGGCTTTTGGGCTGGCGTCGTTGACGGCTGCGAAGTAGGCATTATTATACAGTATGTTACAAAAAAAATGTCCTCAAGCGCTGTTCGGCGGCTTGATAGTTGGTGATGCTACAGAAATTGTGCTGAGTTTTCAACCATTCAAACCCGAATGCGTGAGTTTCCGAAAGTGAAGTCATTATAGCAGAAAAAGGATATACGTCAAGTTAGGGGAAGAAAACACATGAGAAACAAATAAAAAAGCTAAAACTGGGGGAAATATTTACTTTTTTGGTTCAAGTACCGCCTTGATCCGGCGTACTCCAGCCGAAACCGCTTCTTCTTTGGTTATCGTATAATGTCCCAGTTCACCGGTATGCTGCACATGGGGACCGCCACAAATCTCAAAGGAAAAATCACCCATGGTGTACACCTTCACCTTGTCACCATAGCGTTCTTCAAAATTGCCCATAGCACCGCGGCGTTTGGCTTCATCGACCGTCATCACTTCAAAACTCACCGGCAGGTCGCGGCTAATCTGGAGATTCACCATATCTTCCACGGCCTTGAGCTGCTCAGACGTAAGTTTAGTAGGATGGGCGAAATCAAAACGCATGCGTTCGGGCGTGATATTACTTCCCTTCTGCGTGACGTGATCCCCGAGAATATTGCGCAGGGCTTTGTAGGTCAGATGCGTGGCCGTGTGAAAACGCGTCGATTCAGCCGAATGATCCGCCAGACCGCCTTTGAATTTGTGCTTGGAGGCAGTGCGCGACAGATCCTGGTGTTTCTTCATTTCGGATTTGAAAGCGTTCAGGTCAACGTTGAGCCCCGCTTCCTTGGCCATTTCCAGCGTTATCTCAACCGGAAAACCATAACTCGTAAACAGATCAAACGCATCTTTGCCCGTGATATCACCCTTCGCGCGCAATTTTTCAAATTGCCGAATACCCTTCTCGAGCGTGCGACGGAATTTCGTTTCCTCTTTTTGAATTTCGGCTTTGATTTGCTCGCGGCGATCATGCAGACTCGGGTACGCTTCCTTATATATATCAATAAACGTTTCGGTGATGGCAGCAGCAAACATTTCGCCGATGCCGAGCTGGTTGGCGAAACGAACAGCACGGCGAATGAGGCGACGGGTAAAATAACCCTGGTCTTTATTGGAAGGTGCGGCACCGTCAGCGATGAGGAAAGTGGCAGCACGCATGTGGTCGAGGATGACGCGGAAAGCATGGGTGTGCGCGGGTTGTTCAGCGGCGTATGTTTTGCCAGAGAGTTTCTCGAGTTGGGTGCGGGCCGGGGTAAAAATATCGAGCAGAAACACATCAGGATTGTGATTATGAGCAGCGGCCAGGCGCTCAAGGCCACCACCAAAATCCACATTCTTTTTTTCGAGCGGCACAAAACCGGCGTCGGTTTTTTTGTAGGCCATGAAAACGTTGTTGCCGATTTCCATGAAACGCCCACAGTCGCAGTTGACATGGCATGGTTGTTTGGCAAATTGCGAGGCGGCGTGAATGGCCGCGCCTTTTTCCTCACCGTAAAAATCCCAGAACATTTCTGCGTCTGGGCCACCGGGTTCACCGACAGGCATTTTGTCTGGTATACCAGCGCGTGACCACCAATTTTTCTTGGCGTCGTAATAGAAAATCCGTCCGCCCTGCATGCCTTTTTCCCAGGCGTTGTCTATAATAGGTGCGTTGACGTTTTTGCTGGCAAACTGCTCCTGCCACAACTTGGCCGATTCTTCATCGCGCGGGACGCCAATCTTTTCATTGCCCCGGAAAACCGTGATATAGAGGTTGCGCGGGTCGAGCTTGAGGGTGTCGGTGAGAAATTCAAACATCCAGGGAATCTGTTCTTTCTTGAAATAATCGCCGAGTGACCAGTTACCGAGCATTTCGAAAAAGGTGGTGTGACGATTATCGCCGACTTCTTCAATGTCATCGGCCCGGAACGATTTTTGCGAATCGGTCAGACGCGTGCCCTGGGGATGCGGCTGACCGAGGAGGTAGCTGATCATGGGTTGCATACCCGAGCCGGTGAAAAGCGTCGTGGGATCATTTTCGGGCAGCAAAGAAGCCGAGGGGAGAATCGTATGTCCCCTGTCTTGGAAAAATTTGAGATATTGTGCGCGGATTTCTTGTGTGTTCATATCGTCACTGTAATAAATTTGGTGGGTTTTGGCAATATTAAAAGAGGACTCATATAAAACATATGAGTCCAACCTCCTTTCTGGGAAAGAACGAATCAAAAATCATGTCTGCTCCAGGGAAAGCAGCCGCTGCCTGAGATCAGATCGAAGTTGTTCGACCTTGGGCGATGGTGGAAAATTCTGAGTCGCTTCCTGAATCATGATCGGAACCAATATCCGACGGATGGCACCGACATACGCATTTATCAGCACCAACTGCTCTGTAGTGAGAATAGTGAGAATCTCCGGACCATTGATGTTAAAAGAGAGATCCATCCATTTCCCTTTAAGCAAACAGCCACAAAAGGTAAAAAGTGTCATCCAACCGATATGACCGCTCGGCAGCGGCTGAATTACAACAAAATTAGGTCGACGACGGGTACCACCAGCATATTCAGGCTCCGGAGTAATCCGAAAACTCTTACCATCGGATAACTGGATGAAACGTGGTAATACTGGCCAAGTAGCCTCACACAAAGCCGGATCTATCTGCATTGAGCGCTGACGCCAACTATTTTGCCACAACATCTCCTCAACATTTTCTGGGGCAAGACGCTCAAAAACCGCCTTGATTCTTAAATCGAGCATCTTTGCCTGTTGCGCGGCAAGATTTCTTTCACGAAGGGTATCAATAGTAGCCTGATTCATGACACCCTCGTAAGAAATACCGAGGTCAACATACAGCCATAGTGGCAGCATACCAGCATAGACAATCATGAACTCCTGAAGTTTCTCATATGCTTGGTCAACAGAAACACTCAAAGCCTGAAGCAGCTGCCGTTTTATATCAAGCGGATCAACCTTGTACTCCTTGAGAACAGATTCTCTGAGGAAAAAAATGATTTTGAGAATCTGGGGAAATCTTGAATCAGCGAAATGCTCAAATTCAAAATTTCTTACTCTCTCAGTGAGAAACGCATATTGCCCAGCGCCAAGAAAATGAGCAGAGAAATCACTCACCACCGAAGATTCTGAAATCGTAAAACGAAGCTGAGAAGCCTTGGCTCGACTCCGCAGTAAATCATCTATTTCCTGAATCCTATGATAGCGGTGCTCCTGCCAGTACCGAACAAGGAAAAGATAATCATTCACAGTTTCTGACCACAACCCGAGTTCACGGATAATGTCCAAAAAAGTGAAAAACTTCCTACACTGCGCTCCAGCCCGCGACATTTGTGTTTCAGAAGCAAAGCCGCGGAGAAAGATCTTAGAAAAAATATGCTGCGGACATATCTTTCTCAAAATTTCCAGGTAAGAAGCTGCATATTGGTGGTAAAAAATCGTGCGCGCAAAATATTCCTCTTCGGTGCCCAATTTTCCATGTTCCCACTGCAAGCCTTGGTAACCTGTTTCATATTTCCTCTGCATGGCAGAGGAGGAGAATACTCTTTGGCAAACCGTATAATACATCTCTGACTCACCTTCCCAGGCCCGACTCCAGAGTTCTCCAACCTGTTTGATAAGTTCCTGTTTACTAACAGAGCGCGGGTAACGTTTCTTGACTTTCCGCGCCGCCGCGTAAAAACTATCCATATTCTCCTGAAGGACACGAAGATCAAGAAAAAGGGGGTAGTAAAGGGTTAGAGCTTTTTGAAAATAGGTCGGAAAATCTTCTGAAGTAACCTTGTCAGCGGATAAATACCCTCTTACCCGTGCAGCCTTAGCGGAAAAATTCGTATATGCTTTTATCATACATCCTCCTTCCGTTGAACTAGCATGTTCAACGGGTGATGGCGTTTTGGTTGTCAGGGAGCAAAAGTGACCCACTTATACTAAATATTTACGTGATTGTCAAATTTCCCATTAAATCTGTCAACAGGAAATAGAAATGTCATACCTGACTGGGAAGTAGAAATGTCATACTTTGGATAATTGATGTTTTTTGATGTCTGCGCTCATTCGTATTCTCCAGGGATGATTGGTTGCTGGCTTTCTCTTTGTTTGTGCTGTAGCCGGCAGTACCCATGGTTGTTTTCGT
>MHKD01000043.1:0-12858 GCA_001818775.1 Candidatus Kerfeldbacteria bacterium RIFCSPHIGHO2_12_FULL_48_17
AAATCACCGACAAGAAGTTGGCGACCGGCGGATGCTCTACATTTCTTTGGATGAAGTTGTAAATGTCCTTGGTTCGTCACTGAAGGATGTTTTGAGTGCATACGAAAAAATAATCGGCACCAGTTTTGAAAAACTCACCCAGCCCATTTTTATCTTTATTGACGAGGCACAATACGATCCAAAGTGGGCATCGGTACTCAAGTCAGTATACGACCGAACAAATAAGGTTTTTGTCGCGTGTAGCGGCTCATCAGTTGTTTCCCTGCAGACTCATCCCGACGTCATTCGGCGTTCTATTTTTCAAAAACTTTTCCCAACGAGTTTTTCGGAGTTTTTAATGATCCGTGACGGCAAACTCCCGGCGAAGGGTTTGAAACAAGATATTAAAGACGCATTATTTGGCGCCGACTCTGCCAGAGATGCTTACGAAAAGTTGAAAAAAATAGAACAGATTGTTGTCAGTGCATGGGCGTCCATAGACCGTCATTACGTCGATGAGTATTTGAAGATTGGCACTTTGCCATTCGCTATCCGGATGAAAGATGAAGCGCGGGTATATCAAACCATCACTTTACTCTTGGATAAAGTAATCAATCAAGACGTTCAGAGTCTGGGCCGTTTTGACACCAAAACACTTGTCTATATTAAGAGGGTGTTATTTTTACTAGCCGAGTCTGACGTGGTGAGTATTCAGAAACTGGCCCGCACACTTGAAACCAGTGTGAATACCGTTTCTAACATTCTTGAAGTACTGGAGCAGGCTGAGTTACTTATCCGTGTCATGCCGTACGGCTCAAATACTAAAAGAGTCAGGAAGCCTTCACGATACCAATTTATGTCCTCGGCGATGCGCTCGGCATTTCTTTCCGTTGCTGGGAATGAGCAGATTTTTGCCAGCCAGAAAGGCCGACTGATGGAAGACATAGTCGCGATGACCCTACATAGAGAATTCGTGGCTCAAGCCGGCGGTGCTTTGAATTATGACAGTGCAAAAGCCGGCGCAGACTTTATTCTTACCATCGCCGGTAAAAACATTATTCCCATTGAAGTCGGCATGGGTGAAAAGTTGGGTACGCAAGTGCGAAACACCCTGAAGAAAGTCAGGTCGGCCAAGTACGGCGTAGTGATTTGTCGCAATTCGCTCACGTTACTGGAGGATGCGAATGTGGTTAAGGTTCCGCTCGATTACTTTCTGTTGATATAGCATTGAATAGTATACCAAACCCCTCCCTTCCTTGAAAAATAAATACCCCTGCCAGAAAAATTCTGAAACAGGGGCGAGGGGAAAGGTCGAGAATAGGCCAGAGGAAGCCAAGAACAAAAAAACCAAGGGGCCCAAGGAGCCGAAAGTGCTGAGGAGCCAAGCGCCTCAGCGCTAGACTGAAGAACGTTTGCGGAGGGCGAGAAACCGACAGTAGCCGTTCCAGCCACTACCGAAGCAATCGAGGCCCAGATCACGGCTCCGACCGCTCCCGAAGAGGCAAGTCACGCGCCGGTCGCCGTCCGGATCCGCCCAGACAGGGTTGAGAGCAACGACAGGGAACTCTCTTTGGAGTTCCGGCTCAGCCGCTCCGAGTGCGAGCAGAGCTTCAAGGTTCGGTGGGTCGAGATTCATCTTTTGAAACTCCCCCAGCACACCTTCGCTGCTCATGGCCTTGCTGAAGGGGACGATCACCGCTTCCACCTCCTGCTGTCCTTCACCTTGGATTGGGAAGTTCTTTTGGGTGATATTATCATTCACCCAGTCGTAGTTTCCCTCAGCAATCATCTTTTTCAGATTCTTGCCGTAGTCGATGCTAAGGCGGTAACTCGGCAGAGAAGATGGGTCTATCTGAAGAGCTTCTTGCTCTTCACGCTGGAACTGCTTTTTGAGCAGCTCTACGGCCTTTTCAGCGTTCCCGGGTTTCCGAAGTAAGGCGGCCAATTCATCCGTGAATCCGGCGTCTGAGAGAGCACGAATGAAGGGCTGGAGCTCTCTGTTTGGGGTATCGATGAGGCGTGCCATGGCATAGCCTCCTTTCTTTCGCTTTGGAGCGTACGCATGAGAAAACCCTGTGTTTTCCCTGGCGTGTAGCTCATATAATAAGGTTCAAAATGTGCCAATTTTATATCATATATTTCAAAAAAAGCAAGCCTCAGCGGTATTCTTGGCTAAGGTATAACATCCAACTATGCTTGAGGACGGCGCGCAAAAAGTCCGGAAGGGTTCAAGGGAAGGAGGAGTTTTTGCGCGCCTGATTCTTTAGCGCCGTCTGTGGATAAAAATGAGGTGTTAAAAGAGGCGCTCCTTTGGTACAATAAAGATAAGAAAATGCAGTATCATTCAAAGTGTTTTTGCTCAAAGAAAGTTCGAGTATGGTCTAGGATTTGCCACTATAAGATACTTCCAGGGGGTTTTGAATTCCGCCAAAAGAATTCCCGCCGAAAGTCGGCGGTTCGAGCCAATGATTTCCTTCGGATCACATTTCGGTTTACCCAAAAATGATCGCTTACTATTTCACGGAGAGTGCGCATTCCCTATGTTTCATTGTAGTAGAAATGCTATTTGGCGACAGTCCCGTATTTCACGGTTTTCGGGTTTTACTCATTGCGGTACATTTCACTTTTTCATACCTTGTGTTAGACTAGAATATATGGCATTTCAGCTTACACCACAAGCTCAACGCGCCCTCACCAAACTTGGAGTTATGACGCTTTACCTTTTTGGTTCACGGGCACAAAACGCCGAGACAGCTCGGTCTGATTATGATTTTGCCGTGCTCATGAAACATCCGGGACACAAGCGCGGCGATGCAACCTATGACGCTATCTACGACATTTTTGCGCCGCTTTGTCCAAGAACGTTAGAAAACGATGTGATTGATATTGTCTTTCTTCATGACGCGTCTTTAGAGCTACGTAATCATGTTTTACAATACGGTAAAATATTTTTAGATAATGACCCGAAGCAGCGAGTACAGTTTGTCGAAAAAACCATGCTTGAATATTGTGATTTTCGTCCACTTTTAGACATGTTTGATAACGCTATTCTTTCTTCTTTATGACCCTTCCTTTAGAACGCGAGGCTGTACTTCCCCGCATTGATGGGATACGCAAAAATATACAGCGTTTACAAAAACTTGGTGAACTCCCTTTGGAAGATTTTCAAGAAGGTGACAGTTTTGATTTGGCGCAACATCATCTGCGTCTTGCGCTTGAGGGCGTGTTTCATATTAGTTCACATGTGCTTTCGCGTCTTCCTGGTGGACGCGCGGTGGAATACCGTGAAATTGCACAAAAGCTCGGGGATCTCGGTGTGGTCGAGAAAAAGTTTGCTGAAGAACGCTTGGTTCCAATGGCCAAACTTCGCAATCTTTTGGTACATCACTACGCGGATATTGATCCAAAACGTCTTTATATCACCGTAAAAGAACATCTTTCTGACATAGAAACATTCTTGCGCCATATGAAAACGCTTCTTGAACACCCGGAAAAATTCGACCTTGAAGTAAAATAAAAATGATGTGTTTTGCTTGCGCCAGCACACATCAGGCCAAAAGTGCTAGGGTATTTTTTTGAACTCCTCGTCCAAGATGGCCACCGCTTGATCATAATCACGCGGTGACATTTCAACTGATGACGGCATCCAGGCACCGCCGAAAGTTAGCGGCGTTTTTAAAGCCAGTGGCAAAAGTTTTGCCTAAAGAGATGAAGAATTGTTTTCGTGTTTTCTCATCTGGGCTTTGGAGAGCCCCAGCTTGTTTGGAGACGCAATAACTCACCTCATGTGTTTCTAATATTCCCTCTGACAGCATGAGCTGGATGCCCATTGAGGCATGCCCGTAATCGCTCGTGTACGCTGTGAAAGGAATGTCGTTGTCTTTACAGAATTTTGCGGCCAAAACACCGGAAGGTAATTGGGGGCGGCGTGATTTGATGCATTCGGCGACAGTCCCATAAAGCAATGCGAGTGAAACGCATCTTTAGTAAATACCAGAAAAAAGCCTTTATTACAGCCAAAAAGCAGGTATTTGACTTCTCTATATCACTAGAGTATCACAGTAAATGACATTACTATACCACTCCAAAAGGATACAAAAATATGGAAGAAATTACTCAATACGTACAAAACCAGCTGATTCAAGCCCCTTTCCGGCTCAAATCCTATACCCAGGACGAGCAAGGCAAGAAATACCCGCAAAGGAATATCTACGTCAAAGTTGATAAATATTTTCGGGAATTTTTGCATAACCCAAATGCTCAGGACCGCTGGATTATTATCCCAGGACTTCGTGGTGTTGGTAAAACCACCATCTTCGCCCAGCTTTTTTTAAATCACCGACAAGAAGTTGGCGACCGGCGGATGCTCTACATTTCTTTGGATGAAGTTGTAAATGTCCTTGGTTCGTCACTGAAGGATGTTTTGGTGGGATATGAAGATTTTAATATCATCCTCACCACGGTGCGGGGAAAATACTTTGTAAAGGTTTTTGCCGTCTTTCGTGATAAAAAAAATTGCGAGCGCTATGCGCAGGTAATGGCCAAGGTTATCGAAGCGGGTGTGAATCACCCGGCGCCCTACCAATCAGTCCAAGGAAATTTGTATACTACGAAATTGGACGGCGTGGAATTGCGGCTGTGTGCCATGGAATACGCCGGTGACAAAAGTTTTTATCAGCTGAAAAGTAAGCCGACGCTCGAAGATGTAAAATTTTTCGCCCAGCAAGCAGCACGCATTAACCAGATAGATTTTGAGCCACTGCAAGTCTATGACAGTTGGTCGCTGATAAATTTACCGCAGGAATTTTCCAAGAAAAAGCAGTATCTTGAAGCAGCGGATAGGGAATTGCTCGAGAAGGTGGTCGTGAGGTTTCGCGCGATTGATTTGACCAAGCTGCCGCAATGTTTTGTGCACGGCGATATCATTAAAACCAACATAATAAAAAATTCGCAGGGGAAAATATTCATTTTGGATTTTGCCGTTGCCAATGTCTATCCGCGTATTCAGGAACTCGCGGTACTTTTATGCGGTATTTTCTTCGATGAAGAACAGCCGGAGTCTTTTCAAAAATACTACGATCTGGTTCTGGCCGAGTATCAGAAATATATTCCACTGGAGCCGCAAGAACGGACAGCTTTACCAGTGTTTGTTCAGGCGATGTTTGCCATGTATGTTCTCGCGCCAACCTATAGCAAAGTCGTTCAGCGCAATAATACGCCTGAGAATGAGTATTGGTTGAAACTGGGAAAAAGGGGCCTACAACAGACCCTTGAAGACGCGGCCGGCAAATCCCAGAAGAAATTGACAAATAGGGGGTAGGGGTATAAGGTAGAGAAAAAGTGCTGTTAAGCCCCCGCTATTCATAAATATGGTTGATCAAAAGTTAAAAAAACGGGCCATTCATCGGGCCAAAATTATCCGTGGTCAACTGGATGGGCTGATCAAAGCTGTCGATACGGAAGTGTACTGTCCGCATCTCCTGGAACAGTCCCTCTCCATCCAAAGATCGCTCAAGAGTCTTGACGCTTTTATTCTTGAAAATCATCTCCGGACGCATGTAAAGGAGCAATTCAAAATCCAGGAAGAAGAGGGAAAAGCCATCAAAGAACTGATCAAAATGTATACTTTATCCAATAAATAAAATGTATGATGATGTTTTTTTGGATTATCCTCGTGGTTGCCGTTGTTTGGCTCGCGAAAAACTGGGATAAGATTATGGAACCGGGTAAGTCGGGTAAGCATGAATCACAAACGCCGCTTGATATACTGAAAGAAAGATACGCCAAGGGGGAAATAAGCAAAAAAGAATTTGACGCCAGGAAAAAAGATTTATGAACCATCTTCACCATCAGACGATCGCCGACCATGCCGACCACACTGAACACGATAAACACGCCGGCCACAAAACCGAATCGTTTTTGCAAAAATTTTGGGTGATCGCGCTGCTGACCATCCCCATTTTGGTCTATTCGGAACTGTTTGAAAAAGTTTTTGGCCGTGCGGCGCCAACATTCCCCGGCTCGAAGTTCGTGATTCTCATCCTCGGCTCGGTCGTATTCTTTTACGGTGGTTGGATATTTCTGGCCAGCGCCCGGCGGGAGCTGCAGGCGAAACTGCCCGGTATGATGACACTCATCGCGCTCGCCATCATCGCCGCCTATGCTTTCAGTGTGTTCGCCGTGGTCGCCGGTCGGGAGCATACCTTATTCTGGGAACTTTCCACCCTTATTGCCGTCATGTTGCTTGGTCATTGGCTGGAAATGCGGGCGGTGCGGGGCGCGCAGGGAGCTTTGAAGGAATTGGCCAGATTACTGCCCGATACGGCGGACGTCCTCCACGGCAGCACAATAAAAACCGTACCAATCGCCGAATTGCGGGTGGGTGATATTATGCTCATCAAACCTGGTGCCAAAATTCCGGCTGACGGAAAAATCACGGAAGGGCAGTCAGAGCTCAACGAATCCATTATCACCGGTGAATCAAAACCGGTTACGAAAAAAATCAATGACGAAGTGATTGCCGGCGCAATCAACGGCGATGGGACGCTCAAAGTTTCGGTCACAAAAATAGGCGAGAATACGTTTTTATCGGGCGTCATGCGCCTGGTGGCCGACGCACAGGCGTCCAAATCCCGTCTGCAAATGCTTTCGGACCGGGCTGCTTTGTATCTGACGGTGCTGGCAGTGGTGGCCGGCGCCATCACCTTTATCGCTTGGCTGCTGGCCCGGGCCGGTATCGTATTTGCCACGGAAAGACTGGTTGCTGTACTCGTGATTGCGTGTCCGCACGCCCTTGGTCTGGCCATTCCGCTGGTGGCTTCAATTTCCACAACCATGGCTGCCCGTAACGGTCTCCTTATTCGTAAGCGTCTGGGCTTGGAAGCCGCCCGTCGGATCAACATTGTCCTGTTTGATAAAACCGGCACGCTGACGAAAGGAGCGTTTGGCGTGGATGCCGTGCTGGCGAACGCGAACCGTGATGCCGGTCAGGTCACCAATGCCGACCAGGTTGGCGACAATGCCGACCAACCCGCCGGTAATGATCCGGCCGTGAAAACGACTACCGACGAAGTCCTGCGCCTGGCCGCTTCCGTGAACCAGCACTCCGAACACCCGCTGGCCAAAGCCATCGTGGCCGCAGCCTCAGCCAAACACCTGAGCCTTGCCGAAGTGAAAGATTTTGCGCGCATTCCGGCCGGTGGTGCGAAAGGTCAGGTCAACGGAAAAGAAGTGTTGGTGGGGAATGAACGATTGCTGGCCGAAAAAAAGGCGCGTCTGTCCCCGGAACTCAAGATGCGCACGGCCAAACTTTCAGAACAGGGGAAAACCGTCATTTATGTCATAGCGGGCGACGCATGCATTGGCAGCATCGCGCTCGCCGACGTCATCCGTCCTGAATCTCGGGAAGCGGTTCAAAGCCTCAAACGGCTGGGCATACAAACAGCTATGATCACCGGCGACTCGGAGGATGTGGCGAAGTGGGTGGCCCGTGAGTTGAACTTAGACGAATATTTTGCCAGGGTGCTGCCACAGGAAAAATCAAAGAAGGTGAAACTGCTGCAGGCTAAAGGTCAGAAAGTGGCGATGGTCGGTGATGGTGTGAATGACGCGCCGGCGCTGACGCAGGCGGATCTGGGCATTGCTATCGGAGCCGGCACCAATGTGGCGATTGAATCGGCCGATATTATTCTGATTAAAAATGATCCGCGCGATATTTCAAAAATCATCAGACTCTCGCAGCTTACCTATAAGAAAATGATACAAAACCTGTTTTGGGCAACAGCCTATAATGTCGTCGCGTTGCCCATAGCCGCCGGCGCGCTGGCTTTCAAGGGTATTATTTTACAGCCGGCCGTGGCCGCCGTATTTATGTCGCTGTCAACCGTGATTGTGGCTTTCAACGCCGTGCTGCTGCGTCGGAAGAAGATATAATTATTCGCTACAGGGTTGTATTTTTGACCGGAATATACTATTATAATCTCATGATAACCCAATCCAATCTTTACGCCCGCACGAATAAATATACGCATTCTGTGACCAAATTCTTTGTCGCGGTTTTTTTGTTGGTGAGTATTTTTGGTATCTTTGTCTGTACAAGCGTGTTTCATGTCGGGATGAGCGAATCTATGTCCATGATGAATATGCCTGGAAAACCGCAAGCGGCGCAAGCGGAAGTATCCTGTGTCATTTCTCAGCCTGGCACATGCAGCATGTCTACGCTCGAGCATATCAATGCCTGGCAAAATTTGTTCATGAGAGATTTCTCCCTGTACGCTTCTTTGATGCTGGCAGTGTTTTTTTGGATGGCAACGTTGGTGTTTCTCAGAAAAATTGCACCATCAGTCCGCAATTTCTATCATCAGCGTTATAAAAATTATCAAAATAATCATTCAAATCAGCCTCTTTATAATATTTTCATCGGACTTTTTTCCAGTGGCATTCTCCAGCCGAAACTCTACGCCTAAGACACATTCATCTTCACTTTCTCGAAGATTAAACTCTTAGGTTTTTTCAATTAAAAAATATGAATGAGTTTTCTCAAATACACATTTACAAATTCCGTGTCAGCGCGCTCACAAACAAAGAACGGGCTGATGAACTGCAAAAACTGCTGCAAAACAGTCACGGGATAGAAAAAATAGATATCAACACAACAAAACGCGTGATGCGTCTCGTCGCTTCCGGAGAAATCGACGTCAAACAACTCGGCGTGAAGCTGGCTGCCCACCGTTTTCATCTGGAACGCCTGCCGCTTCCGGCCGATGCGTATCAGCCGGCGCAACGAGCAGCGGATGTGCGGCATGCCCCGACCAAAACATCGGAAAACAAGGGTGTTGTCAACGTGTGCGTTGACGGCATGACCTGTCGCAGCTGTGAAATCACTATTGAACGCCAGTGGAAAAAACTTCCCGGGGTGGCCAAGGTGGAGGTAAATGCCGGCACCGGTAAGGCAAGCCTCAATATAGAAGGCCAGCGACCTTCCATCGCTGAACTCCAGGCAGCGCTCAGTGACGACAAATATCGTGTGTACGAAAATAACAAGAAACGCCATGGCAAGTCAGCGGCAGCTCCCGTCATACCCGAAGGCCGGCCCTCCCTGGCCCGGTTGGTCGGTCTGGTCGCGTCCGTTCTGTTCATCGGCTACCTGCTTTCCCGTCTCGGCCTGTTCAACGTCAATATTGATTTTGGCTCACGGATGAGTTTTGCCACCGTGTTCGTGATTGGATTGGTTGCCGCAGCCTCATCCTGCATTGCGGTAGCCGGTGGACTCCTGCTCTCCTCAACGGCGCGTTTTAATCAGAAATATCATTCGGCCAGCCGTATGGCCCGGTTCCGTCCGGTGATGATGTTTGTCATCGGTCGGGTGTTGGGATATGGATTCTTTGGCGGGTTGCTTGGTGTGATCGGCAGGGCGATTGTTCCTTCGCCACTGGTAACCGGACTCCTCATCATTCTCGCTGCGTTCTATATGTTTATCATGGGCATGGAGATGCTGCACCTGGCACCCCCCTGGCTGAAGCGTTTGTTGCCCCGTATGCCAAAACGGTTGTCACACAGCATCATGGATAAAGAATCAAACAGTCACCCGTTGGCGCCGTTTTTCCTGGGTGCGGCCACCTTTTTTCTCCCCTGTGGTTTCACACAGGCCCTGCAGCTGTACGCGCTGACGACCGGCAGCTTCACGACAGCAGCTTTTACCCTCTTGGTCTTTGCTTTGGGCACAGCTCCTTCACTTTTAGCCTTGGGCTGGGCTTCCGGTTCACTTAAAGGTAAGGCCGGAAAATGGTTTTTTCAGTTTTCCGGTGCTTTGGTGATGGTGCTCGGGGTGTGGAATTTTCAGAACGGATTGAATCTCATCGGGTATCCACTCTCCTTGGGCAGAGGCAACGGGGCGAGCGCCTCAGCGACAGCGCAGGCATCAGCAACCGTCGGTGCTGAAGGCAGTGCCGGACAAACAGGAGATGTCCAGGTGGTGACCATGAAAGCCAATCCCAGTGGGTATTCACCCGACCGTCTGACGGTAAAGGCAGGCATACCGGTTCGCTGGGAAATTGATGGCACGAACGCCAAAGGTTGTATATCCGTTTTAGTGTCGCGTCAGTTGGGTATACAGGAACCCCTGAAACCGGGAAAAAATGTTTTTGAATTCACACCCACCGGGGCCGGAGAAATAGCGTTCAGCTGCTCCATGGGTATGTACCGTGGCAGCTTTACGGTTCTGCCCGCCTCCTAATCTCGCCTCCTCATTATCAGACACTCTCTTAAAATCCTATTTATGACACATTCCTTATCATTTTCACCGGAAGGAAACGGGTATACCACCACCTTCAAAGTGACGGGTATGCACTGCGCCTCCTGTGAGAAACTTATCAACAACGATCTTTCGGAATTGCCGGGCGTGACCAAAGTCCAGGTATCATACACCAGCGGAGAATGTCGCGTTGACAGTCAGGCTGCGCTGGATGATCAGCAGGTGATAAAGATCATCGGGGAGTTGGGCTACAAAGCCGAGCTCGTGAACGTTCAAGGTCCGCCGGCAGATGAACCACCCGCAAACGAACCCAAGGCCGGTGAACCAGCGGCTGAACGGGAAACAAACACAACCAAAGCTTCGGATGATGCTTCACCGCATGACAGGACGGAGATTACACTGAAACCGCGCGCTTCAGCAGGTGGCATTAACATTTCCCTCCGACAGACACTCGTGGCTGAAGGAGTTGTGCAGACGACCGATGATGCAGCCGATGGCGCTGTTCAGCTAAACGGAAAAATGCAAATAAACCGGTCAGCGGCATTGGAATTTCCGCAGGGGTATTTCAGTAAAGAACAACTGGACAGTCTCGTGCAAAAAGTTCCCGGTTTTTTTGCCGCTCTCTTGGGAAAGTTTTCGGTGACTGATGTCGGCGCACGTGCAGAAGCGGGGGCAGTGACAAAGGCAACGCCAAAGGCATCAGCACCAGCGCCGGAAAAAACGCCGACCAGCGGTGAACAGCGCGTCAACTTCAATGTGTTCGGCATGCACTGCGCTTCCTGTGCCGGTCTGATCGAAAGGTCACTGAAAAAAGTTCCCGGGGTCAAAGAAGCCAACGTCAATTATGGTGCGGAAAAGGCGCGGGTGGTGTTTGATGTCGGTCAGGCGGACCTGGTCAAGTTGCAGGCGGCGGTCAGCAAAGCCGGCTACCGCGCCGAAGCAGTCAATGAAAAAGATCATGAATTTGAACAAAAGAAACGTCTGTTGGAAATCAGGCGCTATAAGAAAAAATTCATTGATGGGGTGGTTCTCAGTGTGCCGCTTCTGTACTTCATGCTCCTGGATTTCATTCCCGGTCTCCCGTTCCGCAGCGCGATTTTTCCGGTGATGGGTCTTATTTCGCTGTTGCTCGCTTTGCCGGCGCAGTTCTATCTTGGTCTGGGATTTTACAAAGGCATGTGGTCCAGTCTGCGCATGAAAACATTCAACATGGACAGCCTCATTGCCATCGGTACCAGCACCGCCTTTATCTACAGCATGTATGAATTCATCAGCTATGTAACGCGCACCGGTTCGGTGATTGCTCCCATGGGCAGTAAAATTCCCGATCTGTATTTTGAAATCGGCGTGTTTCTCATCACGTTCGTAATTATGGGGAAATGGCTGGAAGCGCGGGCCAAGGGAAAAACGAGTGAAGCTATTCGAAAACTTATGGGATTAAAAGCCAAGGTGGCACGGGTGAAACGCGAGGGGCAACTGTTGGAAATTGCGGTGGATGATGTGCTGGTGGGTGATATCGTCGTGGTGCGTCCCGGTGAAAAAATTCCCGTTGATGGGGTGGTGAAATCCGGCATCTCGGCCGTGGATGAATCCATGCTCACCGGCGAAAGTATTCCCGTGGAAAAAAACGCCGGCAGCAACGTGTTCGGTTCGACCATGAATAAAAACGGCAGCTTCGAATTTGAGGCAACCAAAGTCGGTTCGGAAACGGCGCTGGCCCAGATTGTGCGTCTGATCGAAGATGCTCAAGGATCAAAAGCCCCGATTCAGGCCCATGCCGACCGAATTTCCGCCTGGTTTGTCCCCGCCGTCATCGGTATTGCCATTCTTACGTTCCTCGTCTGGTATGTCATCCTGGGCGCCAGCTTCGGGTTCGCGTTGCTGACATTTGTTTCAGTTATTGTTATCGCCTGCCCCTGCGCCCTCGGCCTGGGTACGCCTACGGCCGTGATGGTCGGTACCGGCAAGGGTGCGGAAAACGGAATTCTGATCAAAGGAGGAGAACCGCTCGAAATGCTGTCAAAAATCGGCGCGGTGGTGTTTGATAAAACGGGCACGCTGACCAAGGGCAAGCCGGAAGTGACGGACATGTTGGCGCTCGGCGATGCTGATGAAGAAGAGGTGTTGAACGTTGCCGGCAGCCTGGAGCGGTCATCCGAACATCCGCTGGCCGAAAGCATTGCGGCGTATGCCGAGGAGGAGGGCGTGGCGTTTGCAGATGTTAAAAATTTCCGCGCGATTCCAGGACACGGCGTAGCCGGTGAAATCAACGGCATGGAATACTTCTTCGGTAACCGTAAGCTGATGGCGCAACACGGTCATAACATGACGCGGGTGGAGCGTAAACTGCAGCGATTGGAGACCTCGGGTAAAACCGCCATGGTGCTGGCCACGAAAGAGAAACTCCTGGGCATCGTTGCCGTGGCGGACACTCTCAAAGACACGACGCTTGAGGCTGTTAAGAAACTCCAGGATATGAAATTGGCTGTTTATATGATCACCGGCGATAATCAGCGCACCGCGCAGGCGATTGCCGCGCAGGTGGGCATCACGAATGTGTTGGCGGAAGTGCTGCCGCAGGATAAGGCTGAGGAAGTGCGTAAACTGCAGCAGAGCGGCAGGCGGGT
>MHKD01000043.1:12872-33094 GCA_001818775.1 Candidatus Kerfeldbacteria bacterium RIFCSPHIGHO2_12_FULL_48_17
CATTAAACTGAGTCGTGAAACCATGGGTAAAATCAAACAGAATCTGTTTTTCGCCCTGTTCTATAACGTCGTCGGTATTCCCGTGGCTGCGCGGGTCTTCATGGGCCTGGGTATCATCCTCCGACCGGAGCTGGCCGGACTGGCCATGGCGTTCAGTTCGGTGTCGGTGGTGGCGAATTCACTCTTGTTGAAAACGTTCAAACCGCTGGCTAAAAATTATCTGTCACGTCTGGCGCCGGTGGCCATGACCGCCATTTTCACGCTGATGTTTCTGGGTTTTGCCAGGATCAGCGCGGAACTCTGAATTCTAAACGCTAAATTATTCATATACATTTTATGGAAAAAGTGCATCCTGAACCAAAACTCAGTCTGCATGATCCTGACTTCGACGCCGAAGAGGAATCATTATCAACTGTGGCGGACCCATCACCGACGGCGACGGGCTCATCGCCAAGTGGCGCGGCTGAAGCCCCGGCAGATCAGTCTTTTTCCTGGTCGGTCCTGCTGAATCACATCCCGGTTCGTTCCGCGTTTTTTCTGGGTCTGGCGGCATCAGCCGTTGTGTTCATGATGATTGGTTTTTTCTACATGCTGCAGTTGGTTTGGAAATAACAACATATGATTTCTCTCGCACGAAAGAATCTACTTCATGAAAAATTACGCTTCCTGATCAGCGTGGGCGGCGTGGCATTTTCAGTCATGCTCATTCTCATCATTCTGGCTTTGTACCGGGGATGGAACGAAAAACTTGGCCGCTATGTCGAGAGTGTTGATGCCGACGTTTGGGTGCTGCAAAACGGAGCCACAGACATGTTTCATTCCACATCCCTTTTCCCCGTAATATTACTCGACCAGTTGAAAAATATCGACGGCGTAAAACGCGTTGACCCCGTGGTCGGTCGCCGTATTCCGGTGGAGAAAGATGGGAAAGAAGTAATGATGATTATGATGGGATACGACACCAAAACCGGAGCCGGCGGGCCGTTGAAAATCGTAAAAGGCGCGGCGCCGCAAAAAGGGGAAATCATCATAGATGAAGTCATGGCCAAAAAACTCAAGGTCGGCGTTGGGGACAAGCTGGAAATTATTGATGAAACATTTACTATCGCGGGTATAAGCAGCGGCGGCAATGTCGTCACCTTTCAGTATGGTTTCATGCCCATTGATGACGCGCGTGAATTTATGCGGATGAGCGACCTTATAAACTACGGCTTGGTGTCATTCGCTGACGGCACGGATGCGCAGGAAATGACGGATCGTATAGAGCGTAATATACCTGATGTTGATCTTCTGGCCAAATCAACATTTGCCGACAATAACCGCAAGCAGATCATGGAGGCATTTTTACCAATCATAAAAGTCCTCGTGGTTATCGGATTTATTGTCGGTTTGGTGGTGATCAGTCTCACGATTTATACGGCGACAATAGAAAAAAGTCGGGAGTACGGCATACTGAAAGCGGTGGGCGCAAAAAATCGTCATCTGTACAGAATTATTTTCACGCAAAGCGCGATCGCGGGAATAACGGGTTTTATTTTCGGCATAGCGCTGACGTTCGCGGTGGCTGATCTGGCCGGCAGGATCGAACCAAGTTTTATCACGTCAATCGCCTGGCCCGATGTAATCATGGTATTCGGCATTACTTTACTCATGATTACGTTGTCTGCTTTTATTCCCATCCGGCGCATCGTTGCCATTGATCCGGCCATTGTTTTTAAGGCATGAACATACTCACCATTCAAAAAGTAAAAAAAATATTCGGAAGCGGGGAAACGGCCGTGAAGGCAGTGGATGATGTTTCTTTTGATGTGAAGCAGGGCGAGATTCTGTTGATTATGGGACCGTCAGGATCGGGAAAAACCACGCTCCTGTCCATGATTGGTGGCCTGCTCACGCCAACGTCGGGTTCCGTCATCATTGGCGGAACCGACATTACCAAGGTGGCAAAAAACCGGCTGCCTGATATCCGCCTGCGTGCCATCGGGTTTGTGTTTCAATCGTTTAATTTATTCCAAAATCTCAGCGGAGTGGAGAACGTGCAATATGCCGGCGAGCTTGCCGGACAATCTTCGACAAAAGCCAGGCAAAAAGCGGAAGCGATTCTCAATGAACTTCATCTGGAAAAAAGAATGCGCGCGCTGCCGGCCGAACTTTCCGGCGGACAGCAACAGAGAGTTTCCATCGCGCGGGCGCTGATGAACGATCCGAAGATAGTCCTGGCTGATGAACCGACCGGTAACCTTGATTCGCAATCGGGGCACGAGGTCATGATGCTGTTTCACAATATCGCGAAGGAAGATAGGCGCAGCGTGATCATCGTTTCCCACGATCAGCGCATCAAGGATATCGCCGATCGAACGCTGTGGATTGAAGACGGACGCGTATCTGACGCGCCACCGGAACCGCAGGCGCTTGTCCGTGATCCCGTTTGCGGGATGCGTATTGATTCGCGTTACGCCCCATTTTCCAAAACCGTAAAGGGAAAAATTTTCAAATTCTGTTCAAAAGATTGTCTGGAAAAATTCAATCGGAGATGATCGGCCCGTTTCAGTAAAATCATTCCTGTTCACGTTCAAACGGCACCTTGATTTCTGCCCTAAATTTTGCTATAATTTAGCTATGAAACACCCTGCCAAAAAGCCAAAAATCAAGTTCCGTCAGTCGCTGTTTTGGGATACCGATGTCAAAAAACTCGACCCCAAAAAACATGCCAAGTACATTATCGAGCGCATTTTAGACTTTGGAGAGGACAAAGAAATTCGTTGGATGTGGTTGACGTATCCCAGAAAAATTCTTAAGGATGTCTTAAAAAATTCCAGGGTTTTACATAAACAAACGCGTGCATTATGGCAACTGATAATTCAAAAATAGTAAAACAGCTTCATACTGAGGCACTGCCTCAGGTCACGCGAAAAGCTCTTAAATTTTTGAGTGGGGAAGTTTGGCTCAAAAAATCAGATTGGTATCTTGCCGGTGGTACAGCTCTGGCGTTATTTGAGGGACATCGAAAGTCGTATGATCTCGATTTCTTCCTCCCATATAAGGATTTTACTATTCCTGATCTTCTTAAATATTTACCAGACAAGCTTTGGCATACTGACATAGCCCGTGATGCCACGGTCTACGGTAAGCTTATGGGGGCAAAAGTAAGTTTTATAGCCTATCCATTTTTTAAGCGAGCGCAAAAGCCCTTGCTTCACGGTTCAGTAAAGATTTTACAACCCAAAGACATTGCTGTTATGAAAATTATTGCAATCAGTCAGCGCGGTCGGAAGCGTGATTTTTTTGATCTCTATTGGTATGTCACGCATCATGAGAATATGGAAGATATTATTATGCGGCTACCCAAGCAATATCCGACAGTGGCACACGATTATCATCACATTCTCAAAAGTCTCGTATATTTTGCAGATGCCGACCAAGATCCTGATCCCATCATATTTTTTTCAGCGACCTGGAAAGGGGTAAAAAAATATTTTGAAAAAGAAGTTCCAAAACTCGCAAAAAAATTACTCAGTCTTATATAACGCAGCCCCATGCCACCCATCCGCAAAAACTGCCGTATCAGCGGCCAAACTTTCGAAATATCCGAACTCGAGCAAGAGCTGCTGCAGAAATTGCACGCACCTGAACCTGACACGCACCCCAATGAGCGCCTGCGCTATCTCATGGCTTTCCGCAACACCCATACCCTTTATAATGACAAGTGCGATCTCTGCGGTAAATACACCATGTCTATGTGGGGCGAAAATCCCATTTTCCCGGTCTACTGCAAAGAATGCTGGTTTTCCGACAAATGGCAACCGGTGCAACGCAACCTCGATCTCAACCGCTCTTTCTTCGACCAATTCCAGGAGCTCGTGAACCTCAGTCCACACCCCGCCCGCAGCGTCAACGACCCCATGGAAAACAGCGATTACTGCAACGCCGCCGGTTGGATGAAAAATTGTTACATGACCTTCAACGCCGCCAACTGTGAAAACGTGTATTACAGTTATGGTGTTAATAAAATCAATAACAGCATTGATGTGGTGATGACCGACGAAGCCGAGTACATCTACCATTCCATATCATGCCACAAATCGTTCCAGGTGTTTTATTCCGAATTTGCCATCAACTGTCGCGACAGCTACTTTCTCTACGACTGCATTGATTGCAGTGACTGCGCACTTTCCACCAATCTGCGCCACAAGCAATTTGTTTTCATGAATCAGCAGCTGACCGAAGCCGAATACCGGGCCAAAACCGCCGAACTCAAGAGCGGCAGCTACGCCGTCATGCAAAAATACCTGGCCCAATTCGCGGAAATGAAAAAACAGGCAATCAAAAAATACATGATCGGCACGCGCAATCAGGATGTGACCGGTAATATTATTTTCGGTTCAAAAAATCTCGTCAATAGTTACACCATTCAAAACTGCGAGGACTGTGCCAATCTGGTTGATATGTGGGATACGAAAGACTCACTCGATATGATGGCTTTTGGTCTCGGTGCAGAATTGTGCTACAGCTGCGCAAGTGTTGGTTTGAAAGCGAATAACCTGAAATACGTCTGGAACAGTTTTGATAACGTTTTCAATCAGGAATACTGCGCCTTTGCCCTGAGTTCAAATAATGTCTTCGGCTGCGCCTTTGGTCGCAAAATGGAATACCGTATTCTCAACAAACCCTATCCCAAAGAAGAATACAAGCACGTCATCAAAGAAATCCGTGAAAAGATGATAAAAAACGGTGAGTACGGTCACATGTTCCGTCATGATATGCTGCCATTTGCCTACAACGAATGCATAGCCGGTTTGCAAATGCCCCTGACCCGTGAACAGGCCGAACGACTCGGTTTCCGTTGGGCCGAAAAGAAAGTTCCCCAGGTGCCGGCACATCTGATTTTTACGCCGCCGGACAGCATTCTTGGTGTGGAGTGGCAGCACGTCGACGGCAAAGTGATTCTCTGTCAAAAAACCAAGCGGCCGTTCAAAATCACCAAACCGGAATTTGATTTTTATAAACAGTTCAATCTGCCGCTGCCGCGTGTGCATCCGGAAGAGCGGCTCGTGGACCAGTATCCTTCCGATATGATTTTCAACCTGCATACTGCGCAGTGCTCCAACTGTGGCATCAAAATCCAGACCAGCATGCCCGAAGGGGATCGCACTTTTTGCGACGCATGCTATCAGAAAACCGTGCAATAATATGAAAAAAGTTTTTATATTAACGTTTGTTTGGCTTATTGTTGTCAATATCTTTGGAGTGGTGCAGGTGCACCAGGAACAGAACATAAGGCTTGAGGCGATCAGCATTGCGGAACCGGAGACGTACCGCTACGCCACACGCCTCGGTTGGAATCCGCTGGCGACACACATCCGTTTTGATTCGTTTTGGTTCATTCACACCGCGCGTATTGGATATTTTTTCAATGAGGAAGAGCAATTTTCAAACATCACTTCCTTCCCGCTTTATCCAGCACTAATTGCACTGAGCGCCCCACTCTTGGGTGGAAACTTTATCATATCAGCGCTGATCATCAGTCTATTTTTTCTTTTCGCATCAACAGCGGTACTCTACAAATATACGCAGAAATTTCATCCGGAAATTCCGCCCCTGCGACCCGTGATTTTCCTACTCATCTTCCCAACAGCTTTTTTTCTCAATGCCGCGTACGCTGAATCGCTGTTTTTATTTTTATCCATCACTGTGTTTTATTTGGCGCGCAACAAATATTTTGTCCGGGCAGGTTTCATTGCCGGGCTGGCGGCGCTCACCCGGCCGCAGGGGGTGGTGTTACTCGTGCCGTTGATCGTTGAATATGTGGCAACATTTGGGGCAGCGGGTTTCAAGAAGCCGCAATGGCTGAGTTTTCTTCTCATACCGGCCGCCTTTTTTGGATTTTTCCTGTTTCACTGGCAGAAGTTTGGCAGTCCCTGGCTTTTTTTCAGAGTACACGAGTGGTTTGGTCGGCATCCCGTAACCCTGGCTGACGGACCATTTTGGACGATCATTGGTGTCATAATCGCGTTGTTCGGATTGGCATGTATGTATTTTTTATTGCGACGCTTTCGACTTTCGTATGGCTTATACATGGTGGGTATGTTAGCCATGCCGCTGGCGAGCAGATCATTTATGAGTTTATCACGTTTTTTGTTGGTAATCTTTCCGATATATTTCGTGCTGGCGACAATACGGCATGTGGAAGCGCGGTACATGTGGATACTCGTATCTTTGGTTTTATTGCTGGTAAATATTACGTTTTTCGTTCAGGGGTATTGGGCGGGGTGACGTGGTCGGTGGGGGCGCAGGTGGGGGCGCAGGCATTTACAAAACAGGGATTTTCTGTTATTTTGAACAAGTATTTATCTGTTCCGGGGCCCCACAAATGAGGTGCGCAGGAGCGTAAGCGACGAGCACGCATTTGTGGGGAAAAGGAGAAATGCTGTGAAAGCTGAAGCGGGCAAACGAAGGTTTGCACGCGAAAGCTGAAACAGAATTTGGACGTGAGGGTTCTTAGCTCAGTTGGCTAGAGCGCCACCTCGACACGGTGGAGGTCACTGGTTCGAGCCCAGTAGGACCCACGACGGTATTAAGGTATGTAACAAATGTCCTTGGGGCCCCCGCAAACGAGGTGCGCAGGAGCGTAAGCGACGAGCACGCGTTTGTGGGGAAAAGGAGAAATGCTCCACAAGCTGCAGCATTCAAAATAATATTTTGGATGCGGAAGCTGAAGGAGCATTTGGACGCGGGTAATTAGCTCAGTTGGTTAGAGCGCTGTCCTCACACGACAGAGGTCGGTGGTTCGAGTCCACCATTACCCACCATAAAGGCCAGCTAGAGCCTATCTCAAAAATACTCCTGAGCCTGCAATTTGAGATTTTTGGCTGCAAAATGTTCATCATTCGTCGAAATATGCATCCATATTCCTCCTCATGCTTCACATTTTTCGCTCAAAAATCTCAAATTTCGCTTAAAGATTATTTTTGAGATAGGCTCTATGAAAATCCAAAAATCCATCATTGCCGTCGTTGTCGCCCTACTCATCTGTGCCGTGGCGATTATTGTTGTTTGGGTAAAATTTCCCAATAAGCAAACCACTGATCTGACCAACGCACCAGTCACCGAACTCAAAACCACACCCATCACACAGCTGTTTGAAAAATTGATTATCCCGGAAAATGCCGGCGGCGGCCGTCATCCGCAATTGTTTCACCCCATCAACGGTGCTATGTATATTTTTTACCTGACAGACAAGGGCGTATTGCAGTATGTAAAGATTGATGAAGAGGGGAATGTTCTGGATGAACCCCGGGCATTTTCAACAGGCGATGCAGAGGTGACATCTTTTGAGCTTGAGCAGACGGGTGATAACGGTTTTTTGGTATATGAACGCAATAACGCCGAGCGACGTGAGTTTGTGCTGGAAAAAATCAATGACCGCGTCCAAAGTAGCGGCACGGCCGTGATTGCTGGCACGAGTTTGAGTAATGCCCCACTCAAAGGCAAAGAGGACGAGACGTTTGCCAGTGCCCATATTTTTACGACGGGGGATATACTGAACGTTATCACGCAGATTCATGGTACGACAGCAGGTAAGCAGCTGCGCCTGCGCCGGTTCACGCCTGAACTCGCGCCAGTCGGCGAAGCTCAGGATTTGGCCACTGGTGATCGCGCTCTGATTGGTGCTGCAGCTCAAGCCGGTTTTGAGACGGGCAAGGGTTTTTCTCTCCTCACCACCATGCGCCTGAAGGGTACAGAATTGTGTCCGGCACCGGACCAAACCACCCAAACCGAAATCATGGCGCTCAATTATGACCAAGATGGCGCCTTCCTCGACAGAACCCAGCTCACGCAGGGCAGTCGTCTGACGCATCATCCCATAGCGGCCCGCACCCACAACGGAAAAATTTTTACTGCCTTCTATGTTCACGAATCAACGACCGGTTTCCCCGCTTGCTCAAACGGCGACATCCCAATAGCTGGCTCACTCAACATCACCGTCTTCAACGCCAACCTGGCCGAAATCAACAAAGCTGTGCTGCGTTTCACCAAAAGCGGCACACCGGGCCCGGCTGATATATTCGTGAGCGATGAAGCGATCTATGCTGCGTACGAACTCAATCGCACCAACGAAATAGCCGGACCACGCGCCCTCATGTTCGCCAAATACGATTTTTAAATAATGCGCCGGCTCTTGCGCCTTACGCCGGTCAGCGCTCCGACAACAGGCGCCGACTTCACCATATGCCCGATCAAACATTTACTTTTACTATCAGTGACCCCAAAGATGTCGACACCCGACTCGATCATTTTCTCATTGCCAAATTTCCCCATCTCAGTCGCAACCAAATTCAAAAGGCCGTCAAAAACGGCACCATTCAGGTGAATCACAAAAAGGTCCCGCCGCATCATTTTCTCCGCCACAATGAAATCATCACCGGCACGCAACCACAGGCTGCTGCCACCGCTGTCGCCACGCCCAATTCCAAAATCAGACTCGATATCAAAGAAGAGACGCCCGACTACCTGATCGTCGACAAACCGGCCGGCCTCATAACGCATCAATCAACCACGCATCCGGAAAATGACACGCTCGTCAACGCGCTGCTGGCCCGCTATCCAGAACTGATCCGTATAGGCGATGACGCACTCCGTCCCGGCATCGTGCACCGTCTCGACCGCGAAGTTTCCGGGCTGATGATTATCGCGCGCACACAACCCATGTTCGAGCATCTCAAAAAACAGTTTCAGGATCACACCATCTACAAAGAATACACCGGTGTGGTGCATGGCACGTTGTCGCGTAAAGTCGGCGAAATCAATCTGCCGATTGCGCGCTCGCTCACGCGTCCAGGTCACATGGCTGCCCGCACCGACGGTACCGGCCGCGCCGCCGCCACCAGTTATGAAGTCATCAGCGAAAATCCGACCACATCCGTCCTGAAAATCGTCATCCACACCGGCCGCACCCACCAAATTCGTGTCCATCTTTCGAGTATGGGTTACCCGTTGGTTGGCGATGAGCTCTACCAAACCAAACATATCAAGGTAAAAAAGCTCGGCCGCGTGCTCCTGCATGCCACCAAACTGCGCTTTACCGACCTGGCCGGCGGGCAGCGAGAATATGTCAGCCAGTCGCCATTTGCTGAGTTTATGGGAAAAACCGCCTAGAGCCTGCTTGGAAGCTCTCTTTCGTCGCGAAAAATCGCTAACACTTGACCTCTTTGGTGAAAATAAGTATACTGGTATCACCTTGAACAAAGGACGGAATTCAAGGTATTTTTAATGAAAGTGTGATTAATTTTCGATTATGACCGAAGACACGAAGAAGGATATGCCGAAAGCCCCGGAAAAAGCCGAAAAACCGGCCGACGACAAGGCCGAAAAGCCAGTTGCTCAGCCCGCCGAGGGATCCGCCGAGGCCAAAGTTGCTGCTGAAGTGAAGGCTGAAGCACCGAAGGAAGCTGCCAAAAAAGCTGAAGAAACGGCCAAAATGCCCGATCTGCGACCAGGTTTTACCATCAAAGTGCACCAGAAAATTGCTGAAGGTGAAAAAGAGCGCATTCAGATTTTCGAAGGTATTATTTTGAGCATTCGCGGCAAGAAAGATCACGAACGCATGATGACCGTACGCAAAATTTCCCACGGTGTTGGCGTGGAAAAGATTTTTCCGCTGGCCTCGCCGACCATTGAAAAGATTGAAGTGGTCAAAACAGCCAAGGTGCGTCGCGCCAAGTTGTATTACTTGCGTGATTACGCCAAGCGTTTGAAGGAAACTTTTGTAAAGTAGGTTTTTTAAAATTGTATCCAGCGAGTGAAGGAGGTGCGGAAATGGAATAGGAGAAATATATAGTAAGAGCTCTCGCTCAAAATAGGTGCGGAAGAAACAAAGTTTCTGAGCACGATTTTGAGCGAAACAAGGAGAAACGCTGTTGAGGCTGGAGTGAGTAAACGCAGGTTTACTCACGGAAGCCGTTACAGCGTTTGGACGTGGGCGAATGGTGGAATGGTATACACACCAGGTTGAGGGCCTGGCCTCGTTTGAGGGTGAGGGTTCAAGTCCCTCTTCGCCCACTGAGTGAAATAATGCGGAAGCCGTTGCAGTGTTTGAACGTGCGCCCTTGTGGTGGAATTGGTATACACACAGGTTTCAGGAACCTGGCCGCTTGCGGCATGTGGGTTCAAATCCCACCAAGGGCACCATATTTGAACGCGCGCGGGCACTTAGCTCAGTTGGTAGAGCATCTCGTTTACACCGAGGGGGTCGTAGGTTCGAGTCCTACAGTGCCCACAAAGAGCCTGTTCAGTATCTCCGTATTCTGCTGCAAAATTGAAATTTCGGCTGCAAGAAATTTAAACAAAAATATATGGGAGAAATCATCGCTGGTTTTATTATGATAGTCATCGGTGCTGTCATCACACTGAAAAGTGAAGCGCTGTTTCACTTCGTCGGGCGCATTGCCTGGGCCGAAGAACATTTGGGTGTTGAAGGCGGTAGTCGCGTGTTTATCAAGCTGATAGGTATCGGTTTGATTGTATTGGGGATTCTCGTCGGCACAGGAACATTTGGCGATATTATCACCGACATTTTCAGCAGTGGTGGCCGCATTGGCGGATAGGTCTTGAGGAAGTCTACGTGTCTTTTCCGGGGCCCCCATGAAAGAGGTGCGCAAGTAGGGTAGAAGAAATGTATAGTAAGAGCTCTCGCTCAAAATAGGTGCGCAAGTAGGGCATGATGAATCTTTAGTTGGGAGCAGGGTTCCCAAAAAATAGGTACGCAGCGAACGTAGTGAGCGAGTACGATTTTTTGGGAAAAAGGGGCAACGTGGCGTAAGGCGCAGTTTTGAACGAAGTTCGAAACGGAGCCTGGAGTCACGATTGACCCGCGGGCCTGTAGCATAGTGGTAGTGCACCCGGTTTGCATCCGGGAAGGGGGAGTTCGATTCTCCCCAGGTCCACCAACAGATACTTCGATCACTTTCTAAAGATATAAATTTTTTGTCTGTCGCTTCCGTGATCGACGTTTTTGCCCGTACCATCGGCACAAAATCCCACGGAGGGAGCGGCGGGGGCGACAGGAGGAAATGCCGATGTGAAAAAAATTGACGATTGTACTGTTTTGTGGGAAATCCTATACTTCTCAATACAGGCTTGCTCTTTTGTATAAGTTATGATAAACTGTACATATGAGTACAGGATACGTAAAGTCATATACACAGCGATTTGCTCTGCTCGCCCGCCTCAACGAGCAAATTTTTCATACGAAAGATTTGGCCAACCTTTGGGCCATTCAAGATAAAAATACCCTCTATACCACCCTCAAACGCTACACCCAGCACGGCCTTATTTTTCGCATCTTTAAGGGTCTCTATGCCATGAAACCCATCACCCAGCTCCAACCCTGGCTGCTGGGCCTGCGCGCGCTCCACACTTCCGCCTACATCAGCACCGAAACCATCCTCGAGCAGGCCGGCATCATTCAGCAAAAAATGCACAGCATCACCCTCATCAGCTCCCTGTCCAAACGCTTTACACTCGGCCCCTATCACTACCGCTCCCGGAAACTCGCTGATAAATTCCTGTATAACACGGCCGGTATAGCCGAGAAAGATGGTATGCGCCTGGCTTCGCCGGAGCGTGCCATAGCCGACATGCTCTATTTTCATCCCAAAATATATTTTGACGGCAACCGGCATATTGATTGGCAACAGGTCAAAAAAATCCAAGACGCCGTTGGCTATCCCTTAACACCTAAAAGGTACCTATGATGATACTTCCCAGCAGACAAGACGCTATTCATAAAGCCTGGCTGTACCGCCTGCTCACGGCCATCGTTGATGAACCACGACTGGCAGTGGTACTTGCCTTTAAAGGTGGTACGGCTGCGGCCATGCTTGGGTGGCTGGACAGATTTTCGATTGATCTGGATTTCGATTACATTGGTGATAAAAAAGATATGACCACGACTCGCGAGTTGCTGGAAAAAGTTTTTCGGGATCTGGGACTGGAAATAAAAGATGCGAGTAAACAGGTGCCGCAATATTTTTTGCGGTATCCGACAGCGGCAGAACACATGCGCAATACCATAAAAGTTGATGTGACATTTCCACCGCCACAGGCGAACGCCTATGAAACATTTCGTCTGATTGATATTGATAGAATGGTGCGTTGTCAAACGGCCGAAACTATGTTTGCCAACAAGCTCGTGGCTGTGCTCGATCGTTTTGCCAAACATCACAGCATTGCCGGCAGGGACATCTACGACATTCATGCATTTTATCTGAAGGGATGTACGTATAACGAAAAAGTCATTCTGGAGCGTCGGAGTATAGCTACGGCGGGGCCTTTTTTCCAGGAACTGATTACGTTTATAGAAAAGGAAATAACGACCCAGGTTTTGCAGGAAGATCTGAATATGCTGCTGCCTCCGGAAGTGTTTAAAAAATGCGAAAAGATCCTGAAACCGGAAGTTTTGCAATTTTTACGCGGGGAAATTGAGGGAACTTTATAAGATCAGTCAAATTGGTAAAACTTTATAAAGTTTAAAACGGGGCAACTAACATATGTTAAGCAATAAAATCCAGGTAATTTTCTCTGTTAATGACCTGATACTGTGCCTGAGGGTAGTGTTTCTTCCAATCCGCAGGAGCCTGGATTTTTTTCGTCTCAGACCATTTGACTTCATAACCGAATAAGCCGCCGCCACGTTCTTCCACCATATCAATTTCCTGTCCATCATATGTTCTCCAAAAATATACAGACCGAACAATGGCATCATAATGACACTTTTTTTCGCGTTCCATTACGACAAAATTCTCAAACAACTGCCCCACATCGTTCCTATTCTCCAATCCATTAAACTGGGCAATGACGGCATTACGGATGCCCGTATCCAGGAAATAATATTTTGATTTTTTGGTGATTTCTTTGCGCAGGTTCCGGCTCAAACCGCCAACCCGACGAATGATAAAACTTTTTTCCAGCAAATCAATATAACGATCAACCGTTTTTACATCGATCTTTAATTGCGTGGCCAGTTCAGAATGTGAAACTTCTGACCCAACCTGAAATGCCAGAAGTTTTAAAAGATCCAGAAGAAATTTTGGTGATTTTACCCGTTCCAGGGCAAGTATGTCTTTCAGAACATAGGACTCAACGAGTTCTGTCAGGATTTCAATTTTTTTTGCGCGATCCGGTGCGGTGATGACTTCAGGATAACTTCCGAAGATCAGAAAATCTTCCAGTTTTTCACGCAATTCATGTTTGTTCCACTGTGATATCAGTTCCTTTTGCGCCACGGGGTAGAGAGTGATGGTTTTTTTTCTGCCGGTCAGGGGTTCGCCGACCTGCTGGGACAGGTCAAAAGAGGACGAGCCGGTGGCTATGAGAAATGTATCGCTGCCCTGATCAATAATTATTTTCAGTCCCATGCCTATGTTGGGTATGTTTTGCGCCTCATCAATGGCAATAAGCTGATAGCCGGAAATATATTCCTGAATTTTCGGGAAATCCTGCGAGCCCAAAACCTGCTGTGTGGCGATATTGTCGCCTGAATCGAGTTTATACTTCAGAGGGGTGGTTTTGAGGAAGTTTTGCAGGAGGGTGGTTTTGCCGACCCGTCTGGGTCCAAAGAGAATCAGGGCCCGGTTTTTCTCTAAAAGGGGAGCGAGGTTGTGATAAAAACGTTGAAGCATAAAGAAAGTTTGAAAGATTACTATGCTCAGTATAGCGCAAATCCCAATTTTTGTCAAAATATTGGTAGTCACACTCCCAGAATTCATAAGAATATTGGGATTATGGAATATATCATAATACCCTACATATTTAACTTGACATATTATATATGCAGGGTTATAATAGTATCATGCAGCCCAGAACACTCACCCAGGCTCTCAAGAGAGCCATAAAAACGTTTCCGGCCATTGTGGTGACCGGACCGCGTCAGTCAGGGAAAACCACCCTTCTCAAGACATTATATGAGAAGAGTCATCGTTTTATTTCATTGGAGAATCCGGATATACGTATACGGGCGAAAGAGGATCCCCTCGGATTTCTTGAGCAGTACCAACCACCCGTCATCATCGATGAAATTCAATACGTACCGGAGTTGTTATCATACGTAAAAACCCGCATCGACGAAGACAGAAAACCCGGGCAGTGGCTTTTGACAGGTTCACAGAATTTTACGCTCATGCAGGGAGTGAGTCAGTCACTGGCAGGGAGAGCGGCTATTTTGACACTCCTACCTTTTTCTTTCGGAGAAAAAATAGGCAGAGCTTATGAAAATACAGAGGTTATTTCATGGCTGAAAAACGCCGGTAAAAATCCCAGCCTCACTTATAAAACTTCGGTGAGTGAATTTATACTACGTGGGTGTTATCCGGAGATAACCATAAAAGAATCAGTTGATCGCGAGTTGTGGTGCAGTTCTTATATCTCCACGTATTTAGAACGCGATGTTCGTAACCTGGCTCATGTTGGTGATTTGAGTCAATTTGAACGTTTTCTCAGGCTCTGTGCCGTCAGAACGGGACAGATTTTAAATCTCTCAGAGATGGCCAGGGATATCGGCGTTAGCGTCCCCACGGCAAAGCGTTGGATTTCCGTGCTCGAGGCAGGGTATCAGATATTTTTACTCTATCCATATTATAAAAATTTTGGAAAACGTTTGATAAAAAGCCCAAAACTTTATTTCAGTGACACTGCGTTGGCTTGCTATCTGTTGGGAATACATGCACCGGAAACCTTAATGCAAAGTTCGAATTTTGGACATATTTTTGAAACGATGATTGTGAATGATGTGGTGAAAAGATTTTTTCACAGCGGGCAGATGCCGAGTCTTTTTTATCTCCGCACCCGCGATGGTTTTGAGATTGATCTTGTTATTGAAGAAGCTGAAAAGCTTCATCTTTTTGAAATCAAGAGTACCGCAACCGTTACCCTTCATCACGCTGCAGCAGTGATGAAATTCAAAAAAGCCTTTCCGTCTCTCATACAGCAGGCTGGAATTATTTCCAATACGGTTGATGATTTTATCCTTACGCAAGGTATAAAAAATTACAGCTGGAAAAGCTTTTTAGCCGGGTGAGTGGCTAATATTCGCTCGAAATTTAAATTCGCAAAACCCAGACTTTCTCTGTGGTTTCTTTTTTATTTTCGCTCACAATGGAAAATACTCACTGCTCGCAGGAAGAGGAAATATAGAATTTAGGCTAATTTCAGACAAAAATAGGGTATCGAGGCCTCACAGCCCTTGACAAGTTCCTAGAAGCATGCTATAATGCCGCCGTAAACGATCGGAAGCCCAGAACATCGACAATTTATATTGAGAAGAGAGACTCAATAGACAACGTTACGAAGCACCCATAAGGTGATGCTTTGTGCATCCGAAGGACTGATTATAAAGATAGGTCTCTGTTTCTTCTCGAAATTTCGGAATCACAAAGTCTCACCTTTTTTGTTTGCCGCGCGTGCGGCCAGCCTTGAAAAAAATAATCGAGTCACGACTTCATGTCGGGACGAGATCACCATGGAAAGGGGAGGCAGCCCCGATGAAATCGGGGCGTTGGAAGGGGAAAACCCTACAAGGGTTTGCCCCTCCAAGTTCATAAACAGGGTTATGAAGAGGAGAGAGTTGTAGGACATGGCACATATTTATATAGGCCATCTCGTCCTGCCGCCCTCTTCAGAACTCTGGTTGTGAGTATATGGCAGGCATAATCCTGCCGCGGCCAGTGAACGTTGTAATATTTTGGGTTTCGGCATAGAACAGTGGATCTGGAGGACATTTCCACTTTTTTGTGCCGGAACTCACAAGGATTTCTCCTTTGAGACGGTTATGGAGGGCTTGACCTCTTCGAAAAAAACCACCACGTATGACGACGTGGCAAAATCATAACCGCTCAAAAAAAGGAGAAAATCCATGAGCGAAAAAAGTCATTATTTTAATTCGTGTCCGGACGCCGCCCCGGACCAAACCGCCCAGTTCGGAAGAACTGAGCGGGAAGGGATTTTCACCTGCTCCGTATGTGGGGAGCAGGTGGAGTTCGAGGCTTGCCACAATTGTGGCGAAGCCATAAATTATGGAAACTGTGGCTGGTGTGGCCACAGTGACAACGATGGCCGGCAGGGGTGCTGTGGTGACGGCACCCAAGAAAATCCAGGGAACGATGGACATTGGTTCTAATTTCCTGGTTGACGAGGTGACCATGCACTCGTCATAAAAATAAACTGGCTGCCACCGGGGTAAGGCATGAATGTCCCCGGCCGTTGATGCAGAAGCGATACGCATCCGCCTGCCGTCCCGGGCGTGAATGGGCATAACAGGTCGCACAAAGCGACTGCGGTAAGTAGCCTTCATCGGCCACTTCCCAAATTCGAACTTTTATAGGGAGAGAGAATATCACGAAATTGCCACTCCCTCCTTGTACAGAAATTATCAGATATTGATAGTTTCTGACACAGGGATGAAAGATAAAATGAGGAAACCGAGTGTATTTTAACAATATTCATTCAACTATTTCTCCCTGGACTTCTGCCAGCAGTTCAGTTGCGGCCACTCTCTCATAAGGCGGCGATTGAATTGTTGGTAGAAGGAAAAAAGGTTCTTCTTCTCGCCGAAGCGCCAATGAAAGTTTCACAAGTAAGCTCGCTGTAGCGCGCTGAACGAAACCGTAAGAAACGCACGGAAAGAAGAAGGAGTAAATAAAAACAAACTTAAAAAAAAGAGAGGAGCTCACCATGAGCACCATCAAAAAAAATTTAGTCGAAGGAACCTTGTACTATCAAAGCGTCCACCCGTCCGATTGTGGGTTTTCGACAGACGCGTTCCCGTACTTCTGTCTGGAGACGGATCAGCGGTACGACACCTTCGATGGCGCCCGCCAAGCGCTCGAAGAAGGGAAAACCCTGTACCGCTGGGAACAGGTGAGTCCCCTCAACCTCTTGATGAGGCTCCTCGAGGGAAAAGGGGCTTACGTTTTTTTGGAGGGAAGATTTGAAGAGGCCTCTGAAGAAACGATGACGGCCTACTTCATGATGGAAGCCGGCAAGCTGGAAGCCGGCGAAAAAGTGAAAACGGACGATGGCCACACCCGTACAAAGCAGGATAGAATGTACGGGTGCAAAAAAATCGGGTACGGCAAAAGAGAAGATGGCTCGGTTTGGTTTGAGGGCACAACCTACGTGGACTACAGCTACAGAGGCCCCCTCCGATAACGTTCCTTAACGGGCAGCACCGTGTTCCGACAACCCCAAACGTCGGAACGTGAATGTACAATGCAATGTTGTACAGCGGAGCGATTTTCATTCTACCATCGCTCTTCCTTTCTTGTGTGTATCATGCAAGTGGTGCATGGAAGAAACAAGACAATACCGATTGTCTTGCCCGCACATCACCATATAATCTCTTTTGAGTATATGAGTTGATCACATATTCAAAAGAGAACTGATGAACAGTTCTCATAAGTGTATTTTCAAAAAAATAAAATCCAGAAAGGAGGTGATATTTTTGGATATGGGTTTGAACATGAGGCCACAGGCAAGTGGAGGCGTGCAGGTGCAGCATTGTGTCCATTGTGGACACGGTCCTGTCAATTGCCCTCACTACCTGAAAGAAGATCTTCACTGTCCTTACTGCAACAGTAAGGCTGTAAATGTCTTCATCAGCGGTGAGCAACCCTTTGTTGACACGATTGACTGTCGTAACTGTCACAGTCGTTGGGTCAACACGGTTGCGAGAGGTGACAGATGGGGCGATTAATGCATCCCCTGCATCACTCTCGCCGGGATGGCGGTTCCTGATCACTCCGGGTGATCGGAGTTCCTGGAAGTAGTCGCTTTATATTCCCGTGGCGATGAATCTTGGCAACAGAAACCAGGCTCTATGCATATCATGCATAGAGAAATATGTCGAGGGAACTTGTACAGCTTGAATGTACCGTGCAATGCGGTACAGCGGAGCGATTTTCATTCTAACATCGCTCTTCCTTTCTTCTGCCCATCACACAGTTGGTGCCCAGAAGAACGCAAATAATTTGAAAAAATTGTTTGCGGTTGTGAAAAATTATTTAAAAAGCATTCTTTTCTTTCCGAAGCGCCAATGAAAGTTTCATAAGTAGGCTCGCTGTAGCGCGCTGAACGAAACCGTAAGAAACGCACGGAAAGAGAAGAAAAAATTCCAGCGCAGGCACGCAGCTGCGCATAACAGGTAAAATTTCTTCTTGCGAATCACCCGTGTGAAGGGAATGACCACAATTCGTGTGGTTACGTCTCTGTTCCAGCACAGAGTACGATTGCCCTGCTATCGGGAGATGCTCAAAAACTGGTTGAGCAGCAGGGATTTGAAGGAGAAAGACAATGAAAAAACTAATCGTTCAGGTAGGATCCACATTATTTCAATCCATCCCATGGATTGAGGAGCAGTTTCCCGCCATCAACGGGAAACAAAACAAAGATGGGGCGGATGAAATGTGGATGCCCTACCACAACGCAAATTTGCGGGGTGTGAGGGAACAGTCGTGGCGGGAGCGGGAGGTGGAGTTAGGGTGGTCTTACCGCGCCCGCCTGCGGAGTCGGGGGCAAGGTGTGAGGATGACGGAGTCCTCAATGACAAAGAGCCACTCGGTCTCCAAAGGGACGGCGGCCGATGACATGTTTCCATTGGAAGCCGCCAACGCCGAGAGGTGGTCCGAAATCCTCCTGGAGGATGAGGATCTGACCAAGACCTACTTCCCGGAGGAAATTGTGGCCCTCTCCATCCTTGGGAATGACGAGCGATCCCTTACGCCGGCCCTAGAGCCATACGGGGAAATGATTCTCGTGGCTGCAGGCGGTGAGCGTACCCCTCTCTGGGCTGCGGCACACCATCTGGCAGCCTACATCCGGCACCTGGCGCCGGGTTGGGCAGGGAAGATGAGGTTCGAAACGATTCGGGATGTGAAGCCTGACCCCGGGCATGCAGCCAAGTATTTCAGCGGGATCTGGGCGAGTGAGTTCAGCTACATCGTCGGGTATGAACCTGACACGGAGGTGGATTTCCTCGCCACCAATTGGCCCATGGTGGCAGCACTGCAGGCCGAGTGGCGCACACCAAGTGACGCCCTCAGCCCGTTGAAAAAAATTTTTAAAATCCAAGACCCAGAACCGGGCCAGTACTGTTATATGGCCCTCTGGGAGTTCACCCCGGAGGAAACAACCCTGGACGGCCAAAAGGTCGGCAGGGGGTTCTAGGACAATAGAACGGGTAGCACCGTGTTCCGACATCCCCAAACGTCGGAACGTGAATGTGCAGTGCAACGCTGCACAGCAAATCCTTTATGAAAAAAGGCCCTGCTGAAGGGATGGGCTCGGGAATTTCCAAAGTCATGGTGACGGCGGAAAAAAACGAGCTATGTAAAGGAGGTAAAAAGCTATGAGTGAAAACATCACTCAACAACAGGAAGGTTTTAGAATCCAATGCCCGGACTGCCAGGGCAAAGGATGGAATTGGGAAGAAGCGCCACGTGCAACGCGTGAGCGCGAAACATGTAACCGGTGCAACAACACCGGGAAAATCGAATTTCCGGACCAGCCACTCCCGCCCGAATGGTGGCTGTGCCCCTACTGTGACTCGCTGGAGTGCGGCACCACTCTAGCAGGCTACTCTCTCTGCGGCCCGCTTGTGGCCGCTGTCTAATGCTCTTTTATGAAGGAAACGCGCACCGGAACACTCGTATCTCACGCGAATTTCCTTCCTCCTCTTGGCCGCGCAAGCAACCAGGCAATCAACGCCCGTGCGCCGCGAAGAGGAGGCTCTACAACAAGTCCGCCCCAAAAACATCCATGGCCCCCAGTGTGCCGAAGGGCGCATAAGGACCGATTACCGTATTGTTTGCGTTGGTGCCCTCAAAAGCGCCGACGCATCTCTCTACAATACAGTACTTTGAGGCAGTAGAACAACCTCCTCTTTAAAAAAAGAATTCTGTGTATTCGTTGCTCCTACCAGTGAGCGAGCCAGGAAATTGGACCCTGACTGCCTCGCTGGTGGCAGTAACCGTAGGTTTTATCGTTCTTTTTCAATTCATTTAAGCCATAACCGGCGACAGGCTGTTGACGATTCGTTTTAAATTGATGGCCATATACGTTAAAAGTCCCTGCAGGTGCACTTTCCACCTGCCGCGGTAGCGGGCTTTGCGGAGATAATGGGGATTCTTGGCTTCCGATTGTTTACGTTCAATCTTGTACCGGAGATGTTTAAG
>MHKD01000043.1:33215-33552 GCA_001818775.1 Candidatus Kerfeldbacteria bacterium RIFCSPHIGHO2_12_FULL_48_17
TCTTTATCCACAAGGGGAATGAGAATTTTACCATCTGGCGCCGCCCCATCTGTGGTTTCAACAGCGGTCACAAGTTCGCTTTTCGGATCGAGGTTGGTGCTACTCTTGTAACCATACCAGCTTTTCTTGCCGGTTCCCTTGCTGCCGAATGTGGCATCCGGATCAGTCGTGTTCCGGTCAATGAAATCATGGTCATTATCATCCTTTTTGCCCTTGGCACAACGGGCCAGATCAACATTGGCTGCGACGTCGGTGGCATCAGCAATACGTTTTTGAGAAATCGTGATGCCCAGGCGTTCGGCTTCATCCAGGACGCGGTAAAACAGATTTTCAAACC
>MHKD01000044.1:0-21794 GCA_001818775.1 Candidatus Kerfeldbacteria bacterium RIFCSPHIGHO2_12_FULL_48_17
AAATTTAGCTAAAATAAAACAAAAATAGAGTATATAAAATAAGTTGTGGAAAATATTTGACACAATAAAAAAGATATAGTAGGATACAACCATGGCCGAAGATAATCTTCAACTGAAAAAAGCTCTGCGCAGTTTGGGGCTGACAGGGCGTGAAACCAACGTTTACGTGGCTATTCTGGCCCTCGGTAAAGGCACGGTTTCCAAAATCGCGCGCCAGGCCGGCATTAACCGCACGACTGGTTACGACATTCTTGATACTCTGATGAGTAAGGCCCTGGTGAGCATGTCCGGCAAAAAGCCGCGTCAGGAATATATCGCCGAATCACCGTCCAATATTTTACGCTATCTCAAAAAAGAGTTTCAAAAAAGTAAGCAGCTGCTGGACAAGGCCGAAAAAGTGGTGCCCGAGCTGAAATCCATTCACAAAAAAGGGGACAGACCCAAGGTTTTGTTTTACGAAGGCAAAGCCGGTGTCGAATTTGTGTACGAAGATACGCTGACTTCCCATGAGCCCATCCGCGCCTATGCCGCCATTGATGACATGCACAAAGCATTGCCGCACTATTTCCCCAAATACTACCGGCGTCGAGCGGCGAAAGGTATTAAGATCCGCGGCATCGTGCCCGAAACAGCTATATCCAAAGAAAGAAGCAAGCATGATCACGAAGAGTCACGTGAAATGGCTATGGTGCCAGGCGACAAATTTTACTTTTCACCGGAAATCAATATTTATGACAACAAAGTGATGATTGCATCCTGGCGCGAACAGCTCGGCATTATTATCGAGAGCGAAGAAATTGCCGACGCCATGAAAAAGGTGTACGAGTTGGCCTGGGCTGAGGCCAAACGGCTGGACGCCAAAATTCGACAGAAGAAGGCAAGGTCATAATGGAACGCAAAATCAAAATTTTCAGAAAAAAGTATAAGGACCTCACCATAGACGGCAAAGTCCTTATCAAACAACATTATAAAAAGCATCAAAATCCCCCAGCGGCTATGTGTTCTGTCCCCGATAGCGTGCCAAAAGTACATCGTAATTGTTCAGTGTTTCAGGCCATACCTGCTGCGTGAAGGCAGTCATAATAGCGCCATCCAGGGCGCAACCGCAGCGACACTGCTGTTCCAGGGGCAGATCGTTCATAATCCCGGCAATCTTTCGGATAATCCGCTCAACTTGCTCGCTGTGTGCGGCCGCCATACGCGTAACCTCGGCGGCCGTTGTATGGGGTGCCTTGGTATTCCAGGCACAAAAGTCCGTGGGCAGCGCTACCACGGCAAAACATATTTCCGCTTCACGGGCCAGTTTCGCTTCCTGAGCAGCCGTCATACCGATCACAGTCAGATTATCATAGATTTTCCGATAGGCGAGAGATTCCGCCCGGGTGGAAAATTGCGGTCCGTTCATACAGAAATACGTACCGCCACCGTGGGTCTGTGAATATCCATACACATTCCGGACGGCATCAAGGATATGCTCACACCATGGCTGACAGAAGGGCTCGGCAAAGGAAACGTGAGCCGCGATTTCGTTGTCAAAAAACGTTGATTTCCTGCCAGTGGTGTGATCAACCAACTGATCAGGTATGACAGCGTGGCCAGGCAGGATTTCTTCCCGCATACTGCCGACAGCCGTGAAAGCGACCAGATGGGTAACGCCCTGTTCTTTCAATGCAAAGATGTTGGCGCGGTAGTTAATGGCGTGTGCAGGAATTGTATGTCCTGGTCCATGCCTCGACAGAAAAACCACTGCTTGTCCGTTGATCATGCCAATTTTCAGGCCACTCGAAGTGGTTCCAAAGGGCGTAGGCACGGGGTCAGTGGATCTGGTGGCGATATCAAAAATCGCATCGAGACGGACGCTGCCTGCAATGATTCCAAGTACTGGTTTCATAATTTCTCCTTGCAGTGCGGCTGCGAAGAAGCCACACAAAAATGCCTTTGCTCGCGGCAAAGGGTGGGTTGAGAGTAAAAGGTGCATTTTTTCGGAACGCGCGAAAAATTCACGCAAAAATAAGTATAACACTACCTGTGCGGGTTTGTACATTTCGTGTGGAAGGGCTCATAAAAACAAACGGCGCCGTACCCAAAGGTCGGCGCCTACATGAAGATCCATTGGCATCAAAAGTGCCCTAACTCTCTTTTCCTTTCTCCGTGTGGAGGCGAACAGTCAATGACCATATCAGGCGTGAATTCATGTTCAGTCAGACTGAAATTTGAGGTCGGAATATGGCCCCATGTTTCATAGGCAGTATCCCGCGCCAAATCACGCTCCGTGCTCGCAATGACGAGTATCTTCCAATGCCCTGTTGCATAATTTTCATCTTTAAACCAGGCTTTCGCCACAAAAATGTTTTGAGCCATCTTTAGTTTCCTTTCCTGTGTAAATGAGCATTTCAAGCGCCAAGCACGATGAAAGGCATTTTGAATGCCAGCGCTGCCTTTGGAGTATACAAATTTCCAGGCGCCATGTCCATTACAAAAAACAATGAGAGATTTGCTGCAATAACAAATCTCTCAAAAGTACTTACAAACATTTCACCTCCTTTTTTCCGGGCGGGAGGGCGCCTTCCGGCTCAGTCGGCTGAGGTAGGGCCTGCGATTCCAGTAAACCGTTAAACATGGCGGAAAAATTCCGGCAGATATCGGCATACATTTGTCTGTCGGCATCACCGAAAATATAGGCGGTCAATTCAGCCACCTCTTTCTCCGGCAGTCCACGCAGTGTTTCAAAAACTTTCAGACACATCTCCAGGCGTTTTTTCCGATCGGAAAAATCACCGATCAGAAGTGCAATATTTTTCTGAAAATCCGGGTCGTGCTCATGACCCAGGTCATACTGCGCCTGAACGAGTACGCGTAAGCGCCTTATGGCTTTGTTGTGAGCTGCGGACTCGGCCTGGAGTGGCACAGCATAGGGGATAAGCCATTGAGGCAGGGAAAAATTTTTGATAACACAGTGAGTTTTGAGGGCGGTAATGCCGACAAAAATATCACAGCCACCCCCGAGCAGCAAGCAAGCAATAAAAAAATTTCTCAATCCCTCCCAGCACATTCCGACCATACACAACAAGGAAAATGCGGAAATACCACAAAAAAGGCCCATGTGCAGTCGAAATGTTTTTAAGACGGCGGTGACGTAGTCTAATCTCGCGGTTTCCAGCAGAGACAGGCCCGCAATACCGTGCACAAATTTTTCTTCCGATCCCGGCCACTCAATATTCACTAACTGCGGCTTAGCTTGTTTTTCAATGTTCTGTTCCATGGCAACTCCTTTCTGGAAGAGAAACAACCATACAAAAAACAACATGCTGGTACTTTTATAGCATGTTCGTGGGAGAAAAGGCAATTTTTATAACCAAGGCCGTTGCGCCACGTTCTCGGTAAAACGACGGGAAATTTTAAAATCACGTTTTCGCCTGCACCTGCCACAATAACTGGAAAGAATCCAAATAGCCACGGGCAATAGCTTTGTTGCGAATTTGGATAATGACAATTTCCGGATGGTAGATTTCAATGGCGACCATGTCTTCAGTAATGCGGGTGTAGGTCGGAGAAGAAAGTCCCTGAGGCAGAGTACGCAAATGCGTGTCTGGTTCTGCGGCAAATTTTTTTTTGAAAACGCTGGAAAATGAAGCCGGGGCCAGCAGGAATTTTTCCACCTCATGTTTCTCAAGCAACGCCAGGTACTGCGGGTACCAATCACCAAGCGCATCATAGAAATCCGTGTCTTTGGCACCACCAATAATATACATGAGACGTTTTTTTTGACGCCCGGCTGATTCCACAATTTCCTTAAGATTCGTGCGAAAACCCTCCGGGCCAACTAAAGTCCGAACATTAACCACATGGGGTTTTTGCTCCTGAATTTTACGAAGTTGTGGCAAAAGGTCGCTGGCCAGAGCGTTCAGGCGCTGCGTACGTTCGAGAAGTGCGCCCGGATCAGTCACCTGAAAAAGTTTGATGTTTTTTTTATGTAAAACCGAAACTAAGCCCTCATCCATAAGCCGGTCAAGGGCATTATAGACGAGCATGCGGTGAAGTTTGGTGGTTTTCACGAGGGGCCCAGCCTGGCTCAAGCCTAAGGTGAGCAGGGTCAGGTAGACCGCCGCTTCATTTTTATTGAGACCAAGTTGGAGGAGGGAGTCTTTGATATGCATAGCTGTATTTTAGCAGAGATTTGAGCAATTGGCAAGTTTGTCATCAATAGCCATTGACAAAAGATGGAGGATATGATAGAGTACTAATATGTCATAAATAATTTATGACATAAAATAAAAGGGGCCGACAATGAAGAAACAAAACAACAAAACAGAACAGGCAATACAAGGACACAGCGCAGCAAAAAATGAAAAAGACACCTATGAAAAGATTCCCCGTGAGGAAAAGGAACAGATAACTGGCGCTGAAATACAAAAACATTGGGAAACCCGTGCCCAAAGGCGGGGAGTGCAGGCGGTCATGTCAGCCAGGCACCGTTTGCAGGAGAATAGACAGGCAACCAAGCAGCTCCAGGAAGATATTTTTTCTTTCCTGGGACCGCTTTTGACGGGGAAACGGATTTTTGAACTGGGTGTAGGTATTGGCAGGATGACCAAAGAAATTGCCAAACGGGCACAAAGCGTTGTTGGGAATGATATTTCTGCATCTATGCTGAAAAAGGCCAGGCGGCGATTACAGGGTTACAAAAATGTGGACCTGCGTTTGGGGAAAATATATGAGATGGATTTTCCAGAGAAATCTTTCGACCTCGTTTTCGATTCGATAGTGCTGTTGCATATTCTCAGCCCAGTGGAATTGGAAAAAACCGTACAGGCTATGCAGAACCTGAGCAATACCATTTTTTTGGTCGAACATACCTACGAAGGAGAAAATTATCCCATCTCAAAATATTCGATTCTGCGCCGACAGGAAGAATATCACCAACTTTTCCTCCCCTATGAACTCATCAAACAAAAAACCCACCTGTGTGTGGGTGATACATTCACATTTTTTCTCTTCAAAGCACCATGACTCTCAAAAAGGGCGAACCTCAATTCGCCCTTTTCTCTTTTTACTGTAGATTGAAATCGGTCACTTCTTGAACGTTATTCTCCAGTGCGGCGAAAACCTTTTTGAGATCAACTCCGCGGACCTGGACAGTCTTCGTTGGCAGCAGAGGACTGAATAATAACCATTCTTGTTCATATATACCAGGGTCTACATAGATATCATAGTGATCAGCAAAGCCAAAAGGGTAGGCGCAGCCAGGTTGGGCGCCAAAATATTCTTTAAGTTCTTCCGGTGTTACTAGGCGCACTTTTTTTACGGCAAGTTTTTCTTTCACGACATCAAAATTCACGCGCTTACCCTGAAGCGTTACATAGACGATTATCTTTTCTCCAGCTTTCAGTACCATGCATTTCATCTCCGTACCAAAAAAACCGGTCTCCTTTTGCACAGCGGCCAAATCCTCATACGTGAGAGCCTCTTTATGAGAAAACAGCTTGTAGTCGACGTGATTATCAGCAAGCAAGCCGATAATTTTTTCGTAGAGGGTGTTAGAGGTAATCATATTGGCCAATTTAGATCATTAAGAAGTAATCCAGGGGAAGATCAAGGATGCGCAGTTCATTATTCCAGGCCAGGGTGTTGGTTGAAATAGCAATGCCGTACTCGCACGGTATTTTTTTCATGGTTTGTATAAGTTGTTTTTTATCTTTTGTCCCCAGCCCGACTTCGATGGCTATCTGTCTTTTATTTTCAATTTGAAGGACAAAATCAGCCCCGCCCTGCATGGCATCATAACGCACGGTGCCGGTGCCGCGACTGACAAATTCCCGGTACAGATGTGCGCCAACCAAATCTTCCAATAGCTTACCCTTACGAGTCTGAAAGGTTTGCGGGTTACTGGTGATGCGAAAGAAGCTCATACGAATGGCCGGTGACATAAACAAATACTTTGCCGGTTGTTTTGCGACGGTCATGTTTGACCCATGGGCAGGGACACGAATAAGTAATTCGGTTTTTTCCAATGCTTCAAGCACGTTTTGAATGGTAAGCCGACTGATGCCGAGTACGCGTTCAAGTTGATACATGCTCGTTGTATCGTTCTCGGCCAAAATAAAGAGCAACCGTTTAACCGCCAAAAGTGTATCATGTTCAAATTTGCCAAATTGAACAAGGTCTTTTGTGGCCACTACATCAAGCATGAGAGAAATGGCATCATACACAGCATCTTCACTGGGGAAAGACAGCGCAAATGGTAAAGTACCGACTTTCATGTAATGTTCCACATCGTCCCGATGTGCCTTTGCCCAATATGACAGTACGCTTGGCCGTAATTGTGTCAGCTGATCAAATCCTTCTTTTACTGAACCTGAAAAATACAACGACTCTATGATTTTTTGCTTGATACCACGGACGGGCATCACTTGGCGATGTATCATCTGATATTCCCCGAAGCTGAGTGGCGGAAGCTTTTCGAATAAAAAACGACGAGCAATGTCAGCATTGGTTTGAAGCTCAACCGCCGAGGAACCGGTACAAAAAATGAATATATTCTTATTTTTTTCATACAAAGATCGGAGTATTGATCCCCAACGGGAATCTTTTTGCACCTCGTCAATAAAAAGGAATACATTGGTATCCGTGCGATCCAATTTTTCTCCAATAATTTCCTGGAACGCTTCTAATGTCTCTGCCAACGAACTATCCAATACATTCACAACTTCTTCCAGCGAAAGAAACAAAACACGATCACTGGGAATATTTTTTTGCAAGAGATGGGAACAGACCTGGGCCAATATGGTAGTTTTACCCACGCCGCGTAAACCGGTAATAATTATGGCGCGCGGGCTTTGCTCTTGTTTCGCTAAAAAATCGCGCAGGTGTTTTTCCAGTTTAAAAAAAATATACCGCTTTGGATAGGATTTGCCGGAACGGTCATGCGTTAATGCGCGCAGACGGTCAGGGGTACTTACCATTTGTTGCTGGACATAGGCAATGAGCTCTGTTTTTTCCATAGCAAAATTGGTTATACTAGTAAATATACTTTCTAGTATAACGTAATATACTAGAAGTGTCAATACGAATTAAAAAGGCTAAGATAAAATAAAAAAATAAGAATTTGCTAGATGCATCACAACGGAAAAGCACAAGCGCTACAATCACCTTCAATTCCAGACCCTTTAGGCGAAATAAGTTTCGGGTCCCCGCAAACGAGATGCGCAGACGAAGTCGAGCACGCGTTTGTGGGGAAAAGGAGAAATACTGCGTAAGCGGAAAGCAGGCAAACGAAGGTTTGCATGCGAAAGCTGAAGCAGAATTTGGACGTGAGCGGGTAGGGGGAATCCTGCTCACCCGCTTTTCAGCGCAAGCCGCCTCAAAGCTCCTTCGCAACCAGGCGCCGTTTCCTTGTGCCACTGGCACAAGCGCTACGGTCGCCTTCGATTCCCCAATGAGGAAAAAAATAACTTCTCATCAGAAAGTCTAGAGAAAATGACGGAGCGGGTAGGGGGAATCGAACCCCCCTCTTTGCCTTGGGAAGGCAACATAATACCGATATACTATACCCGCAAAATTGAGATGAAAATAAAGTAGTTGTATTGTAACAAGTTGCAGAAAAAAGGAAAGGAAAAACAAACGCCCCCATGAAGGGACGCCTATTTGTCGGAGTGCCGATCAAGTGGTCTGGATTATCAACCTGAGCGGGTAGCGGGAATCGAACCCGCGTCTTCAGCTTGGAAAGCTGTCATAATACCATTATACTATACCCGCATATTTACATCGTACCGACATCCTACAAGAAAACGCCACGGCAATCAAGCCTGCCACCACGGCGCGCCAAACAGCCACACTACCGCAACTTCCGGCGATACGTCAGCAACTTTTTATACACTTCAAACGTCGCCTGAATATCATCAGCCGCCGTATGAACATTCTTGATCTTCAGGCTGAAAAACTCCGTCAATTCGTGTAAACTGAATTTTTTGAAAAAGCCGTCATCATGCAGCAATGCAAACGCCATCGACATAATATCCAGACGGTGATAATGCATCGGATCCGGCATCTCTAACTGCGACAAAGCCGCGCGAATAAACGCCCAATCAACCGTAATATTCTGTCCAACCATAATGCACCCCTCAACATCACGCGAAAACCGCTTCATCGCCGCCGCCAAATCAACAGCAGCCGACCAATCGCGCTTCTCATAATGAATCACGCGCAGCGCTTCCGGATCAGCCGTCTTGACATGCACCGGCTTCACCTGAATCACATGCTGTTTCACGACGCGTAAATCAGCCTGATCCACAATCAGGTAGCCAATCTCGATAATCTCGTGCATAGCCGGCACCAAACCGGTCGTTTCCAGATCAATAAACGCCAAATAGTGCTCGTGCATGTTTTTGAGGTCGATATTTCGCATACAGAAAATTTAATAATTCCTTCATTGTAGCAAGAGCGGCTTGACCTGTCACGAAACGCGTGTTACTTTGGGGGCAGCTTGGCGCGTTGTTGTGCCAAGTTTTTAGGAAAAATAGGATCTTTCAAAATAAGGAGACTGTTATCATGCTGTCACCAAGGGAAACCGTAATCTATGCAACTATTGATTGCTTACCACTGGCGCAGGATATCTGTGCACTGCTGTGCGGAGAGTTTTGCGGCGGTGGGATCAACAAAGAAACCGATGATGCGCACGATTACCGGCAGTTTAAAGCCTGTCAATGTGAAGCTCATGGCCGTGTCATGTTGGGAGGATTTCGGGACAACACCATGAATCTGTGCGCTGACGGAGAATGGCGCCCAAGGCTTGATACGGATGTGCGCAATAAGAGAGTTTATGTCTTAGGGCCGGGACACGGCGAAGGGCAAAGACACTGGCGTTTTTTGACACTCCTGGACACCGTCAGAGAAGCGGGAGTTTTTGAGATGGTGGCGCTCCCTACTGTCCTTCAGGGTCAGAGGGACGAACGAAAGAGCACCTACCGCGTTGGCATTGGTGCTAAGCTGGCCGTGGAATCGATCTGTCTGCGTCACCCTTCTCGCATTATCTTCACCGAGCCGCATGCCGATGCCATTCTCGGTTTTGCCAATTCACCCACCGTGGGAGAGGCCATCTATGGTTCGAAAATTCTTATACCATATTTTCTCAAAAATTTTGATGTGGAAAATATCGTGTGGTTTGCGCCGGACAAAGGCGCCGTGGATCGGTGTCGGAAATATAGACAGTTCACCGGAAGCAAGCGGCCGATGGCTTTCGGATATAAGGAACACATCGGTCAGAATGAGCTGAGTGAGGAGGAGATAGCCATCGTGGGTGATGTGGCTGGGGCCGATGTATGGTTGCCGGAAGATATGGTCGATACTGGGAATACCTTGTGTAAAGTTGGAGATGCCGTTATGCGCGCCGGCGCGCGTTCAGTGAATGCCACGGCAACGCATTCACTTCTTTCAGGCAATGCCATTGAAAGATTGGCTGAAAGCGGTATCAAGAATTTGGTATGCCTGGATACAGTGCGGCATCCACCGGAAAAGCTGCACGTAGAAGGGGTGAATATTGTACAATTAAGTTCCGCACCACTGTACGCAGAAACCCTGGCCAGATGCGTCAACGGAAAATCGTTCAGTAAGATGATTAACCGCATCGGCGTGATGGCCTGAAGGGTGAAGAGGGCAATGAACACTATCGAAAGAAGCACAGGAAGTTTTTATAACCTGTGCTTCGTATTTTTTTATGTATATTTTGAAAGGCGCCTGCCGCAGGGGGCCGCAAGTTATTTTTTCTGAGCCGCCTTCGGCGCCGGAGCCGACACCGGAGCCGGCACAAACATGCCAACCACCAGCAATACCACTCCTAAGGCGGCCAAACCCATCGCCCACCACAAAATCATACCCATGCTGTCAGAGATCACGGCATGAAACAACGGATAGAGTGCCGCATAAAAGCTGTCTGTCGCCTCTGGTTGGATATGCAGGGCCGAACTCAGCCCAGTAAACAGATTGGGCACACGCATGCGCACCAATGCTGCTTCCGCCATTAAGACACCGCCGGTCACAAACGCTGCCACACCGCCAACCACCAGACCATGTTTCCAACCCGGCGTGATCAAAACCGTCAAAAACAATCCCACCAGCAAAATCACGGCCAACATCCATGGGGTCATCCGCAGTAAACTGAACTGCTGCGGCACCAGGGTTAATATAGCCGGATCGAGGTGCAGCTGATCCGAAGAAAAACGCATACTTTCGCGCAGGGTATGAAACGTGGCCGTCGTGCTAAAATCATCCAAAAATGTTTGCGCATAGGTGGCCATATCAAAATCAGGCGGCAAACAACCAGCAGCAAAGGGGTCATCCGCTGTGCCGTTTCCTCCGGTGGAGTCACACGCCGGTAACTGTGCCAACTGCTCAGTCATGCCAACATTCAAAATACGCAGCAGCGTTGCGTCATCATGAATAAGTACCACCTCAAACTTTGGTTCGGCAGCTTCACCCCGAAACCAGGTATACATCCCATGCAAAACATTTTCCACGCTCGTTTGTAAAAACGTCGGTGTGATGATGGCCGCAACTTCCTTATATACAGCACTATTATGGTCGCGCAGCGCCGCCAGGATATTATTCAGCGGGTCATTGGCGCCCGGGTCGGTTTCATCGGCCGGGGCCACATCGCCTTCCTCACCATCTCCGGTATTATCAGAAAGCGCTTCCTCACCATCGGTGCCTTCAGTGTCAGCTGTATTTTTATCACCACCAATACTGTCCGGCAAAGCAGCCAAAGCTGCATCCAAGGCCGAAGTATATATACCCGATTCATTCAGCCACTGTTTGATCGTGTCTTCGCTCGTGCCATTATGGACGGCCACGGCAAAGGGAATACCGGTCAGTGCGACAGCAAAAAAAGTCAGGGCAAAAATCACGGCCAGAAACCAGCGAAAGGAATGGGAAGAATTATTCATATCGTCGCATGAATGATCATGTGGATATTATACCACCTGGAGTTGTATTTCAAGAAATTTTGCGCGAGACCGCGAGACTTATTTTGTGGCGCCAGCAAAGCTAGTTTTGAAAACAGAACGGACAATCGGCATATTCTGTGCCGATAATGGAGGGTGCGGCAAGTTTGATAAGCGTATAGCCGGCGTACATGATGCGATTACGATCACGCATATCAATAGTAAAAAGTTTTTGTCCGTCGGGAAGCAGCGTGACGGTAATATTGCTGGCAGCGAGCGCATCACGATCGATATCTTTGGTGATAATGACGAGTGTTTCCGTGCTGGGTGGCAGCGGTACAAAGGTGGATTTCTGAATCTGCAGGCGCGAATTATTCTTCACGTGAAAATAACGGCGATCACGCCAGAAAAGTTCATAGACGTCATACTGCGGCAGATAGTATTCAATGTGTCGGAAGTAGTCAACGCCGTTACGCACCCAAACCTCGGACTTCGGAAGGCGGTAGTTGAAGCCCTTTTCGGTGAGAAGTACGGTGGTGGCTGGGTCATAGGCGCGCGCAGCTTCGATATGGATGCCAAAGTCATCGGAAATGGATTTCACCTTGGCGCGGGTGTGGTAGGCAAACCAGTTGTCAGCACGGTTCACGCGTTGGGCAATTTTCGCGCCCAGTGTATAGCTTTTAAGGAATGGCGAATCATAAAAGAGAAAAGTCGTCAGGAAAGCGAGTATAGCAAGGGCTCCAAACAGGATTTGCCAGCGCGGCGGATACAGGAGCAGCGGCAGTGCGAAAAGAATGACGAGGGTTGGTGCCACACTGGAAATATATCCCGGATTGCCGAAGTGCATAAAAATATAGACAAAGAACGAGGGCACCAGCAGGAGAGCAAACAGATAAACAAGGGGGTTGCGCAGGATATGGCGGTGCCAAATATCACGACGCCGGACCTGTCGCGAATTTTGTTGCGAACTTTGCTGCGAGCTCCAATTTTTCAACCAGCGCGGCGAACGCAGCAGCAAGAGCAGCGGCGCGAGCAACAAAACATTGAGCGCCACCAAACTGGTTTTGGCAACGTCTTTGGCCTGGCCCCAGGTCACCGCCCAGGTAGCATCCTGAAAAATCGAAGTGCCGGAACCAACGCTGTGAAAATGATAACTGGCCGTTTGAAAATATTGTGCGGGGCCACCGGATAAAGCCAGAAGCGGCAACAGCCACAGGGTTATGGCAGCGGCACCAACAAGGGCATGCAGCGCCACATCGCCGAGGCGAATTTTTTTCCTGACGAGGAGGTAGGCCAGTGCGAACAGGTACAGCGGCGCGAACAGTATAATCAGGGTTTGACGAATGCCACCACTGAGTGCCAGAAATAACGTAAACCACAGCAATGTACGCGGGTTGTGATGTTTGATGATGCGCAGGGTCAGATACGCAAACAGCGCTGCAAACAACGAATCAAAAATATAGGTGGCAGCAACTTCGCTGTAAAACCACATATAGGGATTGACGATGAGAAGCAAAGCGACGATGAGCGCAAAGCGCCGGCGGGTGGGGCGGCGCGTGGTAAGAAGCAGGGCGAAGTGATAACCGAGCAGGACAGTGGCGATCATGGCCAGGATGCTGAGGGTGACGTAGGTTGTGTTGGCGTTGTGAATGAAGAAGTTGGTGATTTTTCCGAGGGCAACGTAGATGATATAGCCGGGTGGATGCGGCCGGTGTTGCTGCATATCAAAATATTCCATGGCCAGACTGAGCTGAGCCGCATCCCAGCTGTAGAGGTAGTGTGAAACCACGGGGATACGGGTCAGGAGCGTGAGGAGGATGAGGCTGATTTCGGTGGTATAACGACGGATGATGGTGCTGAAGGCGGTTGGTAAAGTTGTGGGCATAGGGGGAGAGGGTAAGAAAAGCAAAGGGTGCGGGGCGATAGTGAAAAGGTAGATATAGTGTAGCGGTAAAATAAAAAAACAGGCAAACGGGGCCTGACGAATGAGTTACGAAGAAATGGGTAGGGGAGATGAATCCACAAATGGTTTGCAAATTCATCTCCTGATAAGGAACGGGCCGCTTGGGAATGCGGCGGAGGGTCAGAAGACTTGGAAACCTGCTTCCGCGTCTTCCATGCAATTGCAAACCTGTTTGGTTTGCGGGCTGCTCTGCAGCCGATCTTCCTTTGTGACGAGGGTTGCGCCAGGGGGAAAGTCCGTGACGCATAGATCTTCTTCCACAATCGGCCCAGACCAATTGATGGCCGAGGATTTTCCCGTTGGGACCGAAGCGGAGGGTTGGGGCACGATCACGATAGGGGCGAAGTCACGATGCACATAAAACATAGCATTCTCCTTCTCTTTATATTAGCCGCCGGAAGGCAGCTGTTGTCAATTTTTTTTCTACGAATAGTAAAAGTATAATACGATTACAGAAAATTAGCAAGTAAAGTATCAAAAAATAGCCAAAAATAAAGAAAAACCGTGAAAGAATATTGTCAAAAATTATTCGACAGTAAATATATATCAGCCCAGAGCCGTCGCTGCGCTAACTGTGGATAACTTTTCATTGACCAAAGTTTAAAAAATGATAGGATGAATGCACCCATCATTAAATATATATCATGTCGCAAGACAAGCCCCTCACAGAAAAAAAGTTCGAAGTATTTGCCACCGCCGTCAAGCAGGATTTCAACAGGATTGAAGATGGCATGAGCGAGATGAAAGGCGATATTAAGACCCTAAAGGGTGACGTTAAGGTCCTTAAGTCAGACGTTGCAGTTCTGAAAACAGACGTTGCAGTACTCAAGACCGATGTGAAGGTCTTAAAAACTGATGTCGCCGTCTTAAAAACGGATGTGCACTTCCTCAAAGAAGATGTCCATACCCTCAAAGGAGATATGAGTTCTTTACGGGAAGAATCACGATCATACAAAGATGAAATTCTGGTAAGTAATGACAAAATCATAAAAATATTGGTCAAAAAGGAACATGAAGATGCCGCTACTGTTCATCGCCTTGATCGCCATGAGAGACGGTTCATCCGCATAGAAAAAAAGCTGAAAATGAAACCAATCGAAGCCTGAGGCAGTCTTACAACAGTGGCTCATCAAAATCCACTTCCTGTTTTTCCTCAGCCTTGGCTTCGCCGCTCAACTCTGCTTCCACTTCCGCAATCGGGGTGGCATACTTGCGCCGACTGGCTGCAATGGCTTTTTCCTTATGCCCACTGGCAAAATCCGGGTCATTCACACTCACCGTCCGCGCTGAAAAAGCTGGTGTCACCTGCCCATCAATCGACATCTTCAGATACATTTCCCGCACACCCAAATTCATAATATCATAACCCGTAAACCGCGGCGCAAACTCCTTGGAAATATATTCGGCATCGTCGGCACCCATGCGCAACGTAACAATTGAACCAACGTTCCCAAACACCGTCTGCTTCGTCGACGGCAAAAGCTGCCCCAAATATTGGTGCGAAATCGTCAGATCCAAACGATACTTACGGGCTTCAGACAAGATGTTATCAAACGTCTGCGTCGCAAAGTTTTGGAATTCATCAACATACAGATAAAAATCCTTACGCTTGGACTGCTCTAAAAAGGCGCGTTTCATACCGGTCTGCTCGATCTTCGTAATCAACAACGAACCCAGCAAAGAAGAATTTTCTTCACCCAACTTACCCTTCGACAATTCCACCAGCAAAATCTTTTCATTATTCATAATATCATCAAAGTCCACCTTGTTCTTGGCCTGCGACACAATGTTGCGCACCATTTCATTGGACAAAAACTGGCCGATCTTATTCACGAGCGGCACAATAGCTTCGTTATCAAATTTTTCCGACCAACCGGAAAATTCGTTCGCCCAAAACTTTTTCACGACGTGATCCTGAATTTCGTTGATTACTTTCTGACGGTATTCGCGGTCCGTCAACATCTTCTGCATACCCATCATCGTCGCTTTCGGATAATCGAGCAAAGCCAAAATCGTAAACCGAAACACGTGTTCAATTTTCGGCGACCAATCGGCTCCGAAAAACTTTTCAAAAATTTCGATCAAACCCTGCGTAATCTGCTGTTTGAATTCGCGTTCAACATTGGATACCGGGTTAAAGGCAATCGGAAAATCCAAATCCGACGGGCTGAAATAGACCACGTCTTCATAGCGTTCCGGCGGAATTTCATGCAACACCGCCTGCACCAAGTCGCCGTGCGGATCAATCACGCCCACGCCTTTGCCGGCCTTAATATCATCAATAATCAATTTCTCGAGCAGCTTCGATTTACCGGAGCCGCTCTTGCCGACCACGTACAAATGGCGGCGGCGATCTTCGCGCTTAATACCGAATTCCACCTTCTGCCCACGGAAATTGGTTTCGCCGAAAACAGAAATATCGCCCTTGGCCGTATTCTTGAAAGACGGAAGATCCATCGGCGGTTCAGCGCGGCGGGAATAGAGCCAGTTGATACCGCGAATTTTCGCATCGGGATCGGGCGAATGAAACAGCGAAGACACTTCCTCGGTATCAAGAACGCCCATCGGCGCTTCGGTATGGTCAAAATACTCGGCAGAAAACGCTTGAATATCGGTAACCGTATCAATCTGCAAATAGTTATGTTCAGTGGACAGCGGTGTAAACGCATTTTCATAGCTGGCAGTTTTGTGTTTCATGTCGGCAGCATCTTTGGGGAAATACAGAATACGGATCGTGGCATTAAACTTTGGCTTAGCCACTTCGGTGTGAGCTTTTTCATTAAAACCATACATACCGGAACCACCGCTTTCTTCGCTGGAGAGTGATTCGTCAATCGCACGAATAATCAGCTGGTAAAAAACACCATCAGTGGTCGGCGTATCGGCCAGTACGTTGAAAAAAGCATTGAGCGGATCGGTGTGCATGTCCTTGGCCGAGCGCAACGAAAACGCTTCGCTGCCTTTGAGCTGGACGCGAAAACCAACCGCCTGGGGGGGCAGTTGGTCGATTTGATCATACTGGGACAGCTGATCCACCGAGGTATCGGGGAACATGGAGTAGAGGAACGACTGAATGGCTTCGGTGAGAACGGCGGGAGTGACGAGGTAAAAGTTCATTTTTCCCTGGATTTGGACGATTTCCAGGGAAACAGCTTCGCCGTTTTTCAGTAAAAGGTGGAAAATATTATAGAAAAAGGACTCGAATTTCTGGATTCGAGCGAGAACATTGTGGTTGTCGTCTTCGAACGGGAATCGTACCCGGAGTATGTTGCTATTTTCCATAAAGTAACTATATCACAATTAGGGGATTTTGTCAATGTATTTTAGGGCTAATGTTAGGGGAAATTCGGCTTTAATCGCGCAGTAAATGCGAAAATTCCTTGCGCAGTTTGCCGAGTTTTGGGCTGATAATAGCCGCACAGTAGGGATTTTGGGGATTATTCTCGTAGTAGCTTTGATGATAATCCTCAGCCGGGTAGAATTCGGGCGCCTTTTCCACCGCCGTCACGATTGGCGCATCAAAAACACCATCTTTCTCAAGCTTCTGTTTGTAGGCTTCAATCGCTGGTTTCTGCACTTCATCCGTATAAAAAATCACCGAGCGGTACTGCTCACCCACATCACCACCCTGCCGATTCATCGTCGTTGGATCATGCATCGTAAAAAACACGGCCAGAAGCTGATCCAAAGTTATCTGCGCCGGATCAAATTCCACGCGCACGACTTCCGCATGTCCGCTGTTGCCGCGTGAAACAGTTTCATAACTCGGCTCAGGTCTGTCGCCACCGGCATAGCCTGACATTACGCCGGTTACGCCTTTCAAACGGCGAAACACCGCTTCAATACACCAGAAACAGCCACCACCAAAAATAATCGTTGACATAGCTCGAAAATAAATAATGAAATCGCGCCTGCAGTCAGACCGGCGCATGTGTAGTATACTATGAGAAAGGGTTAACAAAAAACTATGCGCAACTATTCACATAAGGCCAGTAAAAGCGGTCACACGGCCTACCGCACACCGTCACGGTTTCGGGTGCAGAAAAAAATGCAGGTGGAAATTTTGAAATCACGGCAGCGAAAAGCCAGTACGCCGCCGTTTAAGAGTAGGTAAACGACACAATAAGTCACAGAAGGGGAAGTAGATCGGAAAAACTCAACGCCTGTCAGTTTTTTCTCCAAACTTCTTGAGCTCGGTCAGGGTTTTATTCAGTTCCACATTTTCTTCTTTGAAAAATTCTACAGATTGCAGTCCACCAAGCAGAGTACGGATGTCCGTCTCCACGCGCGTAAAATCCTGCGCAAAAGCTTTGTCCGCCGCCGCTGCTTCTTGGAGTTTCACATATTGCTGCTGATATTCCTCAGCTTTTTCCCGGATCCTTTGTATGGTTTCTTCGCGCCCCGCGGCAATTTTTTCCATGAAAGACGGCACGGTTTCACCCAGGGCCTTCACAGTCTCCTGATATTTGATTCCGGTGTAACCATAAGCCAGATGAGCGAAATCGTACAGCAGCAGTTCCGGCAGCTTTTTTACTGATTGCTGTTCGACCCAGTTCCGTTCCTGATCTTCAAAAAAGTAACGAATCTCCTGAGTCATTTTTTGCATAAACACTATTTTCAACCGTTCCTGCAGATATGGATTTTTTCGTGCAGCCAGTTTTTCATGAAAAGCAGCAGCTTGGTCAAGAAACTCAGGGAAATGCATATGTTTGCCTATTTCATCTGGAAAGAGCTGCTCTATCGTCGCCTTGGTGGGGTCATCACTCAATTTCTCGAGAATTTCCAGGGCTCTTTGCGGTGATTTATATTCAGCGAGCCATTTTTCTCGCTGGTCCGCCACCAGCTGGTCAAGCTCATCTTCCGGAACACCAGCGTCTCTGGCCGTTTCCCGGGCAAGTTCCAATGTTTTTTGCAATGTCTCGGGAGAGGCAAGAAAGTCGCCTGTCGCTGCAGCTTCAGGCGTCAGGGGTTCAGTATGTTCTTCTTGTGCCTGGGCCGCACTTTCAATTTCAACGGCAGCCGTGACGCTGCTTTCCCATTTTTTTTGATATTCTTCGTTCTGCGGAACAGAAGAAGCATCCTCACGTTTTTCTTTTTCATTCTGATCGTGGCTCGAATTTCTTCGCTGTGAATGGGCGCGTTCCTGGTGGGTTGGAGAAGGCATATATTTTTTTATAAACAGGTTAAAATAAATGGTCCTGATTCCATGATAACATATCGATAGACATGGGTAAAAATACACAAGAATTTGTTTCCTCTGAAAAAAGTTGCTACACTGTATTCACCTTTACAAAGTATTCGTATCAAGAGCAGTGGAGAGCTTGTCATGCAAGCAGGGGAATTGGACCCTTATTCATCCGCTCGGCAACCTATTGCGCTCAAACGCAATTGTGGTGCCACCCAGCCCCGTTCGGGGAGAGATACTATACGTCACACTCTTCTCGCAGAAGAGTTTTTTATTTTTAAGAAAAAGTATGTTCTACGAACCGAAGATTTTTACAACCGAAAGTGTAACGTCCGGACATCCGGATAAAATCTGTGATCAAATTTCAGACGCGATTCTTGATGAATGTCTGCGTCAGGATCCAAAGTCACGCGTGGCGGTGGAAACGTTTGGTGGACACGGTAAGTTGATGATAGGCGGGGAAGTTACTACGCACGCCGATGTTGACTACGCTGCGATTGCGCGTCGCGTGTATGCGGATATCGGACACAAAGATGCACTGGATATTACGGTGCATGTCGTGAAACAATCGCCGGATATTTCCCAGGGCGTGGATACCGGTGGCGCCGGTGATCAGGGAATCATGTACGGCTATGCAACGAATGAAACACCGGAGCGAATGGCACGGGCGGTGGTTTTGGCGCACAAACTGACGCACGGATTGGAGGAGCTGCGAAAGAGTGGGCGGGCGGATTGGTTGCGTCCTGATGGTAAGGCACAGGTAACGATGGCGGACGGGCAGGTGCAAACGGTACTGATAAGTACGCAACATGCTGCTGATATATCGCAAGAAGAAATTGCTGCAACGCTGAAGCGGGAGTTGATTACGCTATTAGTGGGTGACGCCGAAAGTCTTCAGGTGTTGATTAATCCAACCGGTCGTTTTGTGCAGGGTGGATTTGAAGCGGACACAGGGTTAACCGGCAGAAAAATTATGGTGGATACGTATGGTGGTTTGATACCACACGGCGGCGGCGCGTTTTCCGGTAAAGATCCGAGCAAAGTGGATCGCTCAGCGGCGTACATGGCGCGGTTCGTGGCAAACAACATGGTGGCACGCGGATTGGCAGAGAAATGTTTCGTGTCCGTAGCCTACGCGATTGGTCGGGCCGAGCCGGTGATGGTGGAAGCTGTTGATGAGCACGGCGGCAGTTTGTCGGACAAAGTTCGCAGCGAATTTGATTTCCGGCCCCAGGCTATTATCGAACGTTTGCAATTACGACGGCCGATCTACGAAGCTACGGCCAGCTATGGGCACTTTGGGAAAGCAGGTTTGCCATGGGAAGATGTCGAGAAAGTGCCGGTAGCCAGTGTCCTCGCTGCACAATCGGCGCAGATTGTATAAGACACATCACTCGAACCAAGTAGGCTATCGATTTTTCCGCGCAGCCAGTGCAAACTGCATGAAATATTTTTCGAGGGACTCATCGGTTGAGGAATATTCATTATCGCCGGCAAGATGATCACAGACGACCTCACGAGCGCGCAGAATTTCCTTGAGACGAAATTTCAGACGTGGGTCAGCGATAGTCAAATCAAACAAATCCAAAGCACGGAAGAGTGCTCCTTCGCTCCGTTTCGCATCACCTTTCTTGCGCCAGTTAATCGAGCGACCCACTTCACTGCCAATATTCCCCAGCTGTTCAAAAAGTGTCAGTTCAAACCAGCGACCTTTAGCGAGTTCTTTGTGCAGAAAATTTTGAGTTTTAATAGGAAAGCGATCAGTATATTTTTGCATAGTGTCGGGGCGGTGAGACTTGAACTCACGACCTCCTGCTCCCAAAGCAGGCGCGCTAGCCAACTGCGCCACGCCCCGTCGTGCAAATACTTCTCGTTTTTGGTCCAATTTTACGAATAGGATGACTATAGCATGCACGCGTAAAAAAAGCAAGATTTTGGCTGGGTTGAGCGGATTAAGAAGGAAGGAAAGCACTCATAAAAAACAAGTTGACAGACCCTTAGGATGGGGTTATACTGAAGTGCCCACGGGGCGTTCTATAGGTAGGACGGTGGCCGGAGGCGCGCAATAGTATGCCAAAAAATGACCTTGAAAATTCACAAGCAACCCTCTAGGGATCTGCGCCACTGAAGGGCGATGTCGCCACAACGCGATAATGCCCAGCTCAACCAGTGACCCAGCTGCCTGAAGGGTGTGCTCATCCAAAAAGTTCTGAAGGGAGTCGTCGAACCCTTCAAGGATACAACCCTTCAGAGCTAATCAGTAATCCCACGCATATGCAATACGCGGGATTTGTCCTGCAGGTGGTAACCAATGTTATAAGCGTCCTGCTTATAACTGCCACGCTGCTCGGAGTTTTGGAAATTTTCCACAACGGTCCGGAACAGCATGTTCACACCGAAGTGGAAAAGAGCACGATCGTTCTTTCATACCGCCCTTCGCAAGAAAATCTGCGCAGGGTTCAGGAGACCATACAATGACACGTTCATTGTAACTCCGGGTCATGCCACAAGCATGACCCTTCCTCTTTGCAAAATTTTTGTGCACCAGTGATTGCTGATCTGTCGATCGTCAATCATAGGTACATGAACATTTTTTAAATGCCTCGCGAGGGGCACAGCCAAACCACCAACGCCGAACAAATTCGGCAGAAGGAGATGGAGATGGAAAAGCGAGAAATTTTTGCGCGTATGTTCTTTTTGGGGGCAGGCGCGCTTTTGTTGACGGCGGCAATTCTCATGATTTTTGGATTCTTCTGTGCGGTTGCCTTTGCACAGGAACAGAATGCGCCGGAGAAGCCCAAGGAAGAGGAAGTCACACTGAAGGATAACGGTTGGCCCTTTGAAGTCGGGAATGTGAATTTTACGTTCACAAAACCGGACAAAGTTGTGGCCGTTAACGCCCAGGCCCAGGGTGTTCATGTTAGGATGTGGCGCCAGAACGATGACAAGACCTGGCGACTGCTGACAAAATTTCACCTGACCGCTTCCGACACCCAGGCCGAACTTGGGAATGTACTCAGTCCCAAGCAGGAGGGAAGATTGAATGCCGAACTGCTCAAAAATGGCACGTTTCAAAAAGGTGATATTTTCTGGATCCAGGTAGAAAGCACTCCAGAGAAACTTAAGGACTGGGGACAAGCCTGGAAAAATGGCCTAACCGAGGCCGTTTCTGGAAAAAAACCTGAGGAGAAAGATAAAAAAAAGCCAGCACTTTTAGGTAACGTCATAGTTACCCTGAAAGAGTAGGGTTCCTATAGCCACCCCAAAGTCCACAGCCACTGCCCCTCCTCGCCACCCACACCAACAAAAACACAAATCCAACTAACTCACCGCACCCTACCACAGAGATGCCGCCCCCAAGCCGCATCTCTTGCTTTTTCCTTATAAATCATCTAGAATCCTAGTACATAACTAGGTTTTTTGTTTACAGGGAATTTTTTACCTGAAATCAGCGCTATTTTTGCCTTTTATTCAACGAATAATCATGAAATCATCCCTCAAAATTTCCGAAAAGCTCCATTCAGCCTTTCTGCTGAGCACAGCCCTGGCTGCCGGCTACCCACACAACCAATGGCTGACCCTGAACAAGATTGCCGAGCAATTCCACCTCTCTCAAGGCTACCTCGAAGAAATTGTCGCTGCCCTGCGCCGTGCCCAGCTCGTTAAGGGCCGCCGTGGCGCCAGTGGGGGATATCGCCTGAGTAAAGATCCA
>MHKD01000044.1:21823-35115 GCA_001818775.1 Candidatus Kerfeldbacteria bacterium RIFCSPHIGHO2_12_FULL_48_17
CGCTATCGAAGGTCCTACCGCGCTCGTGAATTGCGAAGCCTGTTTCCTGCAGAGCGATTGCTCAAATGAAACCATGTGGCAGGAACTGCAAACCGTCGTGATAGATTTTTTCCGCAACAAAACCCTGGCGAGTGAAGCACGCAAAGCCAAGTATCAAAAATTCGCGACAGCATCAAATACCGCATCCAGCGAACCAACCACGTCACGCGCCGCTCGAGTTGCCAAAATCGCCACGCCAACCAATTAAATAATATGTATTCACACCATGTCACTTCTTTCCCTCAAAAATCTCGCCATCAAAGCTGACAAAAAACAGATTATCAGCAGACTCAACCTGGAAATTCAGCCGGGTGAGATTCATATTATCATGGGCCCGAATGGCAGCGGCAAATCCACGCTGTGCAACGCGCTCATGGGACATCCGCACTACCAAATCACCAGCGGCAGCGCCCAATTCGCCGACAAAAACCTACTCACACTCAAAACCAACCAGCGCGCCACCGCCGGTCTGTTTCTTGCGTTTCAATATCCCCGCGAAATTCCCGGCGTGAGCTTGTCGAACGTTCTGCGTACTGCTAAAAATATCCACAACGAAGCCGCCAAACAACCGCGCCTCAAGCGCACCGAATTTGCCAAACAAACCAAAGCTGCGCTCACCACGATGGGCCTCGAAGCCAATTTTCTCAGCCGCTCTCTCAACGAAAACGCATCCGGTGGCGAAAAAAAGCGTCTGGAAATGGTGCAACTCGCCATCCTCAAACCCAAGCTCGCTATCCTCGATGAAATTGATTCCGGTGTCGATATTGATGCGCTCCAGGCCATCGCGGCCGCCATCGAAAAACAGCGTGCCACCGATAACACGGCTTTCCTGATTGTCACACACTATCAGCGTCTGCTCGGCTACCTCAAGCCTGACCGCGTACACGTTATGGTTGACGGTCAGATCGTGAAAAGTGGCAGCGCTGAACTGGCACAAGAGCTGGAAAAAACCGGCTATCAGGGATTTAAACCAGCGAAATAACAGCCATCATGCCTAAGAAAACAACCCGCCGCACCAACAACAACAGCACCAGCGCGACCACCGCGAGCAGCACCAACCCCATCCCGACCGCGCGGCCCAAAAACATTCAGCACCCGCAGGAAGATTATAAGCCCGGCTTTCACGTCCAGGAAAAGTCGGTGTTTAAGACACAAAAAGGTTTGAGCGAAGACGTGGTTCGCCAGATTTCTGCGCACAAAAACGAGCCCACGTGGATGACGGATTTCCGCCTCAAAGCCTACGCGACTTTCCTCAAAAAGCGTATGCCGCCATGGGGCGCTGATCTGTCCACCATCAACTTTGACGATATTTATTATTACCTCAAACCCGTCAATCAACAGGGCCGTACCTGGAATGATATTCCCGACGAAATCAAATCCACGTTTGATCGCCTCGGCATTCCGCAGGCCGAGCGCAGGTACCTGGCTGGTGTTGGCGCGCAGTATGAATCCGAAGTGGTGTACCACAGCATCAGCAAGCACCTTGAAGACAAGGGCGTGATTTTTATGGACACGGATCAGGCGCTGCACAAGCATCCGGAAATTTTCAGAAAATATTTCAGCACGATTGTGCCGCCGGCTGATAATAAATTTGCGGCGCTGAATTCGGCGGTGTGGTCGGGTGGAACGTTTTTGTATGTGCCTGCCGGTGTGCATGTTGAGTTGCCGCTCCAGGCCTATTTCCGCATCAACGCTGAAAAGATGGGCCAGTTTGAACGCACGTTGATTATTGCGGAAGAAGGATCTTCGGTGCATTATGTCGAAGGGTGTTCGGCGCCCTCATATAGTTCTGAATCGCTGCACAGTGCTGTTGTGGAAATTGTGGTGAAGAAAGGTGCTCGCGTGCAGTACACCACGATTCAAAATTGGGATAAAAAAGTTTATAATCTCGTCACCAAACGCGCTCAGGCGTTTCAAGACGCAACGATGTTCTGGTTGGACGGGAATTTAGGGTCAAAAATTACTATGAAATATCCGTCCGTTTATCTCATGGAACCCGGTGCCCGCGCCGAAATTCTGTCGCTCGCTTTTGCCTCAGATGGCCAACACCAAGATGCCGGCGGTAAAGCTATTCACGTCGCACCCAATACAACTTCGCGCATTATTTCCCGTTCCATCAGCAAACGCAGCGGTCGCTCCAGCTACCGCGGCACGCTGGAAGTTCACAGGGGCGCTACTGGCGTCAAATCGCATGTGGTGTGTGACGCGCTGTTGCTCGATAAAGAATCACGCTCCGACACCTACCCAACCATGAAGGTGGAAGAAGCCAGTGCTACCGTCGAACATGAAGCTACTGTGCGCAAAATTTCCGAAGAGCAGCTGTTTTATCTGCAAAGTCGCGGTCTGACCGAAGATGCTGCACGTGGAATGATCGTCAACGGCTTTGTTGAACCGATTGTGAAGGAGTTGCCCATGGAATATGCCGTGGAAATGAATCGCCTGATTGAAATGGAGATGGAAGGGAGTATTGGATAATATGAAAGCTATGCCTCTATCAACCGCCGCGCCACAAGCGCCACATAAAAAAGCGCCAACCGCGCCCAGCGCTCCAAAAATTATTTTCCGCACCGATGGCCGCAGTGAAACTTTATCTTTAGCCGCCGGCGAATCTTTGCTATACGTATTTTTTACGCAGCATGTAGGCGGCGCTACGAACGCCACTGCCGGGACGCCAACACCAGTGGCACCAGCCACCGCCGCAGTCGGGGACGCCAAAGATCAGGAGCTGAAATTTATTCTGCAGGGCCGCCAGGCACACATAGAAGTCATTGGTATTGATGTGGCTCGCACCGGTGCAGCCAAAGTAAAGCTCACGATTGAACACGCCCAGGGTGACACACGCTCGCAGGCCCAGGTGAAGTCAGTGCTCGGCGGTAATGCGCACGGCGAAGTGCATGGTTTGATCAAGATCGACAAAGGAGCTGATGGCAGCGATGCCTATTTTGCTCATCGCACTTTGCTGCTAGCCAACGCCGCGGGAAAAGAGCAACCCCACAACCACACCGTCCCCGCTTTGGAAATCGAAGCCAATGAAGTCAAGGCCGGACATGCTTCGACAACCGGAACATTCGATATAATGGATATATTTTACTTGCTGACCCGGGGCTTGTCCGAGGAGCAGGCGCAGCAACTCGTGCTCGAAGGTTTTGTGCTCAGCGCGTTGGAAAAAATTGCTGATGTTACGACGCGCGAACAGGCGATAAAGGCAGCGGAGACCAGACTCGCGCAGCTCCAGGAAATTCGTTAAAATATACAGTATGGGCAAACATTGGATCGGCACAATCCAGGAGCTTGAAAAAATTCCCATGAAACGCTATGACGTCAAGGGGAATGATATTTTTGTGGTCCGCACGCAGGGCAAATACTACGCCGTTTCGAATCGCTGCACCCATGAGGAGTCATATTTTTCTCAGGAAGGCGAAGTTGAAGATACGACGCTGACATGTGGCCGACACGGTGCCCGGTTTGATCTGCAGACGGGCGCGGTGAAAGCTTTGCCGGCTGTCCATCCGCTCAAAACCTATCAACTCGCGGTTGAAGGTGAAGATATGTTTATCATTTTGGAAGATACGCCCAAGCCACAGGCTGCCGGCCTCAGGGATTTAGGTATTTAACAAAGTATATGACCGATTTTTCGGCAATCAAAAAGCGTTTTCCTATTTTTACCAACCAGCCTAATCTGGTGTTTTTAGATAATGGTGCCAGTACCCAAAAACCTCAGGCCGTGATCGATGCCATCACCGAACTCTATACCAAATATTACGCCAACGTGCACCGCGGTATTTACAAAAACAGTGAACGCGCTACGGATATGTTTGAAGCTGTGCGCGGTAAGGTACAAAAATTGATCGGGGCGGCGCATGAACAGGAAATTATTTTCACCAAAGGCACAACGGAGAGTCTGAATACGATAGCCTACACCTGGGGCGAACGAAACATTCAGGCCGGCGATGAAATTGTTGTCAGTCTGCTCGAGCATCACGCCAATTTTATTCCCTGGCAGCAGCTGTGTCAGCGGAAAGGCGCGACATTTAAGATTGCTATGCCGGAAAAGGATGGAACGTTGTCAGTTGAAGCCGTGAAAAAGCAGCTCACCCCCAAAACTAAACTGGTCGCCATCACTCATGTCTCGAATGTGCTTGGCGTCATCACTCCCGTCCGCGCCATCACCGCCGCAGCGCATAAAGTCGGTGCCAAAGTTGTCGTTGATGCCGCCCAAAGCATTGCCCATCTGCCCGTGAATGTTCAAGACATCGACTGTGATTTCCTCGTCTTCTCGGGCCACAAAATGTATGGCCCTACCGGCGTCGGCATCTTGTATGGCAAACGCGAACTCCTGGAAAATATGGAACCCTTCATGTTCGGCGGCAACATGATCAATGAGGTCACGATCGAACGCAGCACCTGGGCACCCGTTCCGGAAAAATTTGAAGGCGGTACACCCGCCATCGCCGAAGTCATCGCCCTCGCGCCCGCCATTGATCTGCTTCAGGAAGTTGGCTTCGACGCCATTCGCGCGCACGAAAAAGAACTCCTCACGTACGCGCTGCAGCAACTCGCCACCCTGCCAGATATCACCATCTACGGCCCCCAAGACGCTGACAAAATCAGCGGCGTCATCTCTTTTAATCTTGACACCGTTCACCCGCACGACACCGGTACCCTCGTGGACGAAAAAGATGTCGCCATTCGCGTTGGCCATCACTGTGCCCAGCCGCTCACCAATTTTCTCGGCGTCATCGGTACCTGCCGCGCCAGTTTCGCCATCTACAATACCAAAGCCGATGTCGACCGTCTCATCAACGCGCTCAAGCATGCGCAAAAAGTTTTTAAGTAAATATATGGACAATTATCGCGAAGAAATCATCGAACACTATAAGCATCCGCAGAATTACGGGCACTTGTCGCATGCCGATGCGACCGTGCACGAGCGCAACAGCTCCTGTGGCGACGTAATTGATATGGAAGTGGCGTACGAAAAAGGAGCTGCCCTGTCTGCGGAGGGCGCCTCGACCAGCACCGCAGCTGGCGCCGCAAAAATACAGAATGTACGCTTTACGAGTGACGGTTGTTCCATCAGCCGCGCTTCGGCTTCGATGCTGACGGAAGAAGTGAAGGGGATGAGCCGTGCCGACATCGCAAAACTCGGTCCGCAGGATATTTTTGATATGCTGGGTGTGAATATCGGCACAACCCGGGCCAAGTGCGCTTTATTGCCGCTCGATGCTATGAAGAAACTTATCAAATTACCGGCGAAACATGAGTAAGAAGAAGGCGGTCCGTGTACAACGCGGGGCGGGGGCGAAAAAATTCAAGATCAGTGATGCTAAAAGCGGCATTGTTTTCGTCGGCAATCCGGTATTGCGGCAGAAAGCACGGTTGGTCAAGAATATCAAGGCCGCGCAGCCACTCATTCGCGCCATGGTGAAGAAACTGCGCGCGATTCAGGGCGCAGGTTTGGCAGCGCCACAAATCGGCAAGTCACTCAGGTTGTTTGTGGTCGAAGTTCGCCGCAATGATTTGTTTCCCCACCGGTCGGAATCGGGCTTGTTTGTCGTGATCAATCCGCGCATAGTCCGGCGGTCAGGCACGGCCCAGCGCGGTTGGGAAGCCTGTTTCAGTATTCCGGGGTATATTGGCGAAGTGCTGCGTCACGAAACTATTACGCTCGAGTACACCGATGCTGTCGGCACCAAAGTGACGAAGAAGTTCAGCGGCTATCTGGCGCGCGTGATGCAGCACGAGTATGATCATATCGAAGGTCATGTGTATGTTGATCGCATGACCGACATGCACACATTCAGCACCGTCGAGAATTGGGGAATGTTCCATTTAGATGCATAATTAAGTAGGCTGAACATATGTCTTTTTCGCAGTCTCGGCGGAGTCCGGAGCAAGAAAAAGATATATGTTCAGCCAACAAAGATAGTATGACAAAAATTACCAAAAAAATGGTGGAGGAAGAACTGAAAAACGTGCTTGATCCCGAGCTGCACGTGAGTATTATTGATTTAGGTCTCGTTTATGGTATTGATGTTGGCAAAGATAATGTCGTGACGATCACAATGACGCTGACGACACCGGCTTGTCCGCTGGGTCCGCAGTTGATGCAGGACATCCGCGCTGCGCTGGAGGTGATTGATGAGGTGAAGGACGTGAAGATCGAGTTTGTCTGGGAACCGGTCTGGAGTGTGGCGATGATGAGTGACGAAGCCAAGGACCAGCTCAATATTGAGGTAGATTGAGGCGAAATTATGAGTGATTCATGCGCAACCGAACCATTTCCGTAATGTCCTCCAACGAATAACTTGATTTTGCCAGATAATCCTTGGCTCCCAGTATCAAACCCTGGGCCACCAGTGCCTGGTCGTCAATATTGGAAATAATAATCACCGGCGTATGTTTTGTCGCCTTATTTTTCCGGACTACTTTCAAAATCGTAATGCCATCAACATGCGGCAGTTTAATATCCAGCAAAATGAGGTCAGGGACGTGTTTTCCCAGCCAATCAAGGGCTTCCTTTCCGTCACCGCTCTGCTCAATAGTATAAAATTTTTCCATTTGCTTCACAAGAGCGAGACGCAAAGCAGTGTCATCCTCAACAATAAATATAGTTTTTTTCGTAGGCATATATTTAAAAGGGGAGAGTAAAATAAAATGTCGAACCTTTTTTCACCTGAGACTGAGCGCCAACGATTCCGCCCTGCGCTTCCGCCACGGCTTTAGCAACGGCCAGTCCAAGACCCGTACCCTCATGTTCCGGATCCCTGGCCACATGCACCTGATGAAATTTATCAAAGGATTGCTGGATATCTTTCGCCTTCAAACCCGGTCCCGTATCCGTCACCCCTATAATAACACTCCGCGGCAGCTTATGGAAATCCCTGTTCACGGCCGTCACAAACCACTGCACACCCATGTCGCCGGCTTCATGGGCAACATGCCCGCCACGGGCATGGACAAAAGCATGCACCATAACCCGACCCTTCTTCGGAGTAAACTTTATGGCATTGGAAAGTATATTTCCTAAAATCCGCTCAGTTTGTGCCCGATCAAAAGCCAACTGTGGAAGTTTTTTCGGCACCATCAACGCCAAGGTAATATGTTTCTCACGCGCCTGCGGTTTCACTATGGCAATCTGATCGCGCAGCAGCGCTTCCACCGAGCCGGTTTTTCGCACGATGATAAATTTACCGGCATCAACCTTATCAATCATCAAAAGATTGTTCACCAGATCTATCATACGCACAGCGCTCGTTTCGATGGTTTTCCCGATGACAGCGAGCTGCTTGAAAGAAACAACACTGTGTATTTTTTTAACAGATTCGCCCAGCAGCTGCACACCTTTCAGCGGTGATTTGAGATCATGTATGACCATGCTGGTAAAATCACGGCGGAGTTTTTCGGAATGTTCCAGCTTGGCAACGGCGGTTTTCAGTTCATGATTGGTGCGGTGGAGGTGTATGCGGGCCTGGGCAACCTTTGTCATGGTCTGATCCATAATAAAAGCAATCACCATCATGAAAGTCGTCACAATGACTATGCTCGCCAGCGTAATTTCCACCGATGCGTAGATTTGCGACACAAAATATGTCGCCAGCATCAGAATCACCGTCACGCCACCGGTGAACAGGAACAAAAAACTCGGACATTCCCAAAGACGAAGACCCTGCTGGCGGCAGGATTTCCATTCGAAAAGGCGAAAAGTTTTGTGTTTTGATGTCATTTGGGTATTTTAGAGCGGTCGGGGCTTCTGGTTATCAGGCGGCAAATTTTCAGTCGTTTCCTGGAAAAAGGGATTGGGCGCGGTCGGTATTTCAGCAGGCACTTCCTGCAGTTGGTGTTCTTTTATTGCAGAAATCAGAGCAGAAAGCTGGTCATCATATACAGCAACGACCTGCGAAGAAAATGAGGACACATCTGCATCGCTGAAAATCGTGCGATAAACCGTGGAATACAAAAAGTAAACGGTATACATTAAAAACGCGGCGACGCAAACAACAATCAGGAGAGTATACTGCGTGCGGAAAAATCTTTTGATGGGATCAAGTGAAAATTTTTTCATGGATTTTGGTTTTGATATAGAGTTGGCATGCCCGCAGAAACGGTGACAGTGATGCTGTTGGAAGAGGAATCATTGGGACTGACAGTAAGGGAGTGAATATCCATTTGCGGGTAGGTCTGTTCCATATCATGCACCAATGCCAGCATGTCATCCCACTCTCCATTCAAACTCAGGGAAAAAGTCTGTTCCGCGAAACCGGTGGGTTGGCCGTCGTCGTCGGATACACTGATGTTTAAGGTAATCCGGCTGGTTTGGGCGAGATTTTCCAGTTCCTGGATGAAAGGCAGGAGGCTCGTTTCATTCAGGAAAAATTTTTCCACGTACGTGATTTTTGTGTCAATATCTTGCACATTACGGGACAGAGCGATAAGGTCGGCTTGCTGCTGGGCAGCGGCCCTGGCAGCTTCTTCAAGGGTATGCGTTTCATTCCGGAGATTTTTAAGGGTAAAAAAGGACGGCGCCACGAAAAATCCGAGGATGATGAGCACAATGCCCGCCCAAACGGCAAGGGTGATGTAAAATCTACGTTGAATATTTTGGAGTGTATCATTTTTCATAAGGGGGGAGGGCAAAGGTAGCCTGTAAGGAAAAGGGTATATCCTTCGGCTGTGTGAGTGAATCGGGAGGAATATCAATGGCCGAAAAGTATTCAGACGTTTCAATCTGTTTCTGAAAAAGGAGAAGATCCTCACGCGTATCGGCGATTCCCGTAAAAACAACTTCCTTTGTTTCCGTATCGGCGTTAAAAGAGACAAGATGAACATTACCGGGGGTCAAACGTGCCAAGTCAAGCAACAGTCCGGTCCACACATAGGAAAAGGGTTGTTTGTTGTTAAGGATGGTAATCATCTGGTTGAGATCGTTTATGTCACGAAGCGATACCTTTTGATTTTCAGCCGGAGTGATGAGTTGTGCCGCCGACAGGCTGGAATTATATTCCCTGAGCATAGAGGCACCGAGCATGAGTAATGCCCAGGAAAAAAGCACGAAAACAAGGACATACAAACCGATCGCCCATATCTGGCGGTTGAGTGCCTGCCAGCGAAGGAGTGTTTTTTGGGTTGGTGGGAGCAGATTGAATGGGTGCATAATTTATGTCCGAAGTGAAAGTCCAAGGGCAACGCTGAAAGCGTAAGCAGTGACATCGTTTTTCAGGGAAGCCGGCGGTTTGCGTTTCCCCCAGGGCTGGGCCAAAAAAACCGGATATTTGAGTAATTTCGCTATCTGTTGCAGAGAATCACCATCGGTCGGTGTACGGATTCCGCACAACAAAATGTGGTCAACCGGGCGCTGCGCCGGGGAAAGGTGACTCGTAAAAAACTGACATGATTCCCGCACGGAACGGCAGAGATTCTGCCAGGAGCCGTTGGGCACACGACGGCTGAAATAGATAACGCCACCTTCCTGCACCACGCATGTTGAATGGGTTTCCTCGATTTCCAGCAGACAGACGGCTTCGCTCCGCGCATGCTCAGGCAAAAGTGCCCGCACGAGACTGTGGGATTCCGGTTCCAGGGCCAATACCTGCAGATCGAGCTGGGAAAAAATGGACAAAAGGTCATCTACAAATTTTTTTTCGCTGGCTGTGAAGGCAATGGCCGTCCTGTCGATTCCGGATGATACCATCTGCCAATCGGCATACACATCCTGAATCGGGACAGGTATATACTGCTCAATTTCCGTGAGAATATCCTTTTCGTTCCCGAGGTCGATTTTTTTATTGAGAGTCAGAACCTTGGTAAAGGTTTTATCTTCCGGCAGGGAAAGCGCGACGGTATTGCCATGCAGGCCGGCAATGGTCGCGAGTTTTTCCTTGAGAAAATCCTGGGCAGTCTGTTTTTGCCAGACGCCATCTTTTAAAAAAGGCGTATCTGACGTAAACTGAGCAAAATGACGAATCCTGCCGCTGCGAAGGACAATAAGGCGCATCGAATTCAGGGTGAGTTGGATGCTGAAAAATTTTGGTTGAAAACGAAACATCATATGTTATTGGCCTGGAAGCCGTTCATCCCAGGAAATAAGTTCGAATGATCCAGTGGTTGGGAAGAAGGGTGGAGGAGAAAAAAGCAGATCCGTGTCATAGAAAGATTGTGTTTGTTGATAGCCGGATACTACCGAGGCGGGATCACCTGAAACCCAGCTCCATGTCCATACACCTTTCGTGATAATTGTACCATATGTCTGAATTTTTTTCCTGATGGCATAGGTCTTATACGGTTGCGAATTGTAATTTGGGTAGTAATAACGAAACACGTGACCATTCAGGGCGACCAAAGCGCCGTCAATTTGCATAATGTCGGGAGAATATAGGGGAATGAGGATGTCTTTCTGGGCAATCAGAGACAAGCGGGCAGAGTTTTGGTCTTTATATTTGAGATCATTTTGAATGATGATGGAAGCATCGGCGCCTTCTTCGGGCGGTTCGGCGGCAACAACGGTCGCAAATCCTTTCACCGTGCCCTCCACCCAGACCCGGTCTTTGACATAAATGAGTCCATTGTTCGGCAAAGGAATATTTTGCAAACCGACCACGGCCGCGGTGGTTTTGTAGGAATGGGATTCCGTGACCCACTGCGTTCCATCGTAGCCAACCACGGGTTGCTGCAAAGCTGTCACCGTATCCACGCTGAATGTTCCGGTGTTGCCAAAGGTAATGCGGTAGCCGAAATTTCCGGAGTCATTCAAAAGCAAACCATCATCAGCCGCCTGGGCTTCCAAAGCGGCGGCATCAACGGCGATGGATGCAAAATCCGGGCCCGGCACGGGAAACGACCACGATTTATCATTATTTCCCGTTCCCCAGATACCAGGTTTTTCTTCATTATTACAGCCATGTTCCGGCCCGCATATATAGGTTTCTTTGGCGGAAGTCAGGGTGGAATTACTCTGTCCATCCATGCGGATACCGCCATTGGCATGCATTGGTCCTTTCAATTCCTCCTTATCGCCAATCCAGACATTGCTGTCCGAAAGCAGGGAAAATTGACCGAGTGATTTGGTGCCGTAGGAAACTTCCACGATCCGCTGGAGATCAGGATAGGTAGTGGTCCAACCGGTGACCCGTATGGTGATGACAGAAGAACCGTCAGCAGGTGGCGTAACCTGAATATTATATTGCCCGATAACATCGCCGTAAGGATCGAAATAATCATGGATACCGGTATCTCCGACATAATCAGTGGGACTGTGCGCCAAATGCCAGCGGTAGTAGTCAACGCCGGATTCAGCAATAAACAAAGATTGCAGCGAAGCAGTTTCATGTAAGGTGGTGATGCGCTGTACCTGTGTGAGAATGGCCAAGGCGCCGAGTATCGTAACGTAGATACCGGAAAATATGAGCACGGTAATAAGCATACTGCCGCGGGGGCGCATGCGGAGGCGTATTATTGGGCATGCCATAATGTTTCGAAAACGTCTGAACATTATCAATTTGATAAATTATCCTTAAAATTCCGCAACTGAACATCGGATTCGATGGTGAGAACCTGTGGTGCCTGAGTCGCGCTCGGATCAACGCCAAGAGTGATATGAACAAGCCGGACAGCATTGACGTCAACAGGATCGCCCAGGGGGTTATTGGTCATATCAAGCGGATAGTCGCCATTGTAATACGTAAAAATATTCGTGCCGGTGACGTAATGGCTCAGGACTTCGCTGACGGCATCAGCCTGATCATACTGGGGCTGTTGACCGCCACTGACTTCAATAAGGGTACGTGTCAGGTCTGAGCCAACCACCGTGTACGTGATTTTTTCACGGCTGGCATCGGTATCGGTGTCACTGTAAAAAGTGATGGATTGGGCACTGGCTGATGCAATGGCATAGGCGCCATCATCACCAAGATTGGCTTCGCGGAGCTCCCTGACCATAATGTTCATGCCGTGCTTCGCCTCATCGGTGGCGGTGGTCTGATCAAAGCTGAAACTCTGTGCTCTGTATGTCTGCAGTAAAAAGGTAAAAGCAGCCGAAACAACCAGAATGAAAACTCCCATGGTGATGACGGCCTCAACCAGAGTAAATCCGCGCGGATGATGTGATGGCATGTGGCGCATAGAATTAATTAGCAGCCAGAGGAACGTGAATAAGGTCAGAACCAACAGGGGTGACCTGAAATGATTGGGTTTGGTAGTCAGGATGATCAACGGTAATGGTATAGGTGATGTTGGTAAGTGATCCGAAAAACGCCTGGCCGCTTACGCCCGTTTGCTTGGTGACATCAAAACCGGTGGTGGCTTCGGTAACGTGAACATTCGCAGCCGAAACAACCTGATCGTCGGCATTCATGAGAGTAATGAGGAGAGAATAGGGAGAATGGGGCGTGAGGGTGAGGGTAAGATTTTTTTGCGTGCCACTGGGGAGGACAAACGGGTAAGGTGGGTAAGAGGCAGCTATGTCATAGCCGGTGCCGGGACCATCAATACTCACGGTGTAGGTATCAAATTCCATATTGGACAGGTTGAGTTCAGCGGCAGGGTCAGTTGTTTGTAATTCGTTGTATTTATATATGGGTTGACCCGCACCATCGGTCCCGATGGTTTTACTGCCGTGTAAGGTAAAAGTCATACCAGGCAGCGGATTCCCCGTGGTCGGTGTCTGTTCGGCGCCGACGGCACTCGAGGGCGTCTCGGAAATATCGGTAAACGGAAAACTGTCGCGGGCCTCATCATGAACGGCAAAGGCATCAACGCGGCCGGTAAAAAACAGGCTGTTGCCCTGAGCGCAGCCAATGTAGAGCGTATCATTGCTAGTCACCAGGGCAGCGCCGGAAAAAGTGACACTGTCGACAACGGCATTATTCACGTATAAAGAAGCCGTATGGGCAGGCACATCAACGGTGACAGCCACATGGTACCAGGTATTGATGGGTAAAGTGGCGCCTGATGTCAGGTCAACCATCTCCTGATCAGTTTCGACCTGGGCTGAAAGCGCGAGTTCGCCGCCCTGGGGTGTCAGGGAAATCTCCCAGGCCGGTTGTTCGCTGGCAGTATCAAATTTTTGCAGAATCGTTTGCGGGGCAGCGGTGCTCTGAGGGTATACCCAACCCTCCAGCGTCAAATGGTCGGTAATGGTGAAATACGTTGAGGTGGGAATGTTGACACACGAGGAGCCGGTGAGCTGCAGAGCCGTTGACCAGGTATCGTTCACCCAGTCCTGGTTGGCGTTTATCCCGGAAACCGTGCCATCGCTT
>MHKD01000044.1:35138-52534 GCA_001818775.1 Candidatus Kerfeldbacteria bacterium RIFCSPHIGHO2_12_FULL_48_17
AGTGGTGGCGTTCGCCTGTTCAAAACCCCACCAGGCAGCCGTGGCCGCATTCACTTGGGGCGGAAAAATGGCGGTTTCATCACTCGGAGCTTCCGTGGCATCGGTATTGCCGTAGTACATATATATGCCGGCGCTGGTTTCAGCGGTGGGAATATTCACAGGCATTGCAAACCACAGCGCCGCACTCGCCGTATTCCAGGAGTCTTTGACAAAACGGTCAAGTTCCAGCCAACTGTCGCCATCCCAGTACAACAGGCGCACATCAGCGCCATCAGCGCGGGATTTTCCGGCGGCAACTAAAGCGGCATGATCAAAATTCACCGCCACGGGATAGCCAACGGACAGTTCGGCGGCATCGTTATTCGTCACCGTGACATCGCTGCGGTAGGCATAATTTCCATCCCACCAGGAAACATTGATCGCGGCATCATCAAACGTTTGCACATCAAGCGTTGATACCGGATCAATAAAGAAAGTTTTGGTCGTCACGACATCATTGTTTACGCTCAGGTGGGGGGGATTGGGATTCGGGTTGTTCACCGGGTCGACGGCGTAGGTTTGTGCCGTGCTGTAACCCGGTTTTGAAACCGTAACTTCATAGCCCGCCAAAAATTCCGGCGCTCCGGTGAGTACATATTCACCCAGCGCGTTGGTTTTGCCGGTAACGCTGACCGCCGGATCGAGGACATTATTCACGACCGCCACATCGCCGGCATCCACAGGCTGGGTGTTGCTGTCATACACCTGAACAAGAAGGGTTCCGCCGCCAATGTCGGATTCAATGCCGGCCTGGGCGATGTTGGCAGTAACGGTGACCGGGTCTGACGACAGGGTGGATTCCCAGGTGACGGATACCCAGGCTTTTTTGTAATCATTCGGACTGCCGTCGGTTGGGGCAGTGCCGTCAAAATCATCGTCAAAGTAGCGAATGTCGTACGCGATCGTGAAGGAAGATCCGTTTCTGGTGACAGTTTCACTGGCCGGAAGCTGGCCGGCAGGAACACCACCCTGGAGGCCGACATCATCGTAGGGAAGATTGCGGACCTGTTCAATTTTTTCATTGGCAATGCTGAGCGCATCGGTGCGCGCTTTGCTGTCACCGATAACGCGAACACCAATGACAATAATGGCAAAAATACTGCCAATGACTATACCCAAAACAGCGAGGGCAAGAACGACCTCTATCAACGTAAATCCCCGCGGGTGAGCAGATAATTTCATACCTGGTTGGCGAGCGAGTAAATCGGCATAATGATGGAAACGGCGATAAAAGCAACACCCAATCCCAGGAAGACCATAAGGGCGGGTTCGATAATCACGGTTAAGTTACTCATGGTATTGTCAACTTCACCTTCATAAAAGTCGGCGACTTCTTTGGTGATCTCATCCAAAGTGCCACTTTCTTCACCGACTCGCATCATCTGAACGGTTTGCGGCGGAAAAAGTTTGGCATTTTGATTCAAACTCTCGTGTATGGTTTTACCCTGCTGAAGCTGGGAAGATGCGCTGAAGATGATCTTTTTGTATTGATAAAACGGCTGTATGTTGTGAAGAATTTTAAAACTTTCAACGATGGGAATATCGGTGGCAAGAAGTGAACTGATGGTTCGAAAAAAACGGGCCAGTTGGATTTCGATGAGTATTTTCGATACGACGGGAGTTCTCAGTAAAACGGCCTGCCAGAATTTTTTCCCTGAGGAAATCCGGAGTGAAATGATGAAAAAAATGATCAATGCCACAAAAACAATCGCCGCAAGCAGGCCATTATTCTCAAAAAAATGAGCGATGGCGAGGAGAATCCTCGTGGGAAGAGGCACGTCAAATTCACCGTTTTCAAAAAGGGAGAGTACTTTCGGCAAAACAAAGATAACGAGCCCCGTGCCGACCAAAACCATGGCAATCAAAATAACGGCGGGGTAAATAAGAGCATTCGTGATTTTTTTCTTAAGGGTATATGTTTTTTTGAGCTGCAATGTGATTTGTTTGAGTGTGATATCAAGTTGTCCACTGGCCTCACCGGCAGCGACCATCTGCACAAGAAGATCGGGGAATATCCGCGGAAACTGTTCAAGACTCGTGGCCAGGGTTTTTCCCTTTTCAACGTTCCCATGAATTTCAACGAGGGCTTCGCGCATCATTTTCCTTTTCACCTGCGGCGCAATAACGCCAAGGGCGTCGGCGATGGCAAAGCCGGTTCGCACCATTATTTCCAAATTCTGCACGAAAAAAAGTAAATCAACGGAACTCACGCCGCCAATATGGAAAGAATGTTTTTTTGGTTTTTCTTTTGGTTGTTCCTGTGTTTCCGCAGGCATAAATTATTCTTTCGTGACTCGAAAAATTTCTTCAATACTCGTGGTGCCGCGCTGTGCCTTGATGAAAGCATCCTGCAGCATGGTTATCATACCTTCTTTTTTGGCCGCTTCAAACAACTGAGGGGTGTTTGCGCCGGAAAGTATCAGTTGAGAGATGCTGTGAGTATTTTCCAGAACTTCAAAAATGCCGATGCGTCCCTTGTAGCCGTCTTTATCGCAGGCATCACAGCCCTTGGCCCGGTAAAACGTCATATCCGCAAGGGAATGAATCTTTTTCGCCGACTCCTTTTGCACCGCCTCCAGTATAAGTTTCTCATCGAACTGGGTTTTGATTTTATTCGCCATAGCCTGGTCGGGTTTATAGCCTTCCTTGCAATCTTTACAGAGTTTGCGCACCAATCTTTGGGCAACGATCACGTTGGTGGTGGACGCAACCAAAAAAGCGGGTACATCCATTTGCTGGAGTCGGAGCAAAGATCCCACAGCATCATTCGTGTGCAACGTTGAAAAAAGCAAATGTCCCGTCATAGCCGCATTGGTGGCGATTTTGGCCGTTTCCTTATCACGAATTTCACCAACCATGATGATATCCGGATCCTGTCGCAAAAGTGAGCGAAGACCAAGCGCAAACGTAAATTCAATCCGGGGGTTTACCTGAGTTTGGTTGACGCGCTCGATGCGATATTCAATCGGATCCTCAACCGTGGATATGTTCACTTTCGGGGAATTCACCAGATTGATGAGGGTATACAGGGTGGTGGTTTTACCTGATCCCGTGGGGCCGGTGACAAGCACCATGCCGTGCGGTCGTCTGATATTATTTTCCAGTACGTGGGCCGGTCCCAGTTGCAGACCGATTTCTTCCAATGTAAGGACACGATTCGATTCATTGAGGACGCGCAGCACCATTTTTTCACCGTCATAAACGGGTATGACCGAAACACGGAAGGAAATTTTATACTTTTTGGTTTCTATCTTAAAACGGCCGTCCTGAGGCAGGCGATGTTCATCAAGTTTGAGTTTCGCCAAAACCTTGATCCTGGCAATGATTCCATCCCGCACGCTTTTCGGCAAAGTCATGACGTCCTGCAAAATACCGTCAACGCGAAAACGGATGATGACGTCTTTTTCCGTGGGTTCTATGTGGATATCGGAAGCCTGGCCAAAAACCGCATAATCAAGCAGCGAGTTGACGATGCGTATGACGGGGAGATCTTCGGAGAGTTTTTTAAGTTTACGCGGGTCACCCTCTTCTTTGCTGTTTTGTTCTGATTTTGTGACGTCGGTGGTCTCAGTAAGAACACGAAATTGTGGGCTGATCTTTTCCGAAATTTCCGCGAAGGTGTTTTCCAGTCCCTGGTGGTATGTGTTGAGGGCATTTCTCAGGGCGGAAGGGGTGCAAATGAAGGGTTTTACCTTGAAACCAAGCCGCCTTTCGATAAAATCAATAACCTGAATGTCGTCGGGATCAAGCATGGCGACAGAGAGGGTGTTATCATCATTCTTCTCAAACGCAACCATCTGCTGGGTCTGGGCGATGGGTTCCGGCAAGATGTTTAAAACGTCATCAGGAATTTTCTGAGCCTGAAGGTCCACAAAAGGAACCTTCAGATGTCGCCCAAGCGCTTCAAAAATAGCATTTTCCGTGAGAATTTTCTGGTCAACAAGATAACGAATCAAAGTTTTATTTTGTTTTCTGGCTGCCTCGGTGATTTCCGCCAGTTGTTTGCCCTGAAGAACGTTTTGTTGAGCAAGTATCAGGGCAATTTGATTTTCGTGGGTCATGATTTATTGTGGACAGGCTCTTAGGAACGTGCATATATTATAGCATATTACAGGGAAAGTTGTGTTTTTATAAGGGATCTGCCGCCGAATACGCTTTCGTGAGGAAAAGCGGGGACATCGCGTAAATCAAAAAACACCGACGCAATGTCGGTGTTCGAACGCATTTCGCCGCCGCAGGCGGCGAGGAATTCCCCCCGCGAAAATCCGGAAAGGCGGCGGAGCCGCACCGCTGACAATTTCAAATTTTTCTATTGCTACAATCCTTGTTTCTCTTTTGAATGTTGTACCACTATTTCGGCTAAGCGCAATGTGGTTTCAAAAGTTTCTTCTTTTTCCGTAATTTCTTTTCTTGCTTCAACCTCAGCCTTGTCTTGCGCGATAATTTCTTCCACGGTCAAACCTTCTTTGATTCTTGGCACTATCCTCTCAAAGTATCTCTTAACCCTTCCATTACTGAGAACTGCTTGTATCAATTCAAGTCTTTCGGTTTCTGAGATATTTTTTTCCATTCGCTCGCCATATGCGTGGCGGGCAGATTCGGTAATTCCGACAAAATCTGCTATCGAGCTATCCACCTCTGGATTTTCAGGGGCGGTCAATTCTTTTTCTGCATTTTTTTTGTCAAAAATTGCGATCGTTTCTTTTTCGTCGGCTATGCCGGCTCTTGAGAATAGGAGAGCGTCATACACTGGATCATCTGAGAATCCAGTTTCAATGAGAGCCGCTGATTTTCTTTTTTCCTCTGCCTGTTCTGGACTCAATCTACCAGCTTTTTCCATAGCAGAAAGTTCCTCGTTTAGAGCGTTAAAAAAAATATCCTTTGGATTTTTTGCCTCCTCAACTTTTTCTAGTTTTGGAGCTTCCTCCTGTGGAGGGGTTGGATTGTTGAACGGATTTTCTATACTCATATATTTTTTTATTGGTTAATTTAGACCGTTAATTATTAAAAAAATTTTATGATTTTGATTAAAATTTTTTTCTCCCAAAACTCTTTGATTTTTCCTTTCTGGTGCCGAGGGAGAGAATCGAACTCTCGACGCAAGGATTTTCCATCCTATGTTGGACTATATCATCACCCCTGAAAAGGGGGCTGGGCGCTGTTTGCAGGATTATCGTTGGGGCTCACCTGCTAGTCTCTACACCTTCCAAGAAAATAAAACCCATCTTGGCTCGGCTCGGGGTTCCCTCGGATATATATCTGAGGATTCTCCGAATTCACCCAGTTTTTCTCATTCCGGATTACTCCGGAAGGGACCGAAATTTCAGTCCTTCGCTCTACCACTGAGCTACCTCGGCGTGGTAATTTACGCACCCTATGAAAAAATAGGGCATGCAAAAAATGTATCAGAATTCAGGAAAATGAGCAAGCCCCACAGGCGGCAATCAAAACCAAAATCATTCAGCGACAGCCGGCAAAAACCGGTACACGCGCGTAATCGGCCCTAACCGAATATCATACCGCCACGTCTTCAGCACCGAAAAATCTCCGGCATACAGCAACTCATCCAACGTATACTCCGGATGCGGCCGCGATTCATATAACAGATCGGCCTCACGAAAAATCTTCTCATATTTCACTATCGCTTTCCCATATTTTGAACTCGGTCCCAACCGCTGCGCCTCACGCGCAATCGTTCCATACACCGTTTCCGATGTCGTGAAATGCGTCACACCCAAACCCCGGTAATATTCCAAATCATACCAGCTCACGTTCGGCGCCATATACGAACGATACACATCTTTCGGCACCGGGGTATAGGGTTCCGTCAAAAAATATGTGCCTTCCACCGGAACATTTTCCAAAACCCAGGCACGCGCTTGCTCAATCGTATGCATCTGCGAATAGCCATGCAGCATGCGCACCAACCGCAGCAACGGCGCCGCGGCCACCAACAAAACCACCAACACCATCGCCAACCGCTGCCCCCGGAACCGCCGCAGCACCGCATCCAAACCCACTCCCGCCAATACAAAACCCATAACCATCACCGGAATAATCCAGCGCGCCCAGTGCAATTTCAGATACGACACCGCCAATAAATATGAAACACCCGTAAACACCATCACGGCCAATTTTTTCTCGCGCGCCGTCCACGGCAAAGCCCGCCGCACCAACCATCGCCACACCACCCACACCACAACACCCACCGCGAGCACATACACAAACGTGCCCAGCTGCCACGGCAAAATATCCCACACATACCACCACAGATTTCCAAAAAAGCTGAAGCCATCATGGCCGCCGTGTTCAGCCCGATCTTCAATGCGCAGATCATGCAACACCTTCTGAAAATCCAGATACAAAAATGGCCCGGTGATAAAACTTGCCGCAAAACCGGAAGCGGCCCATGCGACCCAGCGCCGCCAGACAAACTTTTCCTCCCGCCACAACAGGAACATCACCATCACCGCCGGAGCCAGGAAAAACATCGAGGGATATTTCATGTCAAACGCCAAGCCCAAACTGGCACCCGACAAAATATACCACCACCAGTTGCGATGATCATCAAACATGCGCAGGAAAAAATACACCATCAGCAAAATAAAAAACATCTGGGCTACATCGGGTCGGATAATGTGCGATTGATCGACATGATAAAAAGAAAACGCCAGCAGAGCGGCAGCAATCAGACCACTGCGCGTATTCCAGTGACGTGTGACAAAATAAATAACCAGAATGGACAAGGCGCCCAGCAGGATAGGGAAGACACGGCCAGCGGTTTGAAAAATCGTCGTATAAGCGGCATAATTTTGCCAGGAAGCAAACGCCGTGCCGTGGGTCCAATTCAAAATGATACTGATAATACGGAAGGTGATGCCCAGTGCGTAGATAAGGGGTTGAGCCGGGGTGCCAAACCAGTCCGGGTTGATTTGCCCGCCGGCTACGCGCAGGGCCGGGGTGACAAAAAATTCTTCATCTTCGAGGTAGAGACGCGGCAAACCAAAATGGATATAAAAAAACCGGAAGGCCGTTCCGAGAAGGAGAATAATGATGAGCCAGATATGCTCAGGTTTTTTCAGTTGAGTCCAAATCTTGGAAATATATCTCATTAAAGAGATGCTTACATGGAATTCTGGGGTCCCCGAAAAAATGAGGTGCGCAGTGAACGAAGTGAGCGAGCACGCATTTTTTCGGAAAAGGGGCACACGTACGTAAGCACAAAAAGTCGAACTTGTTCGGCTTTTGGAGCTGAAGTACGTGATGTACCCGTGTGGGTGAGGGAGGGATCGAACCTCCGACCTCTGTCTTATCAGGACAGCGTTCTACCACTGAACTACTCACCCTCGTCCAAATGCTCCTCCAGCTTCCGCATCCAAAATTTCATTTTGAATGCTGCGGCTTGCAGAGCATTTCTCCTCTTGCTCGCTAAAGCGTGCTCCTTCGCTTTCGCTCAGTCCGCACCACTTTAGCTCGCTGAGGCCAGTCCAGATAGCACCTCTCCAATTCCTATAAAATGCGTGCTCAGGCCTGCGGCCTTCCGCACCAAATTGAAAATAATCTCTAAACACACGAGCAACCTCTGCGAAATTACCCGTTTAAAATAGCAGATTCTGGGCTTATTGTAAAGGTTTTCGGCCTCGAACCCACAGTAACGCGACGAACAAAGCCACGAGTCCAACATTCGTGATACGAAGCGGTCCCCAAACGTCGGCCACCGCAACCGGTAACAGTCTCCAAAACTGCGTCGTGAGTAAAACAGCCAGCGCCCCCAACACAAGCGGCACCCGCCGCCACGACCACCTACCTGAGAAAAAATACACAATCGCCGGAATAGTCCACAGGTTATAGGCCGTACGCACGCCCTTGGCAAACAGCAAGACAAACAACAATATCAACGCGTAATCAAGTAAATAATCAAGCCGCGCATGTCGGTCGCGACAGCGCCACAGCACCCAGGCCAAAGCCACAAACGCCACTCCCGTCCCTACCAAATGGATATATCTCAAAACATAATTCTGAAATTCCGCGTGCCCGGCACCGGCAGGAGCATACCAGGGTGACTCGGCCTGATACGTTGAATAATCAAACGTTCCATACAAAGAATTATTATTCTTATTATCACCAAAATCCGTACCGGCCAGCTGTTTTGGCAAAACAACTTCCCAAAATCGTGTTTGTCCGTCGCCACCGAACACCGGAATCGTCAGCGCAAATACCACGACGAGAAAAACTACGACCGCCACCGCCGCGCGCCACTGTTTTTTCAAAATAAAATAGGGCACAAACACCACCGGAAAAATTTTCAGCAGAATATTCACGCCATACATCGCACCCGCCACCACTTCGCTCACAACGCGCCACCCACTGACCTCACGCCCGTCGTCACCTGCGCGACCGTCACGCCCACGCCGGCCACCGCCACGCGCCAAAAACACCAACCCCAGCATGAAAACCAACCAAATCAAGCCATTGATCTGACCGCGTTTCATTAAACCAACAGCCGTATCGGAAAACGTCAGAGCCGCCAAAATCAACGAATACCGCAGCCGCCACCAACGCGGATCGACCAGCCAGACGCCAATATAATACGCCGCCACAAACAGCGCGATATTGAAAAACAACCACGCGACCACCCCCGTTTTATAAGAAAACAGCGCCAACGGCGCAAACAAAAACACCGATGCCGGAAAATACACATAGCGTGTGCCGCCATTTGTTTCGCGCAATGCCTTCACCGCCGGTATAAATGTCGCCGGATTATAAATATCACCCGCCACACCATGCAGCAACTGCGTACCGGCCACATAAAACACGGCATAATCGGTCTCCCCATAGCCAATTCTTTGCAAGGCCTGACGCTGATACCAGCCGGTATAGAAAACAAACAGCGCAACCGCCGCCACAACACACAGCAAAGCCGCCATTTTATACACGCGCTGCTCCCGGAAAAATTCCGCCAAAATTTTTTTCATAATAGATTCACTATAACACAAAAGCCCCAACCGGGGCTCTCGCGAGACTTCACGAATTCATTTATGGTAGAAACCTCCGCTAAATCCATCACTCAATGCACGTAAAGTGCAAAAGTGATTCGACCACATACGTTTGCACCTGCAGTAAACTGCGAAGTGACAAACTATACTCCCTAGAAAGGAGGTGATCCATGCACAGCTTCCGCTACGCATGCCTTGTTACGACTTCTTCCCTGTCACCAGTCCTACCTTCAGCCCCTCTAGAACGAGGGGATTTCGGGTATTACCGGCTCCCTTGAAGTGACGGGCGGTGTGTACAAAGCCCGAGAACGTATTCACCGTGGCTTGATGATCCACGGTTACTAGCGATTCCGGCTTCATGAGGTCGAGTTTCAGACCTCAATCTGAACTGAGGCGTGTTTTGGGGATTTGCTAAAACGTTGCCGATTCGCGCCCCTCTGTTTCACGCCATTGTAGCACGTGTGTGGCCCTGGACGTAAGGGACACGCTGACTTGACGTCATCCTCTCCTTCCTCCCTCTTAAAGAGGGCAGTCTAGTATGAACAATGTAACATACTACGAGGGTTGCGCTCGTTTCCGGACTTAACCGTACATCTCACGACACGAGCTGACGACAGCCGTGCATCACCCTGCTCACAGCTCCTTGCGGCACGTCAATGTTTCCAAAGACTTCTGTGAGAAGAATCCAGGTAAGGTTATTCGGTCTGTGTCGAATTAAACCACATGCTCCACCGCTTGTGCGGGCTCCCGTCAATTCCTTTGAGTTTTAACCTTGCGGTCGTACTCCCCAGGCGGAGTGCTTAAGGCGTTAGCTTGATTGAACGACACTGAAAGGGTCGATACTTTCAATGCCTAGCACTCATCGTTTACGGCGTGGAATACTGGGGTATCTAATCCCATTCTCTCCCCACGCTTTCGTTCGTATAGCGTCAGAAATGTTCCAGTAGGCTGCCTTCGCTGTTGGTGTTCTTGCCGATATTAACGCATTGCACTGCTACACCGGCAATTCCGCCTACCTCTACCATCCTCGAGCTTTACCGTTTCAAACGCAGGCCTGATGTTGAGCATCAGTATTTAACGTTTGACTTGTAAAACCGCCTTTGAACTCTTTACGCCCAATGAATCCGGGTAACGCTTGAGGCCTTCGTATTACCGCTGCTGCTGGCACGAAGTTAGCAACCTCTTATTCCTTGAGTACCATCACTAATTTTTCCCCAAGAAAAGACCTTTACACCCCAAAGGGCTTCTTCGGTCACGCGGCGTCGCTCCCTCAGACTTTCGTCCATTGGGGAAGATTCTCGACTGCAGCCACCCGTAGGTGTCTGGGCAGTGTCTCAGTCCCAGTGAGCCGGGTCACGCTCTCACGCCCGGTATCCGTCGTTGCCTTGGTGAGCTTTTACCTCACCAACGAGCTGATGGAACATAGGCCCCTCCCAAAGCGATAAATCTTTCATAACTCAGGACGTTACCTGAGCCATTATATGGGATATTAGCACCTCTTTCGAGGTGTTATTTCCCGCTTCGGGGTAGGTTACCAATGTGTTATTCTCCCGTTTGCCACTGACCTCTTGCGAGGTCCGTTCGACTTGCATGCCTTAAACACGCCGCCAGCGTTCACCCTGAGCCAGGATCAAACTCTCATTAAAGAGTGACCTAACGCATAATGCGCTGTATCACAATTATCACACCGAAATTCAATTGGAATTGTTGGAGTTTCTCTGCGCTTGTTCCAAGGCCCTTTCGGACCCCGGGAAGTCTGCAAAGAATTTCTACCATAAATGAATTGGTAAAGTACTCGCCGGACTGCTGTTTCTGCTGTTCTGAGATAAAAATACCCATATTTCAGGGTAGTTTCATAATAGAGGAAAATGGGCTCGGTTGTCAAGGGCATGGGGGTAGGGTGGTGAGCGGCGGGGATGGGGCGGCTGGGTAGAACTTGACGTGTGAGGGACAAAAGGAGTAAATTTTGCTCAGTTCTTTGAAAAAAGAACGTATTAAGAGGCAGCCGTCAGTAGCAAATTTGTATGGTTAGAATTTTGGTGGAAATAGACTCAATAGCGAAAACAGAACCATAAAACAGGAAAGGAATGACAGATGAAAATTTCAACGATGATGCGACGAGAGAAAAAAACACCAATCCTCTCAGTTGGGGATGATTCCTATCTGTACTCGGCGGAGGCAGTAAAACCAAACAAAGTATACAGCGTCGTCTCCGGTCCAGGAACCGACGGGTATGATATGTACACGTGGTATATCAACCAAAAGGCAGATGATACCGGAATTGAATGCATAAATTTTGGCATCCGTCGTGGAATGCGATTTTATGCCATGCAGAACCTGGATGCAAACTGGACAATTCATCTGGGTTCGCAGTGTTCACCCGAATATGACACAATTCATCAGACACAACTGATAGATGGGAAGATCGCCACACTGGCCTATGATCTGGATCACAAATTGCTGGTTTATCATGCCGGTAAGGAGTACAGGGAAGAGGGCGTCACTCAACTCAATTTCCTTATGGACTGGAACGGAATCCCCATGTGGGCAGTAATAAAAAATAATGCTTGGTTACTGAGAAGTACCGGCTCAGGTCAACTACCAAACCTCGGAGCAGCAGAATTACTGGGCATGGCAACATCAAAGAAGCAGATTTTTCCCTATGTTTTTGATGATGGAAAATACTTTGTGGCCGGAACAGATTTCCCGCGATTTGACAGCATGATACCCACAGAGATGACAATTTCGGGTATGCCACTCTATGTCGGGATAACCAAGAAGGGTTCGAGAAAAAATCTGGAAGTAATGGTAGGTGGAAGGTCAGTGAGAAAATTTGCAGACGCGTGTCAAGCAATCTAAAAATGTAACCGAACGGTATACGTTACGCAATCTAAAAAGGTGACTGAAATGAGGTGCCGGTTTTGTGAGGGGTGGTGCGAATTCGATTGATTCTGTCGAGCTTCTTTTCAATCTGACGTTTCAGTTCAAAGGGATTGAGTGTTTCATACAGGGCTTTCAGCTGCTGTTTTTTTTCTTTTTGAATCTGTGGGGATTTCAGCAGTCGCTGGTATGGTGTTTGCGGTCCATCGTAGATGTTTTTGATGCGGTCATGGTGCTTTCCATACCGTATCTTTTTGATGAGCTTCAGATTGGGTTGAAAGAAGTTTTTGTACAGGCGCCATTCGTTTCGGTACAGATCGTTCATGAGATCACATTCTTTTTGGCTGGTTCTTCTTTTGTTTCCGAACAGCTGTCTGACATGGGTCCAGTTTTTCTGCTCAATATGGGCATTATCATTCTTGTGGTAGGGTCTGCCTCTGGTAAAAACAATCTTTTTCTTTTGGCAGCTTTGATACAGCGCCCAGTTGATGAATTCAGATCCATTGTCCGGGTCAATGCCCCTCAGACGAAACGGCAGGCGTGTTTCCATGGTGTCAATGCCTTTTTGAATGTTTTTTTGTGCTTTACCAACCACCGCCTCATATTCCGTCCATTGGCTGGAAATGTCGGTATACCCCAGAGAAACGATGAATTCACCGCCTGCCGACTCCCCACAGTGCGCCACCGTATCCAATTCTCCGAATCCCGGCCTCTTTTCCTCCCAGGAGGAGGTTTGTATGGGAATCTGTTTTTTGAGAAGACTTCCCGGCTTGGTGGTTCCCATGATCTTTCTCCGCCGCTCCTGTTTGTATTTCCTGAGCCTTTCATCAATGGTGCGGGGAGAAATCTTCAGTAACCGTCCGGAAACCTCATCAGGAATATTCATTTCCTGAAACTGTTTTACTTTCAGAACGATCTCACCAATCGCCGCTTGCAAACGCACCCCGCAGGGGTAATCCATCAGCTTCCAGAAACGGTACAGGTACAGGGTGTCGGAAGCGGGGTAGATTCTGCCCCGTAGGCGCACCTGTTTGACCGGCTTTACATGAATGACATGACGGGGCGCAAAGATACGGATGACATACTTTCTATTAAGGCCGGTTCTTTGAACCACCTCAGAAAGGATCAGGCCCTGTTCCTGCCTGGATATGGTGTGATAGCCAAGCTTTACGGATTGGAGATATTCTTTTCTGGTGGTCATACGGAGCAATTTATGATTCATATACCGGTAACCTAAGGATAATTTCCTATGGTTACATTTTTAATTGCTCAACGTATACCCCCTGGGTTACATTTTAGCTTGCTCAATGCGAGACGTTGATATACCTTTTATTTCCAGCTACAATAATCAGCCTTTGGTGGCGGTAAAATATAAAAGCCATGGCATAACTATATTTTACCAGGACCAATCATGGTCGTATCCAAAGGCTAAGGAAATGGTGAAAAGATGTACCATGATCCAGGGAATGCCATTGTGCGTCATGTACATGGCGGGCACAGAGAAAGATAGAAGTGAACTTATGCTGGGGAATGAATCAATGGGAAAGGACTGTGGCTATCCGGAGAATTTTCACATGAAAGAGGGGAAGATTGTATGGACAAATTTAAGAACCAAAGAAGATGAGGAGGATCCAACAGTAACGAAGTTTTTTTATAGCGGCGACGGTGGAAAAAATTTTGATTCATTTTCGATAAAGGGAGCAGTATATGATATAAAACCATGGGGAAGATATTTTTCCTATCTCCATTCTGACAGAAAAAATTTGTCGTTGGTTGAGGTTAGCGACAAATAAAAAACAAACCAAACGAAAGGGGTTTCAATGAAGATGATTCTTTTTGAAGAAGAAGCTAAAGGCTAGGCGTTCTTTAGGAAAAAGAGGTGCTCAACTGAGAACCTCTTTTTCAATTGGTAAATTTTCTATCATTCCGGTGGCAATTACTTCTTTCGTTTTTTATGTTTCTCGCGCCACTCCAAAATCCGTTTATGATCGCCGGAAAGCAGCACCTGCGGCACCGTGTGACTGTCCCACGTTTCCGGACGGGTGTAGTGCGGATATTCGAGCACCCCTTTTTGCGTGTGTGATTCGTCGCGGCTGGATTCATCATCACCCAGTACCCCGGGCAGCAGGCGAGTCACGGCATCGGCAATCACCAACGCGCCCAACTCACCACCGGTCAGCACATAATCCCCAATCGAAACTTCTTCGTCGATGTATTTCAGGATGCGTTCATCAACGCCTTCATAGCGGCCGGAAATCAGCACAAGCTCATCAAGTTTGGCATAACGCCGGGCTACGGCCTGCGAAAAGTTTTTGCCTTTGGCACTGAGCAGCACGATTTTGCGATTTTTTACCGGCGGCAGCGCTTTCACGGCCTTCACGATTGGCCCCACCTGCATCACCATGCCCGGGCCACCGCCGTACGGCGTATCATCCACCCGGCGGTGTTTATTTTCCGAATGATCGCGCAAATCAATCGCCGTAAACTCCACCAGCTTTTTGGCCTGGGCACGTTTGAGAATACTTTCGCCCAAGTACGAGTCGAAGATGTGGGGGAATATAGTGAGAAAGGTAAATTTCATAATACTATTTTACTTTTTTCAAGATTTTTATAAATTCTATCGCAGTAATAATTTTGACTGGACTTATATCCCTGAGGGTCAGAAGATCATCATCGCCAGAAATGAGAAAATCAGCATTACCGACCAGCGCAGTATTAATAAATTTATCGTCTTTCGTGTCACGCGATAGATGTACAATCTTTTTATCTTTCACAACCTGCGAATGTTCTGTGATAAAAAGAATCCACCTCTGACTCATTTCAAGAACGACTTTCATTTCTTACAGATTTGATAATACTATTAACATCACGCTGCTTTATGCCATTTTTCGAAGCAAGTTTGCGACTTTGTTTCATAAGCCTGGTAAATATCTTCATTTTCGGAGCCTTGATAGGCTTAAGGAGGAGATTCGAACCATCAGTAAGTACCAAAAGATTGGACCCGGGAGTCAGGCTAAGTTTTTCTCGAATATCATTGGGAATGACGACTTGCCCCTTTGAAGAGAGGCTGGTGACTCGTACGTTCATAAAATTGTAATTAGTAAGATAATCTTACTTTAGAATAGCATGCTTTCTCAGTAATGTCAAAGGAGAGAATATATACGGCTAGCTCCGAATATAATTAATGTAGGTAGGTAGTTTTGGCAAAAAAGGTTTTGAAAATCGGACGGTGGCCGATGAGAATATTTTCCGGAATCCTTTCCAGCGGAAACCATTCCCAGCCGGCACATTTATCCGGTTCCATCAGACGCGGCTCTTGCTTTGAGTCTTCCAGCGTGAAAGCAGCATGTATATAGTGCTGCGGTTCTTTCTCAGTCAGCCGGGGGTCATCAACCACGGCGCTGAAACGCAACGTGCCATCAGTAATACCGGTTTCCTCAAGCAGTTCACGCCGGGCGCCATCTACGAGTTTTTCGCCGTACATAAGATGACCGCCCGGCAGGCCATAATCGCCGGCGCCAAAGGTATTCTTCCGTTTGCCTATTAGGACTTTGCCATCGCGGATGATGAACACCGTACAGCCGATTTTAATGTGGTTGTCTGACATAGGTTGGGATTCCATATCCTCCATAGTATACCGCCCGAAAAAAATAGACAAATAAATAATCCCGAAACGCTAACGTTCCGGGGCTATTTACAAAGGGCAGGAAAAATCAGGGAGGCGCGTCGCGGTCAAGCAGGATTTTACAATCCGCTTGAGCATATAGTTTTTTGTCCATATACAAGACAAAAATTTCTTGCTGGTGGGTGGTGCCATTGCAGATGTCCCCATAAAGATTTCTGATATGAGATCTGTAGGGGACGACTCGCAGAATTTCGCACAAGCCCTTCAATTCATTGAGCCGCACCTGCAGAAAAAGATCGCAGTCCTCCTGGGATGTGAGCATCTGGGTACGCAATAGCCTATCCACTACCTCATCATTCTTCTTCCAGAAGGTTGTATAGCCATAAAATTTCTGGATAGCAATGATGAACTGCAAAATTTTATCTTCATCGCCACGGAGGTGCGCTAAAGCAACGGGGTTGACAGCAATCAGTGGCTTACCGTCACGTTGTCCAAGAACAACAAACGTGTCATCGTTTTCGCGCCGAAAAAAGTCAACGACGAGTTTGCCGTCCCTCATATCTGCAGCCATTTTCAGGCAGGTTGTGCGGTCCGGCATAGCCGCCACCAGTTTCTGAAATTGTCGAGCCAATGCGTAAAATAAGAGATCGGCCTCGGCTTTGGTGACTGATCCCGGAGATTGAGGAACGTTGATGTCTTCCAAACTCTCCAGGAGAGCGGAATACGTGAGAGGATTCCGGCAGGTTTCCTCCGTCAGAAGAAGCGGCTCTTGTGGCGCGCTGTCACAGAATAAATGAGGCATCAGGATGAAAAAGGCGGCGATTGTCATACCAATGGTGACGTATCGCCATTGCGTTCCTTGTTCAGATACGGGTTCAGAAATTTTTGTTTGCCGAACGGCTAGGGTGGGGGTAATGTTTTTCTGGGATTGAAAGGAAATTTTCTTGGATTTTTTTGATCTGGCCATGGTCTTGTCCTCCTTGGCGGTTTGAGAAAGTTTTTCAAAGAGCATTCACTCTGAATGCAAAAGTGGCCAAAACATACTACGGAATACAGCAGCTGTCAATGCACACCAACCAAAAACCCCGCGTTTGGCGGGGTTTGTCGGTTCTCCATTCAGAGAAAAAATTTTACAACTTGAGATCATCAAGTCCGGAGTCACCACCCTGGAGAGCCTCAGGGGCTGCATCACGAGAGTCACGGGAATCTCTCGAGTCGCGCGAGTCATGTGAATCACGGGAGTCTCTTGAGTCACGTTCACGGCGGGGGCCACCTTTGCGGGAGCCTTCCGGTTCATAAATCTTCAGGTTCACGCGGGCCTGATTCTTTGCGCCAACAACGCGGAGCAAAGTGCGGATGGACTTAGCAGTTTGACCCTGACGGCCAATCACTTGTCCGAGATCCTTTTGATCGACTTTGAGGGTAATGAGAACGCCCATCTCGTCTACGGTTCTTTCGGTTGATACGGCATCCGGATTGTCAACAATGGCTCTGACAACAAAATCTACGAACGCCTGATCTTGGTATTGTTCACTCATGGTGGTGGAGTTAAAACGTATAAAGGTTTCTTAGCTGTTCGATGGGTGATTGTTATGGTTTTCGACCTTTGATCACCTACGCAAGAGTAGGGTAGGCGTAAAGTTACAACAAAGCCCAGCGTAACAATGGCATTATGACCAATTTATTAATTTGTGTCAAGTAAGCGCTAAAACCGAGGTTTTACGCCTTTTTTTCTGATTTGGCATCCGGAGCCGGTTCAGCTTTTTTCTCAGCAACTGGCTTGTCTGTTTCTGCCTTGGCGTCAGCTTTGGGCGCTGCTGCCTCAGGCTTGGCCACTTCTTTCTTGCGAGCCGCCA
>MHKD01000044.1:52566-55060 GCA_001818775.1 Candidatus Kerfeldbacteria bacterium RIFCSPHIGHO2_12_FULL_48_17
TGGTTGATGGTTGGGCACCCTGAGAAATCCAATAGAGTACGCGTTCTTTCTTGAAAACCAGACCATCTTTTTGGTGCGGATCAAAACTGCCCAAAAATTCCAAAGCCTTGGCTCGTGGAGCCTGAGTTTTTTCTTGGAGAACGATACGGAATTGGGCTTTATTTCTCTTTCCAACCCGTTTAAGACGAATAACTAACATGAAAATCGCTGATTATGTAATGAAGATGAAGATAGTTCCCGCACCGGCCTGATGATGGCCGCAGGGGGAGAGCAAAATTGAGTGTACAAAATAAGGCCGCTGTTGTCAATGGATTGCGGAATGGCGCACAACAAGCTAAGATACGAAAATATGGCAAATAATGCACGATTTCCAACAACCTTTCAGTTTCGTGGTCTGGTCAGGCAAACCTTTGTCGCTCTTCGGCATGATTGGCGGATGTTTCTGGCTTTTGCGATTGTGCTTGCCATACCTCTGAGTTTGGCCAACGAATACTTTTTTCCCAGCGGTAACCCAGTAACAGCTAACGTATTCGCGCTCGTCAGTAGCGATAATTTTTATGCACTGGCATTTTTCAATACGCTGATCGGAGCGTTCGCAGACGCCGTGTTTATTTATCTGACGGCCAGTGCAATCGTGGGTAAATGGCTGTCACCGCAAAAATTGCTGAAAAAGGCGGCCAATATCTGGGGAATATTGGTGATGACGTTGCTGCTTAAGGGAGTTGTTGTTCTGGGGTTAAGCGTGCTCCTGATTATTCCGGGCATTATTTGGTTGAACTATTATACGTTCGTGACGCAGTTGGTTATCATCAATGAAAAAAAATGGAAAAGCGCACTTGATGCCAGTAAGCAGTTGGTGCGCGGTCATTGGTGGGAAGTGTTGGGGGTGAATATTACGGTTTGGCTGTACTACATTGGCGTGAGCATGGGAATGGGTTGGATATTTTCGACAGTGCTGTCCGGAGAAAGTTTGTTGCACACTGTGACACTCAATATGTTTGTGAATATTTTTGGCATGGCCGGCACGGTATTTCTGACACTGTATTTTTACCATCTCTACAACGCCAAGCGGGAGGAAGGGGAGTAGTAAAAAGTACAAAAATTTATAAAAAAAGACAAGGTATCCTTTCTAGCGCCGTTTCGGCCACCCAGCGAGTGGCCTCAACTGACGCATTTTGCTGCGCTCTCTTACGCTGCGCGTAAGAACCCTGCCCGCTTCGCAAAATGAGTCCGCCAGAAAGGATACCTTATCTTAATATAAAAAATTGTAATTTTATGATGCAATCGTCTTCAACTTTCCTTCCTTTTCCATCTTACGGGCTTCTTCGATCTTCAAACTCAGGATGTGTGAAGAACCATCTTCACCCATAGTCACACCATACAACACATCAGCATAGTGCATCGTTACGCGGTTATGGGTGACGACAATAAACTGTGTTTTTTGTGAAAGTTTTTTAATGATTACCGCGAATTTTTCCGAGTTGGCTTCATCCAGGGCCGCTTCAACTTCATCAAGCATAACAAACGGCGCCGGGTTGGTGGCCAAAATAGCCGACAGCAAAGACAGGGAAGTCAGGGCTTTTTCACCGCCACTCAACGCCTGCACATTTTTCATCTTCTTGCCCGGCGGCACAGCCTCAATTTCCACACCGGAAATAACTTTTTTCTTGCGCTCAATCAACTTCTTCACAATCTGCGTGTGTTCTTTCGTCATATCCACCTGCACCGGCACGGTATTTTCCCCTTCGGCTGCTTGGGCTTCTTCTTCGTTGGCAACTTCTTCGGTCAACAGCCGCAGCTTGGCCGAACCACCACCAAACAAGACCTTAAAATACTCGGAAAAATTGGCACTGATGACATGAAAGGAGGTATCAAACTGTTTTTTGATATTCACATCGAGCTCATCAATGATTTTTTCCAGATCAGCCAGCGCTTTTTTCAAATCATCGCGGCCGGTCGTGAGAAATTCAAAACGCTTCTTGGTCGCTTCATATTCCTGCATCGTTTCCGGATCAATACCGCCAATCAGTTCGAGTTGTTGCTTGAGTTTCGTGATGCGGGCTTCCAGGCTGTGCAAACCTTCACCAATACGGCCGTAGGCGTGCACCTTTTGTATGACATTGTTCGCCAGCTCGCGCGCCATTTCTTCTTTCAAATCTTCAAGTTTGGTTTCGCTGCGGGTCAGGGCAATTTTCATCTCCTGTGCCTGCGCCGTCAGCGTATTAAGCGCGTTCTGGGTTTCACGGGCCGTGTGCTGCAGCTGCAGCAGCGCCTCTTTTTTCTTTTGCTCATGTTCATTGAAGCCGCGGACTTCACCCTGGAGTTTCTGAATGGCTTTCTCGATGTGGTCTACTTCTTGCTGGAGCGCATTATCTTGTTTGCGGTATTCCGTCAGCTTGGCCGATTCGTCTTTGGCATGCAGAGCCGCACTCACGCTCTTGAGGTCATTATCAATTTTGGCCGTTTCGGCTGATAATTGGGTGTAAGTTTCTTC
>MHKD01000045.1 GCA_001818775.1 Candidatus Kerfeldbacteria bacterium RIFCSPHIGHO2_12_FULL_48_17
GCTGTTCCTGAATGGTTTTTATAATAATTTCAACACTTTCTTCGGCGAGAAATTTTATCTTTTTGGCGTCAGGCGACGGGAGTTTTAAGCGATCGAGACGCAGTTTCACCTGACCGGCTGACTCTTCGCCGGAAACATAGAGAACCTTGTCGGCAAATTGGGCCGCCACCTGCAAAAGCAACGTTGATTTACCGATGCCGGGATCGCCGCCCAAAAGCGTCAACGAACCCGCCACGATTCCGCCGCCCATAACGCGGTCAAATTCTTTTATTCCGGTACTCAGACGCTGCTCGTTGCTGGAAGTTATGGTGTCTAATGTTACCACCTTACCGGCCGGTACGTTGGCTGCTGCCGGCTGCTGCCTGGCGCCGACGACCGTGCCCACATGCACCGTCCCCCACTGCCCACACTCCAAACACTGCCCCTGCCACTTGGGGTACTGGGCATCACAATGTTCACATATATACAGCGTGGAAAATTTTTGTTTGAGCATATAACGGAAAATAAAAACGCGCTTGGGGGTGCTGATGCCCGGCCCTGCGGCACCAGTTTAGCACGCTTACAACGGGGGTGACAATTTATTTTGATATCAGTGCGCCTATGGGGCCGGTATCTCGAGGGCCGCCTTATCAATCTCCTGCTGGACGATGCCGGCAAGATTGCTGTAACTCTGCGCTCCCGAAACCCTTGTTTTGTTGATAAAGAAAAAGGGCGTACCGGAAATATCCAGCGCCACTCCCTCAATAAAGGTTTTTTGCACCAGGCCCTGCGTGGTCTTGTTATTGACGCACGAAGAGAAGCTGTCCATATCGAGAGCCAGGGTCTGAGCAATTTTTGTGTACAGATCATTTCCCAAAAGCGTCTGATTTTCAAGCAGGTTATCGTGGTACTCCCAGAATTTCCCCTGCTGCTGGGCACACCGTGCGGCTATGGCGGCAGGTTCGCCCTCCGGATGAACGCGCGGAATGGGAAAATCTTTCCAGACAATCTGCAATTTTCCGGCGAAATTTTTCTCCAACTGATACATGGTATCACGCGCATCTTTACAAAATTCACACTGAAAATCCGAAAAAATGACCATGGTCACCGCCGCATCCGTTGGGCCGCGCTTGGGATCATTGGCTGATATCGTGAGCTGAGTTGTATCATAGTTTTGGTACTGCTCCGGAACAACGGTAATGAGTGGATCGGGACCGGTGTCGGTGTTAATTTTCTTGCCACTGTCAGCCTCGCTCTTGGGCTTATTTCTTTCCACAATGGCATAGCCAAATAATATGAAAACAAAAAATATCACCACAGCCAGAATAGCAAGGCCCAGGTAGAATTTTGTATACTCGCTTCGTTCTGTCATGGTTAAAAAAGTTTAATTTTACGGACTTCACCCGTCACCTGATCGGTGAAGTAGAGATATTTTTGGTCTTCGGATATAAACAGCTCACCAACACTGAACGTATTATCACCCTCGCCGTTTACCGGATTGGCCACAATGCTGCGCGTACCGGTTTGCGTGTCTATTTTATAAATTCTGTCCGGAGTGCCAGCGGCCACGCCCGGCACCAGACCGGCGCCATATTCCAAGGACTCGGGAACGGCGCAGTACAGCGTCGAAGTGTCTGAAAAGGTGCACTTATTCGCCCACGTGCGCAGGCCCAAATCAAGGTTATTTCTGCCGATATCCTGGCCCAGAGCATCAACGATAAAAAGCTCGGGCATATACTCCGTTTCCTGATTATACACGCTGTACAGCAGTTGACTGCCGTTCGGCGACCACTGTGGCTGAAAGCCCCGCCCCGACACAACGATGCCCTTAAAATTTTCCTCATTAAGGCCAACAAAACCGATTTCGTTTTCAAAGGCGTTGAGACTTTCCCGAACTGTGGCGACCACCTGACCGCTGGGAGAATAATCAACAATGACTTTATCAGCATTATCCCCCAGGAGCGCCACACCTTTGGATTCGGAACCATCAGGTGATGCCACGCCCAACCAGCGGTCTTCGCGGTTTTGCGTCATGTACTTAAACGCGATCTGATCGCCGCCGGCTGCGAAAGAGAATTCCTGCATTTCCCTCGGAAGGGTGATTTGTTTTTTCGCGTTAAAATCATACACGACATTGCTGCCGTCTGGGAATTCGAGAATGGCGGTGCCGCCGTCCGGACTCCAGGTCAGGTTTTCCACTTCCTGATAGATGTCATCGGTGAGCAGCTCCGGTTCGCCGTTGCTTCCAAGCCGGTAAAATTGACCGGAGGCCGGGTCGTAGTAATTGAGACCCTGGGTTGTTTGCGCGGCGCCGAGGGGGATGCCGATTTCCACCCGGTCGGCCAGCGTATTGCCGCCCGTGGCGACCGTGTCAATGGCCGGAAGAACGGTGATAATTTCGCCGTTGATGTTGGTGGTGATCACGCCGGCGTTCGTGTTGGTGTTGGTGGGCGGCAACGTGCCAGAAGGCGTAGCGTTGGTGTTGGTCGCGCCCTGATCCGGAGCAAAAATCGGACGGAAAAAGATACGATAAATGAGATATCCCATAAGTACGGCAAAACCGACGATGAGCGCGCCGAGTCCGATTTTTTTGAGGAGTTCCTTGTTTATTTGTGGCATTGGTGTTTCTAATTAGCGCATTTATTATTACTGTCAACGGTTTTTGAACAACAGGCCGCTGGATCAGGAGTCGTCGTACCATTGAGGATGCAGCACTCACCATTAACACAGGCATTTTCCTTGTCATTCTTGGTAAGCCGGCACTGTTCGGAAACGTCACAGCTTTCCCCTGGAGGCAAGGCTATGCAAACCCCCTGATTGGTGTCACATATAAATGATACACATTCATCATCAAGAGTACAGGAATCGCCGGCAAAACCCAACGTTTCAAAGCATCGTCCATTGACATTCACCAAACCCAGATATTCACAGCACGGTTTGGCGCCACTTGCCGTCCCATATTCCTGATTTTGACAGTCTGTGCAGCCTCCGTTCACACAAATTTTGTGGTTACCGCATTGTGCATAATCATTCTTTGGATTATCACACGCCTCACTGACTCCTTTTTCTGATATACACTTAAATTGTCCCGAACCACTTGGTAATTCCTGACAGGTTTGCACCAATCCGCCCTCCTTATCAACACCCGGACAGTACGATTTTCTGCAAACGTCCTGCCTGCCATTACTGTTGATGTCGCACGTAGACGCGGCACATGGTTGCAAATAGCACTCGCCATTTGGTGGCGCTATATCTGTGCATTTCGGCACCGAAGCCAGATTATCATATCCGGCAATATTTGGTGGTTTGACCGTCGGATTGGCGTTTCGCAGCAGCAAAGGGTTGATGATAAAAAGTAATGAAAATGAGAGCAGCGCCAGAATGAGACCGATTATCGCATTGTAAATACTGTCTTTGGCATCACCAATTTTTGAACTGCTGCCGGCCGCCGCAATCCACTTGAAGCCACCCCACATCATCATAATCATGGCTACAATTCCGATTGCCGACAGCGCAAAATTATACATCAGCTCTATGTATTCCGGAAGATCTTCCACGGTCTCCTTACCTTGCAGCGGTACTTCAAGTGTTACATCGGCAAACACTGGCTGAGTAAAAATAAAAATCGCGGCAACAGCAAGAAGACCGAGTAAAAACCGGTTCTGATATTTTGTATTTCTGTTTCTCCCTGCTGTCATATTTTTGTTAAAATGTATGAGGATAGATCTAAAAATATGTCCAATAACCTGAAAACCGGTGATATGTGCGCAAAAAATTCACCGATCGAACCCATCCCCTCAAGTACCCCCTGTCCCATGTAGACAATTATCACAAACGATAGCACTATCCCTATCCATACAATATCTATTAAACCAAGTATCAACATTTCGTAGATTTTCATGTCACGGTAGTGTGTCTTTTTATCTTTCCAGTACCGCATCAAAAAGTGCCAATTCATGTAGGGAGCCACTAAGAGTAGTATACCAAATGGCTCGAGACTCGCACAGTAGTTGACCGCCCAGCGCAGGATCCAGTCCGTTATCAGACGCACCGGATCAAGCTTGGCCTTGAGCTTTTCCAGTTGATCCCCGCCTTTACCTGCCTCGCCTTCCGGTTTGGTTTCGCCGCCTTCTTCTTTTGTTTTTTTCGTACCACCACCCGCGCCCGCTTCTTTTCGCTCGCTTTGCAACTGCGTTCCGGCCTGTGACTGCTGCTGCGGCGTCTCCACCGTTGCCGGTTGGGCCGTTGCTCCTGTGGCTGCCGGAGCTTGCGTACCACTTCCCTGTTGTTGCGCTTCTGACCCACCTGACGGTTGACTGCCTTGTTGCTCACCACCCCTCGGTTCTTGGCCACCTTGTTCTGCTGCTCCCCCGCCTTGCTCATCTTCCCGTTGCTGCATTTGTAAAAACCGTCTTTGCTCATCAAGATCCGATGCGGCTTGGTTTTGCCCGGCGGCGTCCAGTGTGGGCGCTTCACGTGGTGCCGGTGGTGGCAGCGGCATAGCCACATCATCCCCTTCGCCCGTATCTTCATCCAGAATACTCTCCTCTATGGAAAAATCCTTGGGTGCGGCTGCATCACCGCCCCCTTCACTCCCGCCCCCACCGGAAAAACGCACCGTCCCCTTTATTGGTACATACCCCGGCCGCTGTCGAAACGGTATAACTTTCCCGCCGCCGCCTGTCGCCCCACTCTCGCCAGCCTGTCCGCCATCTTTATCTGCCTTTCTCTGGCTGTTGAGCTGGATTTCAATATCCTGTTCCGATGCACCACTGCCTCCGCCCGATCCCGGCTGAACTGCCTTCAATTTAGCTTTTCTGTTGATTTGCTCCGGTTGCCCTGCTTGACTGCCGGCACCGTTAGCGGCCTTACCGGCACCCCCAACATCATTGCCGACATCACGCTTACGCGCGGCATTGGATTCACCTCGTGCCATAACATACGTGTTATTTCCAGTTAACGCTGTCGACCAACCAGCCATTTCCCTCAAGAACGAGCACCAATTCTACATCCTGCTGAAAAATATTCGGCTCCGGTTTTTCATCGGATGATTCCTGTCTTTGTGTGGTAAGGGTCACTTCCACGCGCTTCTCTTCCTCTTTGCTGATATCTGTCGCCAGCACCCTGGTGGTTATGCCATAATAACTGGTCTGATTGCCTTCGCTGTCAGCAATGATTTTGTCAGCCGCCTTTTCCATCTTGTCTGTCATGTAAACACGCAGGTTGTTGATGTTGTCAAAATCGTTCTGATTGGAATAGGTGCCAAATCTTTCGGTGAAGCTGCGCGCCAGGGCCACGGCTTCTTTGGTGCTGGTCGGATCGGAAGGAACCGGCGCAGAAGTTGTCGCGTTGGTTGGCGCCGCGTTGGTATTACCTGCAGTCCCGGTGTTCGTTCCGGTGCCGGCATTGGTGTTTATATTCCTGAGCGTACCGTTTGATGTATCGCCGCTGGTGGCGCCATTGCCCGACAACAGTACCCAGGCAACAATACCGCCGCCGATCAGTACCAGGGCGACCAATGGAATGATGATGAAGATAAATTTTCTATTCATAAATTTGCTTTGATTAAGTTATTTTTGTTCTTGCCCCTGCTCAAGACTTTTGGCAAATTCTTTTTTGGCATCTTCGATTTCCAGCAGCTGCCTGGGATCGGTGGTAATAATCTGATCTTCGGCGTAGGATGCGACGACCTTAATGGCCACGTGCTTGTTGCCGGCAAAGAAAATACCCTCGCCCACCGCGCTTTCCAGGAGTAAATATTTTTCACCTTCGGTCAGGCGGAAAGTTTTGGTGATAAGGTTGATGGATGCCGGCGATTGTTTCAGGAGCATTTGCAGCGATGAGTTGGTCACAATGGCCTGACCGTAGGGCGACAACAGAAAGTCGTTGACGTCCTGCGTAATGGTGGTGATGCCGAGATAATATTTTCGCGCGCGTTTCACGAGCGCGAAAATGAAGCGTGCCGAATCTTCACGCTGCATCAGCCACCATGCTTCATCAATCACCAGTATGCGTTTTTTGAGACTTGACCGCACCACGTTCCAGATGTAGGTGACGATATTGTAAATGGCAATGGGCTTGAGTTCGTCTTCCAGATCGCGCACACTGAACACCACCAGCTGATTGTTCATATCAATGTTGGTTGGCGAGGAAAACAGGCCGGAAAATGTTCCTTCGGTGTATTTTCCCAGGCGCAGCACCAGATCATCGGCGCCTTCGATGCCCGCGAGAATCTCCTGCAGATCGCTCATCAGCGGCGGCGTTATCCGCGTCAGATCGCTTTCGGCGGTGATGTCTTTTTTGGCGTAGGTTTCGACCAGCGCCCGGTCAATGAGCGAATCTTCGGCATGCGTCATTTCACCGAGCATGATGCGCAGCAGGCCTTTGAGGGTAATGATGGCTGAACGGATGATGTCGCCGGGTTTGTCGCTCCCCCCGACGGCGCGCGGCAGGTCAAAGGGATTGATTTTGGCTTCGGAATTCAGGGAAACATTGACGAACGTTCCGCCGACGGCTTCGGCCAGGTATTCATATTCTTTTTCCGGATCGATGATAATGACTTCGGTGCCAAACATCAGACTGCGCAGGATTTCGAGTTTGATGGCATAACTTTTCCCGGCGCCGGATGTGGCGAACACCACGGCGTTGGCGTTTTGCAGGGAAAAACGGTCAAACAAAATCAGGCTGTTGTTGTGACGGTTGATGCCGTAAAGAATGCCGTCATCGCTGCTGAGGTCCGCGGAAATAAAAGGAAAAGACGCCGCGGCCGGCGATGAATTCATGTTGAAAGAAACGGAAAGTTCGTCGTTGCCGATGGGTATGGTGGAATTAAAGCCCTGCTCTGACTGGTAATAACCGCGTTTGGAGTAAATAAGTTTGGAGCCGAGAATATTTTCCATTTTTTCGGCGAGTTCTTCGAGCTGTTTTTCGGTGTCGCCGTAGATGGTGATATAGAGAGCGAATTGGAAAAATTTTTCCGTGCCCTGGGCCAGGTTGTCGCGCAGTTGTTCGATGTCTTTGAGCGCGGTTTCGCGGATGGGGTCGCGCGGCGCGCCTTTTTCGGCATCGGAAAGGAGCTGGGCTTCGATGGCGCCGGCTTTATTGCGCAGTTGCTTCATGATGACGTACGACTTCACGGGATAGAAAAACATGGAAACATCGAGCGGTATGTTCATGAGCACAATGGGCGCAAACCAGCCGACGCTGATGTAACGCGGATAGGTGATGACAAACAGGGTGCTGACGAATTTTCCGCCCAGATCAACAAAACGTGGCTGGACACGGTATACGGACGGTGCGATGAGGTCACGGACGGTTACTTCGCTCTTACGGACGGTGCGCTCTTCTTCGAGGACCTGCTTTTCCTGCTGCGTGTTCTTGGGGGGAACAACATATTGCTGCTGTGGCGCATAACCATAGCCCGCCGGCGGCTGATAGGCCTGATTTTGCGGCAGCGTTTGCCGGTACATCATCCGCGCCTCTTTTTGTTCTCTTTTACCGAAAAGATTCACCATAATTATTCTTCTACGCGTAATTTATTAACATCCTTCATCAATTCCTGCTGTGACGTCACCGGATTGTAGGTATTGTAATACAGTTCGATCAGCCCCTGAGTATCCAGCACAATAGACGTCAAACCCATCGAACCTAAACCTTCGCTTATGAGATTCACCCGTCTGTCCAATTCTTCCTTAAACTTCTGAAATTTCTTTTTCTGCAAAACCACGGCCGCGGCCGGTGAAAAGACTTCCGTGAAGCGGGTCCAAAAATTCTTTTTACTGTCGCCGTACGGTAGGTATGGCACCACAACATAGAAACGTTTGGTCATGATGTCGGCCAAATCAACCAGCTCCCTGACATACTGACGGTATTCCGACGTCTGAATACGCAGGAGTTCGTTGTTCTGTTCACGCTCGATGTTTTTTATGCGGGTGAGATAATCATCAATGTTGAGTTTGCGGGATTGAATCACGATTTGCAGCGGATGACCAAGTGAATTGAGGAATTGCACGTATGCCTGAATGATGGCGTTCTGTTCATCTTCATATTTCAGTGAAAAATTCACGCCAGAAACGAGCAAAACGGCGCGAAGACTGCCATCGCGCAGGATAACGATGTCATCACGGATTTCGTAAATATCCAGGTATTTTTGTGTTCTTTGTTCAACGCGGCCGGACGCGAGCTTTTTGGATCGCATTATATGGTTCTTTAATTCCGCTAAAGGGGTTGTTGTCCTGGTAGGCACCGCCGGTATCTATGATGAGCGACAGTTCGGCCAGACGTGATTTGCTCGTTACTTCCTTGGCATTGGCGATGATTTTTGGGCTTTTCGTTTTCTCGTGCCTGTCCGCTTTTCTCAGTTCTTTTGAACTTACTTCCTGATTCCAGACCCGCAGCCCCGGGCGTTTCAGTGTCTGTGCCACGGAAAGCGCGAAGACGTGAAACGGTTGACCGTTGACTTTCAGAAAGGCAAACGTTCCAAAAATCCCCACATTCAGGGGCAGACCGACGATAAACATCCACATAGGGGCGAGACGGAACAACAAAAAACCTATCACACCCAAAACCACAACCAGGATGAATTGCCGTGTGGAGATGGGGCCGATGATTTTGCTTTCTATATCAATATATTGCGGTACAACAAATTGCATAGTGAAACTATTATACCATTTTTAAATCAAAACTAAAAGCGAAGGCTGCGATTAAAATCAGCAATGGCGTAAAATTCTTTGGGCGTCAGGTAGGGCTGCTGATTTTGCTGCCTTTCCTGCATAACGAGTTCAACCGGTTTGCCCTGCTCCAAACTCTCATGACCCAGGGAGAGGTATATTTGATTGAGCGGTGAATTTTTCCAGGATTGAATACCGGCTGCTTTCTTTTCCAGTGATTCTTCCTCAAGGAGATCAAGTTTACTGCGCAGGATTTCCATAACCTGGGTTGGCTCGGGAGAAAGTTGGCGCATATCTTTGGCGGTAAAATTCTGCAGTTCTTCGATGGGACCGGTGGGACGGGACGGGGTTTTGATGTCAGTGATCTGCGGTCTGTTGCGGTTCATTTCGACGCGGAGTCGGGTGGGAGTTTGCAGGGGTGGCTCAATAACCGGCCTTTTCAGGGGCATTTTAACCGGAGCCGGAGCAGCTGGCGCACCGACGATTTGCGGTCGTTCGGTCGGCTGTTGTATGTGCGCGGTTGGAGTCGGTTCGATCGGCAGAGCAGCCGGGGGATGTGAGATGGGTTGTGGTGGTGGCGGGGTCCAGGGCTTGATGCGTGTCTGCCGCGGCGACCAGCCAAATTGCACCGGGTTTTTGGCGGCTGCCGGTTGCTGCGGCTGTGTCTGTGCCCCGGGCTGGGGTTGTGGCGCTTCTCTGAGGTTGGCGATATCCTCGAGCTCATTGGTTGGTGTCGGCTGCGGTGTCGGCGCTGTTCCTGGCATTGAGGTTTTTGCCGACGGCGGATATGCGGCCATTTCCGGCGGCGCTGCTTTGTATTCGATGGCATTTTTTGGCTTAGGTGATGGCGCGTGCGGCCACAGCTGTATTGGTCTGAGTGATTCCTTTGGTTGAGGAGCGAAGATTTCCAGATCATTCACGGTTACCTGTGGCATATCTATTTCCCGAAATTCATTTTTTTTATCCTGCGCAACCTTGGTTTGAATGGCTTCCATAATGTCTCTGGCCAGCTGACTGGAAAGATCCATGCCTCCGATCCGCCAGGGTGTTTCCAATTTTTCCAACAGCTCTTCATCGTCCCGTATTCCCTTGAGGCGGGACTGCACGACCGTGGAAAAACGGCGCAGCTGATCTTCGTTTTCAATGGGAATATAAAATTGTTTGATAAGATTCCGGATGAATTCATCGTCGTTTTGAAAAATACGCGCGTGCAGTGATGGTTGTTGCTGGGGCACGCGGGGTTGCGCCGGTGGTTGGGCGTAGGGACGGGCGGGCTGGTTCACTGCCCTGCTTGGAGGGGTGATTGCCGGGCGCTTCCAGCTGAGCGCGGTTTCTGATCTTTGCCTGAGGCGCTCGACGTCGTTTTGGTTCGGGGAAAACGGCGACGGAAATTTGCCGCGGCGGGTAGTGAACTGCGCCTTCTGTACCGGCTGCGGCCGCCTCACAATAGCTTGCGCCTTTTTGGCGCGCTGCATCAAATAATTAAGTTCGGGTTTAAAAATTTTTTCGATGAGGCCTTTGGCGAGCTGCGCGGCTTCATGGGGCGGTTTTCCAAAATCAGCCATGATGTGCGAGCCGATCGTTTCAATGGGAATTTCTTTGACGATGAGTTTCATGATGAATTCCCCCAGCTCGATGTCATATTCGTCCTCAAGTTCCTCAATAACAACGACCGCCTCAGGAGAAAATACGAGATTCTTGAGGCGGCTGGGCAGTTGATGAAATTTTTCGAGAAGATTTTTATCCATACGGTGTTAGGCTTCGGGATTTTCTTTTGTGCCCTTGTTTTTTCCAAGCCGTTTTTGCAGGGCATCTATTTCGTATTGGATATTTTTCAGTGCCTCGGCTGATGCTTTGTCCCTCCTGAGTTTTTCTTGCCAGCGCCACAGTTCGAGGAGTCTGGTTTCCGCTGCTTCCCGGGTGGTGTATAAACCGGCGGTATCAATTTTTGGCTCATCTGATTTTCCTCCTGAACCTGAACTGCTGTACTGACCAGTCGGACCCTCACTTCCGTCCGTTTCTGCACTGTCAATATGAACATCTGTTTCGGCTTCTTCACCTTCCGCCGTTGATTTCGCATCCACATCGCCTTTCGCAGCATTTTTCACATCAACTTCAACACGCACATCCGGCTGCTTCGCTATCGCCTCACCTGATTGATCGCCGCTTACCGGTCGACCACTGCCATCATAAACTTCCGCCTGTTCCCCTACCGGCGCGACTTCTTTTCCTTTCCTTGTTGGCGCTAAACGCACGCCATTGCTTTCGAGCACACCCAGCACTTCCGGACTGATATATGGCCCGGCAGCAACCGCTCGCTGCTTGAGCATTTCCGGACTTTCACCGGCCTGTTGACGGCGGCGCATGGTGTACGAATGAGCAATGCTTTCCGAGAATGCTTCTTCGGCAACATCGGCTGTGCTCATCTTATCGCTGTTGGCCCACTCAGCCCGAATTCTGGCATCAAGCTTGGTCTGAATATCTTTCGGTAGCTGTTCCCACATCTTCACAATTCTTGCCCTGATTTCATCATCATTGCCGCCAAGTTTTTGTAATTGATCATGCCCTTCTTTTTCGTGCGTGCTCTTGTGTGCCATGTCGGTTGGTGACATTTTATTGAGCAGACGCAGGCTGTCCATACCGGTGACGGCTTTACGGAAGTTACTGTCTTCGGTTTGCGCCTTCTGCGTATAGTGCTGTTTGATAATTTCTTCGTCTGTTTTTTTGCCACGTTCCGGGCTGGCGGCCAGAATTTTTTCTTTGGCTGCGGCCATTTCTTCAGGACTGACATTTTGTTTGCGGAAAGAATCTTTGACGAGGTCATCACCCGACATCGTTTGAATTTCGTTCATACGGCGGCCGGTGACATCATCAGCAATTTTTGCGGCCATGGCGTCTTTTTGTTCACCCCTCAGATTGGAACCACCGAAATTCGCAAACTCCTTCCCGAGCACGGAAAAATCAACCATCATAGCGGCGCTGTTCAGGCCTTTTTTGTCGTTATTCAAAAC